>JALZEI010000099.1 GCA_030862115.1 Actinomycetota bacterium
CACAACGCGTGCCGGGGTCAGCCCCGTGTCGCAGATCAGACCTACGCCGAGACCGGCCCGGTGTAAGGCCTCGATGGTCTCGAGGGTTCCGTCCACGCGATCGGCCCCCTTTACGAGCGTGGCCTCCTCGAACTCGCGGCTCAGATCGGTGTAGACCTGTTGGTCGTCGATGCCGTGTTTCTCGAGACAGTAGGCGGCCATGCGGCCCGGTCCGAAGGTCTCGACCTGATGCCACGCCTCGTCGTGCTTCGCCCAGGCCTCTTCGAGGAGCGCGGTCGCCTCGGACTCGGAAAGACCCAGCAAATGACTGAGGGCGCCTGCTCTGCGAGACATGGCGCCCTCCCAATCACGGTCCTTCAGAAGCGTTCCCCAGCAGTCGTAAGTGACTGCTCGGATGCCGTCGACTCTTTTCATGCATCACTCCCTTGTGCCTGCTCGTCGTTCACGGCCACACGCCGACGAGCGTACCTTGTCCAGGACCCACACAATCCAAGGCCGCCGAGACGCCGACGGCTACGGGCACGCCGTACCGGCGCAGTCCCTGTACTGCTGGATCTTCGCCTGTAGTGCGGCTATATCGACGGGTGAGGGATCGTCCAAAGGATCCTCGTTTCCCAGTAAGTTCTCGAGCTGCCAGGGGTCGTTGACGAGATCAAAGTATTCGCGGAAAGTAGGTATCAACCGACCCTCCCCCTCGTAGTACTCGGTGTACTGGTATGTGTCCGTTCTCAACGAGGCGTAGTCCGGCACATCTCGTTCCGATTCGGCCCAATGCTCGAAGAACATCTCTTCGCGTTCGTCCGGTCCGAAGAGCGATCGACCGTCCAGCGGTAGATCTGTCGCAACTCCCGTCGCCTCGTAGAGCGTAGGGGCGATATCGACCATGGACACGTTGCTGGAGTCGACCTCACCCGCCGGGACGTGTCCAGGCCATCTCACCATCAGTGGAATCTGTAGTGCCGCCGTAAAAGGAGATCGTTTCTCAATAAGTCCGTTCTCTCCCCACAAAAAGCCGTTGTCGGAAACAAAGATGGCAATCGTGTCCCGACTTTCATCGAGTTCGTCGAGCTTGGTCATGACTTTGTCGACGAGATCATCGACGGACATCAAGGTCCGCAGTTGACCGCGCCGGATCGCTTTCGGGTCGCCTCGGCTCCCTAGTGACACGTAGTCGGCCTTGTCCGAGAGGTCGGTCTCTTCGATGGCCGGATTGGAGTAGCTGCCCACTTTGGCGTCCTCGTAGCGGGGTTCCGGCAGGAAAGGCTTATGTGGAGCCGAAGTCGCCACATACATGAGCCACGGGACGTCATCCTCGTGCTCGAAGTCTTCCATGAGTTCGATCGCGTGCGACCCGAGGAACGTGGTTGTGTACCCGGGCACGTCGACGAGGTTGCCGTCAATATTGAACCGCTTGTCGAAATAATTGCCGGGGAAGGCCGCCCAGTGATCGAACTGTTCAGGTGGAGAGCTCCGCAGGCCCCATCCATTTAAGAATCTACCTACATAAGCCGTGTTGTAACCGGCCGAATCCAACAACGCCTGCATGGTCGTGGTGTGGTCGAGCTGGCCGGCGAGGTCATTGGTCAACACGCCGTGGTTGTGCGCGTATTGGCCGGAGAAGAGGGTGGAACGAGAGGGGCAGCACAAGGGGGTTGTTACCCAGGCTTTGGGGTACGTGGTTCCGCCCTTCATGAACCATTCACGCGTGTTCGGCATCACGCGGTAAGTGCCGGTAGCCCGCTGGTCGTCGGTCATGATGATCAGAACGTTCGGCCGGTCGTCCGTGGGGGTAGCCGTGCCCGTAGCGAACGGAGGAAGGATCAGCAAGGACAAAATCAGAGCTTGAGCGATACGAGCCATTTACCGGTCTCCCACTTTAGTCGCCGTTAGCCCACAAGCGCTTGAAGATTCGTCAGGCCTTGCGCTGCCGGTCGACCCGGACTACAGCCGTTCCGACCGCCCGGGCCACGAGCTCGGGCGGGTCTACGATGTCCGCCGCTGAGTCCGAGACGTCACGTCGGAGCCCAGCGTACCGGAATGCTCGGAGTTCCAGATCACGAGAGCTATTCCCGACCCGGCTGATCTCGCCCCTCACCTCCAGGAAATCACCCGCGTAGACGGGGGCCAAAAACTCCACGGAGGAATAGCCGGCGAGCAGGCCCTCGTCGCCGTCGTGGCGGATGCAGATCTCGGTGGCGGCGTCGCCGAACAGTTCCATGAGCCGGCCGCCGGCGACCAGGTCGCCTCCGTAGTGAGCGTCGGCCTGCGAGAGTCGCACGCGATGGACGACGACGATGTCTCCCCCGCTCATACCCCGACCTCGGCGGCCGAGACCTCGATGCCCATCTTCGCAAGCACCGCGTAGGCCAGATAGCTGGCGACCTCCGACGGCAGCGTTCCCCGGCCGAAGATGCGGTCGTAGCCAAGTTCACTTGCCTGTTCGTGCGAGAAACGCGGTCCACCTCCGACGAGCACGACTTCCTCGCGCAGCCCGGCGGCTTCGAGCGCCTCTCTGACCTCTTTCAAATGCAGGATGTGGGCGTCGCGCTGGGTGACGACCTGCGACACGAGTAGGGCGTCGGCGTTGTTGTCTCGGACGCGAGCGACGATCTCGTCCGGGGTGACCTGTGCTCCCATGTTGATCACGCGCATCTCCGGGAAGTACTCGAGGCCGTGATCGCCCGCGTAGCCCTTCATCGACAGGATCGCGTCGAGCCCCACGGTGTGGGCGTCGGTTCCGGTGCAGGCCCCCACCACTACCATTTGACGCTTGAGGTGCTCTCGCAACAGTCGGTTCGTCTCCTGGTAGCTCAGCAGCGGGAAGTCGCGCACTTCGACCACGATGGCGCTGGGGTCGACTGCGTGAGGCGTGCGGCCGTAGACGATAAAGAAGGTGAAGTCCGGCCCCATCGCCTTCATGTGCACTATCTGGGGCCGCTGAAAGCCCATCTTCTTGGCGAGCTCCATCGCCGCCCCCCGCGCCCGTTCCGATTCCGCCAGGGGCAGCGTGAACGACAGCTGTACGAACCCGTCGTCGGTGGAGTCCCCGTAGGGCCTAACCTTCTCCACGCGAAACTCCTACTCTCTGTTCGAGAAGATCGAGAATCGGGTTGACGTAACTCTCGTCGCGGCTAACGACACCCTCGAGTCCCCTGCCGCCGTCGGGCGATCGTACGGTGTCGGCGAACATGCCCGCCTCGATCGCCGCGAACATTCCGATGTCGGCCACCTTGTCGAGCATCTGCCGGCATTCCTCGATAACCTGCCGCGCTCTGCGCTCTACCGTTCCACCCTCTTCGAAGCGCAGGTCTCCTGCCAGCCCGGAGGCACCTCGAAAGACGTACGACGCGTTCTCAAGGGCCAGGTCGCGATCGGACAGGAACGGCGTGTGTATCCCCTCGGTCATCATCCCCAGCAAGATGATGTCTTGTCCCGTCAGCGCGCCGATCAGGTTGAACATCCCGTTGTAGAGGAAGCCCTGAAAGACGTTGCCGGTCATGTGCCTGGTCGGCGGCATGTATTTCAGCGGCGCGTTGGGGAAACACTCGCGTATGAGCTGAGCATGAGCGAGTTCCAGCAGGATCTGGTCGTCGACGTCGGGATCGACTTCGAAGGCATGTCCCAACCCCATCTGCTCCTCGGGAAGCCCCGCCGAACGCGCCAGACGTTCGTTCAAGAACTGCGAAGCTAGAACGGTGTGGGCCGCGTCGATCGCGTTCGCGGTCGTCAAGTAGTTGTCCTCGCCGGTGTTGATGACGATCCCTGCGAGGGCGTGGATCATGCGCGAGAAGTACTGGTCGATGAAGGTGCGTTGCATATTGATGTCGCGGAAGATAATCCCGTACATGCAGTCGTTCAGCATCATGTCGAGCCGCTCGGTGGCCGCGATCGCGGCGATCTCCGGCATGCACAATCCACTTGCGTAGTTGGTCAACCTCACGTAGCGGCCGAGTTCCTCCGACACCTCATCGAGCGCCCCGCGCATCAGCCGGAAGTTCTCCTGCGTCGCGAACGTTCCCGCGAATCCGTCCGAGGTCGCTCCATAGGGCACGTAGTCGAGCAGCGATTGTCCGGTCGAGCGAATCACGGCGATGACGTCGGCTCCGTTGCGAGCCGCCGCCTGCGCTTGGGGGATGTCCTCGTGGATGTTGCCGGTCGCGACGATCAGATACATCCACGGCTTGGGGGCCTCCCCCACCAAGGCGATGGTCTCGGCTCTCGCGCTGGTCGCCGATGCGATCTTGTCGACGGCACCGGCGGCTTCCGCCTTCGCGCGCTCGAAAGCGATCTCCAGATCAACGCCCGATGGGTACTCCAGGATGACCTCTCCCGACGCGATCTGCTCGGCCGTTGTCTGGATGTGGCCGCAACCGCTTTCGACGGCGTGCAGAAAGGGCAGCAATGCCCCCCGCTCCAGGCCGACGTGGGAGCGGATCTCGTCGACGACGCGGTTGGGGATCGGAACGGCCTCAACACCCTCGCCCTCGACGTCGTCGACGCCGAGCAGACGAAGACATGCCCGCTCTATCGACACCGTGGTGTGCGAGTGCGCGAGGTCCTCGATAGGCCGGGCGATCTCGGCGGCAAGGGCCCTGCACTCGTCCACTACGCCGGTGTCTATTCGCAGCCGGCCCGTGGGGCGTTGAAACGCGGTCACGTCGCTCATCCCGACTTCTCCGAATCGGGCCACAGCCGCTTGCCGGCGACCCAAGTGGCAAGCACCTCGGTCTTGCGGAGGTCGTCGGGATCGACCTCGAGCGGATCACGGTCGACGATTGCTAGGTCTGCCCGTTTGCCCCGTTCGATCGTGCCGGCGATGTCGTCGTGCCCCGCCAGCGCGTGCGAGTTGAGGGTGTGGACTGCGAGAGCTTGCTGTGCGCTCATTTGTTCGTCCGCTCGGTGGTGATCGCGAAGCGCGGCCATCTGCAGGAACGGATCGAGGGGCGTTACGGTCGAATCCGATCCGGCCCCCACGAGCAGGCCTGCGTTGGCCATCGACCGGAAGCGGTTCATCTGCACGGCCCGACCGCTTCCTATCCGTTCGGCATACAGGCCCGAGTCACCTCCCCAGAAGGCGTCGAACGCCGGCTGCGCGCTAATCCGCAGGCCCAGTTCGGCCGCCCGCACAATGTGATCGTCTGTGGCGCACTCAAAGTGCTCGATGCGATGACCCAACCGCCTGACCTCGTCGATGCCCGCTCGTCCGGCGACCTGCTCCCATGCCGTTATCGCTTGTTCGATTGCGGCGTCGCCGATCGCGTGAACGCCGGTCTGCATTCCCGCGTCCTGCGCGCGCGTAAAGAACGAAAGCAGCTCTTCGTCCGTGCGGTACGAGATGCCCCTCGCGTGAGATCCCGAGGGTGGGGCCGAATCGAATGGTTCACACATCCAAGCCGTATGTGAGCCGAACGAACCGTCTAAGAAGAAATCGCCGCCGGCGCGCTCCAGTCCCCGCCGGCCGAGGGCGTCGATGTCGTCGCTCGACACGTACACGGCAATCGTCTGCGGCAACGCCGAGATGTGGTCGAGCAAGGCGTCGAGGGACGCCCAATCTCTCCATTCGAGAACGAACATCTCGTGGACCGACGTCACACCGTGGGACAGCGCCACCTCGAGGGCGGCATCGATTGCCGCTCGTTGTTCGTGCCCGTCGAGGGATTCGTCGAACCATCGCCACGCGGCCCCGGCGGCTTGTTCTCTCAGGTAACCGGTGGAACGGCCGGTCTCATCTCTATCGACCCCCTCCAAACCATCGAGATCGAGTGCTTCGATCACCGAGGAGGACACGACGCACGAGTGCATATCGGCCCTACCGAGCAGAGCGGGTCTCTCCCCCACGACCCGGTCGAGCTCGTCGCGCGTCAGCGACGTCTCTGAGGTGTCCTCGAAATTTCCTCCGAACAACACCGCGTCCGGCCGCCGTGCATGCGTCCGAAGACGGTCGAGGATCGCCTCTTTCGAGCGCTCCTCTCGAAGGTCGAGACCGAGGGCATAGAGACCGGTTGACGAGAGATGGACGTGCGCGTCGCAGAATCCGGGTAAGAGCGTTGCTCCCTCGAGATCCACGGCGCGGTCAGTTCCGGGATGGTCTCCGGTCCCGGTAGCGACAACGCGCTCGCCCTCTATTACGACCCAGTCGGCGGCCTCGGCCCCCGTGCGAACCGGCCCTCCGTGAAAGAGAACTCTCATCTCGAGAACCGCTCCAGCAAACGAGGATCGCGCCGGACGAGCTCGAGAGCCAGATGCGCGTGGCCCGGCACGTATCCGTTTCCGACGACCATCTCGCACGCCTTTCCCAGGCCCTCGGCCGTGAGGGCCGCCGTCGTGAAGGAAGTCGCCATCGAGAAGAACACCACCTTGCCCTCGTCGTCGGTCGAGAGGATCGCTCCACCCTCGCATCCCGGCACGTTGGCGCACACGAAGGTGAGGTCCGCGTAGTGGCCCTCGAGGCTCTCGGCCACCGCCTCGTGTACGGCATTGGCATCCGTGCAGTCGACGACGATCGCCTCGGCCCCCGCATCCTTTGCCGCCGGCAACGTGGTTTCGGGCCAGCACAACCCGATCACCTTCCCGTTCGGTCCGACATTGCGGACCGCCTGCGCGCACACCAGCATCCCCGACTTACCACCGGCGCCGACGACCACCACGCGATCGCCGGGACGCGTCAACCGTGCGGCCCACGCGGGGGCGCCGCACACATCCAGAACTCCCAGAACCACGCGCTCGTCCATGTCGGGCGGCACCTCGGCGTATATGCCGGACCCGAAGAGGATCGCTCTCCCCTTCACCTTCACCTTCTCGGAGTCAGGAGCGAGTTCTGTGATCTCGTCGAGGACAAGTGGCGTCAGCGTGAGCGAGACCAACGTTGCTATGCGGGCGCCCGGCGGCGGCTCCATGCGATGGGCGCCGATCTCGCGCACGGTGCCCACGAGCATCCCCCCCGAACCCGTGCCGGGGTTGTGCATCTTGCCGCGCTCGGCCACGATGGCGAGAATCTGTTTCTTCATGGCTTCGGGTTCGGCTCCGCAGGACTCTTTGATCTGATGCCACGAGGCCGAGTCGATGTTGAGGTAATCGACGTCAAGGCCCACCTCATCCGGAGCCAGCGGTCCATCGGGTTTCAGGACGCGCGCCTGTTGCGGAAGGGAACCCGCGGGGTCGAGCGAACGATGTGTCCCGAATCTCTCCAAGGCCGTCCGGCTACGCGCTGGCCGCGGCGTTGTCGGCGTAGTCGCGCCAGTAGCGGCGACCGGCCTCCGGCAGCGCGCGGATCGGGTCGTAGTACTCATGCACCTTTGTCAGCGCATCGTCGTCTTCGTGTTCGATGCCGGTTCGGTAGTTCTTCGTCCAGTACGAGATGCCGCGCTCCTCGTCGTAGGAGTCCACCTGATGCACCCACCTCTTGCCGACAAACGGCACGTCGCACACGATTCGAGGGGTGGCGAAACCCGGCAGGTATCCCATGATGGAGTGCTGAAGCGCCTGCGCCTCTCGCACCGAGAGACGCCAGTGCTCCGAGTTCGGGATCATGTCGCACATGTAGAAGTAGTAAGGCATGATCTTCGCCCCGTCGAGGAGCGCGAAACACAGATCGAGGAGGGCCTCCTGGCTGTCGTTCACTCCCCTCATGAGCACACCCTGGTTGCGTACGTCCCGGAATCCCATGGAGATGAGCTTCTTTGAGGCCTTGGCGACGAGCGGGGTGATCGAGTTCGCGTGATTGACGTGGGCGTGCACGGCGATGTCGACGTCGTGTTCGATTGCTTTCTTGGCAATGCGCTCGAGCCCGAATAACACCTCGTCTTGAAGGAAGTGCTGTGGCAAGCCCATTAGGCCCTTGGTCGCCAGCCTGATGTCGCTTACGTGAGATATCTCGATGAGCGTGCACACGAAATCCTCGAGGTGCCCGATCGGCAGGTTGGCGATGTCTCCGCCCGAGACGACCACGTCCCGGACCGTCGGGGTGTTCCGTATGTAATCGAGCATCTCACCATGCCGGTCCCGCTGTTTGGTCTCGAAGCGATGCTTGAGGACCTGCGGGACGTTGTTCCCTATGAGGTCCATGCGCGTGCAGTGCCCGCAATATTGGGGGCAGGTCGTCAGAAGCTCGGCGAGCACTTTCGTCGGATAGCGGTGGGTCAGTCCCTCGACGGCCCACATGTCGGCCTCGTGAAGGCTGTCTCGCGCGGCCATGGGATGGCTCGGCCACGTCGCGTCGCGATCGGCGAGCGCCGGCAGCATGTAGCGCCTTATGGGATCGCCCCACAGGTCGCGCTCGTTCATGGTGTTGATCATTTGCGGCGGGACGAGCATGGACATCGTGGCACGTTCGCCTCTGTCGCGCTCCATGGATGCGGCGAGGTCGTCGGGTAGATGGCTCCCGAATACCTTTCGGAGTTGATCGAGGTTCTTAACCGAGTGCTGGCGCTGCCATTTAGCGTTGTTCCATTCGGCGTCGCCGACGTCTTTGAAGCCCGGCAGGCGAGTCCAATCGGGCTCGACGAGCTCCGCTCTTCTGTAGGCGTAGGGCTGGGGGGCCGGGTGCGCCCGGCGAGGGACCTGCGAGGAGAAGGGGCTCTCGATGACGCCCATCAGGTGCCTCCTAACTCGCTCGGGGAAGTGGAGACGCTTGATCTCCTTTCGGCCAAAGGCTACTCTAGCTGAACATCAGCCGGGAATCTACCCGCTTTACCGAATGGAGTTCGGAAGTGGACGCCACCGATCGGCGCATCCTGGGCCTGCTCGAAAGAGACGCCCGTATGACCTACGGCGCCGTCGCCAGGAAGGTGGGCCTGGCCGCGTCCTCTGTCCACGACCGCGTTCGCAAGCTCGAAAAGAGAGGCGTAATCCGCGGCTATAGGGCCGACGTCGACCTCGTCAAGGCGGGCTTTCCGATTACCGCCTTCGTGAGTCTCGAGCTCCGCTCGTCGTCGCCTCCCAACATTCCCGCGAGCGTCGCCGAGTTCGAGCTGGTTGAGTCCTGCTACTCGGTGGCCGGCGAGAACTCCTATGTGGTCGTGGTGCGCGCGCCGTCGACGGTTGCGCTCGAAGAACTGCTCGACGCGCTGAGGGCCAAGCTCGACGTGGTCACGAAGTCGACGATTGTCCTCTCGACTCCCTTCGAGCGCCGTCCTATCGACTGAGGAAACGGCTCAAGTCTTCTCGGCTCGCGGGACGACCACCTCTTGCACGATCAGCTTGAGCGAGGCGGCCGCGGGGATCGCCATCAGCGCTCCCACGAACCCGAGGAGGCTCCCCCCGATCAGCGCGGCCAGCAACACCGCGGCCGGCGACACGTCAACGGCTTTCGTCATGACGCGGGGAGCGATCATGTAGTTCTCGAGCTGCTGATAGATCAAGAAGAAGATCAGCGTCGCCATCCCGAGCGGGAACGACGTGAAGAAGGCCACGATCACGGCCGGTATGGCCCCCAAGGTCGCTCCCACCAACGGGATGAGCGAGGCGATCGTTACCCACAGGGCGAGCGCGACCGGGAACGGAACCCCCGCGATCAGCAGAAAGATGAACGACAGCGATCCCGTAATGAGAGCGACGGTCACTTGCCCCGCGATGTAGCCGCCGATCTTCTGCAGTATGGGTTCCATCAGCGCGCCGACTCGTTCCCGGCGACTGGCCGGAACGAGACGCATCGAGCCCGCTCTGATGCGAGACAGGCTGAGCAGAAAATAGATCGTGAGGACGAGGACGGTCAGCGCGTTGAACAGAGCGGACAACACCGAGCCGGCAACGCCGAGGACGCTGCCGAACGAGCTCCCGATGATGCTGGGGATGTTGTTAACAGCCTCGCGGAGTCTCGTGGGGATGTCGTTGGTCTCCACCCACTCTCGGATCCGCGGGTTGTTCTCGGCGAGATCCTGAATGTAGTCGGGTAAGTTGAGCGCAAAGCTCGTTACCTGCCCAACCAAGGGTGGGACCACCGCGAGCGAGAAGGCAACGATGAAAAGAATCGTGGCCAGAAAGATCGTCGCGACCGCGAACCCTCGTCTCATCCCCCATCCCTCGAGCCGCCGCACTGCCGGATCGAGCCCCACGGCCAAAAAGGCCGCGATCAGAACGAGCACGAGGATCGAGCGGACCAGGTAGGCGGCATAGAGAAGGCCGATCACGCCGAGGACGGTGAGGGTTATGCGCACCACCGAGCGCGTGGTGGGAGCCTCTCTGGCGGTTGTGGCCATGGGCTCACGTAAACACGGCCCCCACGGCCCCCTCTGGATTTACGAGAGCGGCGTTGCCGAAGCCTGGCCGTGACGCTTTTGCCCGGTTTCGCCCTCTGTGCGAGGCGTCCGGGTAGATTGCCGGTCACTTAGGTGGGGGCCCTCCCGCTCCGATACATAAAGGGGGCAAGGAAGGGAGCAACGAACCAGTGCTGAGCCGGTTCTCCACACTCATGTCGATAAGCATCTTGTGTCTGACCCTTGGCGTGCTGTGCGCCCCCGGGGCCACGGCGGGCGACCCTCCCGATGCCCTCGAGCGGCGGGTGACGGTCGAGCTCGGCCGCTTCACAAAATGGCTCAACGACAACGACGCCCGGGGCTACATCGGCGAAGCCGGATGGCCCGACGCCGCGTCCGGGGATCACAAACAGTGGAACCAGCTGGCGGAGCGCTGGTTCGACAAAGCCGACGCCGCGGGGCTATGGGTGACGGGATGGGCCACCGGGGAATGGTGGGGACGCAGCTATCTGCTTTCGATTTACGAGAACCGCGAGGGCAACTCCGAGTCCGGTGTGGAGACGGCCAACACGCAGGCGAGAATCCTTGAAAGCCATCCGACCACGACTCGCTACGGGCGCGGCGTCACCGTCAACGGCGGCGAGTTCGGCTCCCCCATCTCTGCAAAGATCTCCACCTTCTCAAACGAGAACCCGGGTGCTTACCAGACCCGCTACCACTATGACTGGCAGGCGACGTTCGACTACCTCGCCGGTCGCGGGATGGGACACGTGCGTATCCCCTTCCGTTGGGAACGCTTGCAGCCCAAGCTTGGTGCTCCGCTGAATGACGCCGAGGTCCGCCGCATAAGGACCGCGATCGATAGAGCAGACGAGGCCGACCTCGAGGTCATCCTCGACATGCACAACTACGGCGCTTACTACCTCAGCAACGGCGACAAGGGCGTGCGACAACCCATCGGTTCCGACCAGGTACCGACCGGCGACTTCGCGGACGCGTGGCGTCGGATAAGCAACGCCTTCGGGAACGAGGACGCGGTTCTGGGTTACGCCATCATGGCCGAGCCTTACGCCATGCCATCCCTCGGTTCTCTCGACCCCGCTGAGGTGTGGGAGAAAGCCTCACAGGGCGCGCTTGACGCCATTCGCTCCACGGGCGACGCCAAGCTCGTGGCGGTTCCGGGCTACGCGTGGTCGGCTCTAACGAAGTGGCACAAGGTGCATCCCGACGGTTGGATCAACGACTCCGCCGATAACTTCGTCTACGAAGCCCACCACTACTGGGACCGCGACTACTCGGGCGACTACGACCGCAGCTACGAAGCCGAAGTCAAATGGAGCAACCAGCGCGGCTACTAAACCGCCCCTGACCTGATCCTGGGCTACCGGCGGCTCCACTCGGCCCTAACCTTCGGCGCTCCCCACTCGCCCACAGCATCCATTTAACTGCGTTTCGCAAGTCGGCCTCAGGACGTCGTGTGAGCTCCCGCCGCGGATTGGATTGGACGGTCAGGTCCCCCGGGTGATCTTGCGGCCGATGACCAGCCGCTGGATCTGGTTCGTCCCTTCGACGATCTGCAGGGCCTTGGCCTCTCGCATGTAGCGCTCGGCCGGGTACTCGGTGATGTAGCCGTAGCCTCCGTGGAGCTGGACGGCGTCGGTCGTGATCCGCATAGCCATGTCGGTGCAGAAGAGCTTGGCCTCGGCGGCCTCGATCGAATAGTCCTCCCCAGCATCTCGCAGGCGGGCCGCGTGTCGATAGAGGTTGCGGCCGGCCGCTATCTGCGTGGCCATATCGGCGAGCATGAACTGCACTCCCTGGTTGGCCGAGACCGGTCTGCCGAACTGCTCTCGCTCGCCGGTGAACGTCAGCGTGGCGTCGAGCGCTGCTTGGGCGAGCCCTACCCCGCAGGCCGCAATCCCGAGGCGTCCGGAGTCCAGCGACGCGAGCGCGATGCGAAAGCCCTCCCCCTCCTCGCCGAGCCGTCTCGTCTCCGGCACCTCGGCCCCCTCGAGCCTCAGGGCCCACGTGGGAGACGAGCGCCATCCCATCTTGTCCTCTTTTTTGTCACCGGAGACGCCGGGCGTTCCCTTTTCAACGAGGAACGTGCTCACGCCGCGCGCGCCCGCCTCTCCAGTGCGCGCCATCACCAAGACGACGTCGGCCTCCGCCCCGCGCGTACAAAAGATCTTGTTTCCCGTCAGCCGGTAGGAGTCGCCGGCGCGCTCGGCCTTACAGCGAAGCGACGCCGCGTCGGATCCCGACGACGACTCCGACAGCGAGTAGGCCCCGAACCACTCCCCCAGCGCCAGCTTCTCGAGCACCTCCTTCTTTTGGGCGTCGCTGCCGAAGCGGTTGATGGCAAAAGCGCATAGCGTGTGTACGGACAGCCCGATGGCGAGAGAGACGTAGGCCGCGGCGAGTTCCTCGATGACGAGAAGGTAGGTGCTGTAGGGCTGGCCCCCGCCCCCGAATTCCTCGGGAAAGGGGATGCCAGTCAGGCCGAGCTCGGCGAGCTGCGCGTACAGGGGGGCCGGGTCCTCCGAACGCTCCTCGTATCCTGCGACAACTTGCAGCGTGACCTCCTTCTCGCAGAGCTCTCGCACGAGTGAAACCAGGGTGCGCTGGTCGTCTGTGAGCAGACGAAGGTCCTGAGGCATCGTGCGACACTACCCGCTGGCCGCCAGGGGCTCCTCTTGCGCTTCGAGCCCGAAAGTCCTTATATAGCGGGAGGCCCTATGTGGAAGGGCGGCGCGAAAGGAGGAGGCATGCTCGATATAAGTGACGTCTTCGCGACGATTCCGGCCCAGGATTTGGAGCGAGCTAAAGCATTCTACGCGGACAAGCTGGGACTCAAGCCAGATGAGGAACGGCCGGAAGGGCTTCGGTACGTATGCGGGCAAGGCCATTTCCTGCTCTTCAAGTCGAGTGGCGAACCGTCGGGCGCCCACACGCAACTTGGTTTCGACGTCGCCGACCTCGAGGCGGTTGTGGCCCAACTCCGTGACAACGGCGTCGAATTCGAGGAGTACGACCTACCGGGCCTCAAGACCGAGAACGGGATTGCCGAAATCGACGGCGAGAAATCGGCGTGGTTCAAGGACAGCGAGGGAAACCTCCTGGCGGTCGGACAGAGAACCTAAGACCGGCCGACTCACCCGGAAACGCCGACCACGCAACGTCGTGGTACGGCTGCCGTAGAACAACGCACGGGCGACATCCCACCCGCGCTCCTCGGCCTATCCCCGCAGCCCCCTTGTCGCGCGACTCCTAGTTTCTCCCTCAGCATCTCGCACCCCGTCCACCCGAGAGCTCCGTCGTCACCGAGGAGACGAAGGCCGGCCGGCATGTGCGAGACAATACAAGAGGCATTGGCAGGACTGGAGAACTATGAAGATCGAAGACAAGAAGGGTGAATCGCTGCCCGAGGCGACGGTCACGCTCGACGACGACGAGCTCGTCGACCTGCTGCAGGGCATCGCCGACGTGATCGAAGGCGATCGCGCCCACCTTCACTTCAACCAGCTGGGCGGCCCGCAGCTCGTTTTGAGGCGCACCGCGGAGGCGGACTCCGATCCTCTGGGCAGGCAGGCGGATTGGTGGATGGGCCCGGTCATCTTGGTCGGAGCCGTCCTGGTGATCGTGGGCGCCATAACGGTGATCTTGTGGGCGACGAGCCTCGTCTAGCCCGGGCGGGGGGCCTGGGGACCCGCGAGGAGGCTCTCGAGCGTCTCGCGGCAACACCTAGCCAACCGCTGGACCTGCTCGTCGTAGGTGGGGGGATCACGGGGGCGGGGACCGCTCTCGACGCAGCCTCGCGGGGGATGCGAGTGGGTCTCGTCGAGCGCCTCGACTTCGCCTCCGGGACGTCGAGCAAATCGTCCAAGCTGGTGCACGGCGGCCTGCGCTATCTGGAGCAGCGCGAGTTCGGACTGGTCCGCGAAGCTTCGATGGAGCGCGATTTGCTCGGCCGGCTCGCGCCGCATCTGGTGGAGCCGATCCCGTTCGTGATCCCCATCACCAACCGCTCCCACCGCGCGCTCTTCGGCGTAGGGCTGTGGACCTACGACGCGCTCGCCAGCTTCAAAAACATCAAAGTCCACAAGTACCTGGGGATCGACGAGACCGAGAAGCTCGTGCCCGCTCTACCTAAGGGAAAGCTGCAGGGGGGCTTCCTCTTCTACGACAGCCGCACCGACGACGTTCGCCTGGTGATGGAGGTCTTGTTGCAGGCGTGCCGGCACGGCGCAACGGCGCTCAACTACGCGCGCGTCTTCGACCTCGAGTCCAGCGGCGACGTTTGCTGCGCGCAGGTCGAAGACGGTCTGACCGGCTCGTCGTTCGAAGTGAGGGCACGCCGCGTGGTGGTGGCCGCCGGAGTGTGGGCCGACCAGCTCGAGAACATCGCACGCGAGGGGGCCGAGGAACGTCTCCGGCCCTCCAAGGGAATCCACCTCGTGTTCTCGCGCGAACAGATTCCCATGGCGGAGGCTGCAGCCTTCATCCCTGATGCCGAGAAGAAGAGGATGCTGTTCGTCATTCCCTGGTTGGACGCGGTGCTCGTCGGAACGACGGACACGCTGTTCGAAGGCGATCTCGACAACCCCACCGTCGACGACAACGATCGTCGTTACTGCCTCGACGCGGTGAATGCCGCCTTCGGGCTGGCGTTGACCGATAGAGACATCGCCGGCGCCTATGCGGGCCTGCGTCCGCTCGTTGCCGGCAAGAAGGGCGCGACGGCAGACCTCTCCCGTCGTTACGCGATCTACGAAATCTCCCCGGGGATCGTCGGCATCACGGGAGGAAAACTCACCACCTACAGACGCATGGCTCTCGACGTCGTCGAGCGCATTGCCGACGACCTCGATGTCACGGCCAAGTCCCGCACGAGACACATCCGGCTCGGCTCGGCCGACATCGATGCCTTGCGTGCTGCCGTCGACCGCCGCGCCAAGAAGCTGGGTATGAGCGAACAAGTTCAGGCCAACCTCATCCGCTGTTATGGCGACCGGGCACTCGACGTCCTCGATCTGGCCGCCGCCGAGGGAGCTCTCGAACCACTGGTCCCCGGACACGCCCCGATTGCGGCCGAGGCCGTGTACTGCGCGCGTTCGGAGATGGCCGTTCATCTCGACGACCTCCTCGCCAGGCGCACGCGCCTGTCGCTGACGGATCCGGATGCCGGGGTGGGACCCGACGCGGGGGCGGCGGATTTGATGGCGTCGACCTGGGGCTGGAGCTTGGCCCATCGCGACGAAGAGATCGCGCGCCATCAAGAGAAGGTGCAGCGAGAAAGAGGTGTTGCGCTTCCGACGACGCCGGCGGTGTCGCCCGCAGGATGACCGGACCCCACCTCGATCACGAACCCGTATACGTAGCCTCCTTCGACGGAACGAGGATCGCGTCGCGCGTCATGGGTGACGGCGACCTGACCCCTCTTCTCGTCGTCAACGCGGTGGGCGCCAACCTGTCGATCTGGCGGCGGGCCCTGTTGGACGTCGCGCGCCAGCGCAAGATCGTGACGTGGGACCACCGCGGGCTTCTCTCCTCGGGGGCACCCGAGTCCGACCGCATCGACCCCGGCGCGCAGGCGGAGGATGCGATCGCAGTTCTCGACGACGCCGAGATAGAGAAGGTCGCGCTCGCGTCGTGGAGCAACGGTACGCGCATCGCCTTGGAGCTCATCAGCCGCTACCCGGAAAGAGTCGTGGCTTTCGCGAGCGTGTGCGGCGGCTACGGTCATTCACTCGGGCGGGTGCTCAGCCGACTCGATCTCGCGGCGGGTATCCCGACGTTGGCGGGGGTCGCCAAGCACTTCGCCTCTCTCATAGAGGGACCTTTTCGCACCCTGGCTTCCCGCCCGGTGATCGGGGGGCTCATCCGGCAGTCCGGTCTTATCGGAGCCACCGCCGACACCAACGCGCTGGTGGACCTGCTCAGGGGAATGGCGTCGTGCGATCTGCGCACGCTGCTGGCGAGTTACGAGGAGATCTCCGGCGACTCGAGGCCCTCCTTGTTGCAGGAGGTAGGCGTCCCGTCGCTCGTCGTCGGCGGCGGGAGAGACCCCTTCGTATCGGAGGCCATACTCGAGGAGATGACGTCGACGCTGCCCGACGCACGGCTCGAGATCTACGAGCGCGCCACCCATTACCTTCCGATCGAATACCCGGCCCGGCTCTCCGACGACCTAAGAAAGTTCTGGTCCGACCTAGGCCTCTAACTCCCTCAACAATTCCGCCGAGTGGTGGCTCAGCGTGCATAGACAACGATGAGGCACCACTCGATCATGTTGGTTAGGGGGCGTTTGCCATCAACCCTCCGGCGTCACCCGCTGTGACTTGAGACAAACTCGCAGTTCTGCGGGCTTTCTGCGTCGAAGCAATCGTCATCGCCTTCGCCGGCGTCGACGTCGTCGATATCACCACCGGCTTCGATCCAGTCGTCGCCCCCGTAACTTCGGATGTAGTCGTCTCCACTCCCGGTTTTTATTATGTCGTCGGACGGGGTGCCGTAGACCTGATCATCTCCGCTACCGCTGCTGAAATCAGGGCTAAAAGCGGCAGCACCCCACAGCACATTGTCCCCGCTGCCTCCAATCAGCTCCAGGTGATGAGTCTTCCCCGCATCGAGCGTATCGTCGCCCTCTCCGCCGGATAGCCGTCCACCGAAGCCGCCGTTTGCCCCCAAGAAGTCGGAGCCACCCTCTCCGTCCAAGATGTCCACGTCGGCTCCGCCCCATAGGACGTCGGCGCCGTCGCCCCCGTCGATGTCGTCCAACCCCCAGCCCCCCTTGATGTAGTCCGAATCGGGCCCGCCCGACAAACCATCGCCGCCGGTGAATGCTCTGATCCAGTCTTCGCCCCGGTCACCCTCGATGAAATCGCTACCCCGCCCGCCCTTGACCATGTCATCTCCTGGACCCGCGCAGATTCGGTCACGACCGCTCCGCCCTCGGATCGAGTCGTCTCCCCCCAAACCCACGATGGAGTCGAATCCCTCGGTTCCTCTGAGTATGTCGGCCCCAGGTGTCCCCACCAGGGTTGCCGGATGGCCATCGCACTCGTGGGGGCGGGGTCGTGCAAACGCCGGGACCAGAGTGATGTGAATTGCTAACAGGCACGCAACAGACAGTCGAACCCAATCCATCTTGACCCCTTCCTCGCGATGAGAGGTCTAGTTTAGGAGCAGGACGTCAGGCGGCGTGGCGGCTGCAGAAGTCCAGCAGGTGTTTGTTCACCTCGTCGGGGTGGCTGAGGTTGGAGGCGTGTCCGCCGCCGGCGATAACCACCAGGCCCTCGCAGTTGGCGAGACCGCGGCACAGTTCTTCGGCGCGCTCCATCGGGATGGCCGGGTCGGCGCCGCCGTGCACGACGAGGGCGGGTGTCTCGATCTCGTGGAGTCGATCCGTCACGTCCTCGCGCGAAATCAAACATCTCATCGGTTCGACCGGGAAGTGGGCGGACGCGTTCAGCCATTTCTCGATCCACGGCTCCCGCGGCGCGGGGTCGACGATGATCGCGGCGG
>JALZEI010000106.1 GCA_030862115.1 Actinomycetota bacterium
CTCCTGCTCGAAGCGGAGGTCGACGTCCAGAGACCGGGCGCGTTGCTGGAGGATGAGGAGGAGACGCCTCCTCGCTATGGCCGAGAAACCGTTGCCGCCGCAACGCAACACCCGGCCCTTGTGCCGAACCTCGATGTCCGTCCACTCCGCGCTGGCTTCCGTCAACGCTCCGAATGTTTCCTCGTCAGCTTCCTCCAGGTAGTCCATGGTCCGCTCGGAGAAGACCACGCCGAACCCGAAGGTGGCATCCGGGGCGTTGCGCTCGAAGACGATGATCTCGTGCGACGGGTCCGCCTTTTTCATCATGATCGAGAAAAAGAGCCCCGCCGGCCCTCCGCCGATGCTTGCGATCTTCATGATATTACTCCCTCTTCCGTCCCCGATAAAGCCGGCTTTATCGGGATAAAGCGCCCTCCGTCTCAAGTTTTTGAGTGACGTCTTCGCGCAACGCCTTCTTGTCGATCTTGCCGACGTTGGTAAGCGGCAGGCTCTTGAGGAGTTCTAGTCGCTCCGGCAGCTTGTACTTGGCGACCTTCTTGCCCTTCAGAAACTCCAGCATCTCCTCAAGCGAGATAGTCTCACCCCCTTTGGGGACCACATAGGCGCAGGTCTTCTCGCCCATCACTGGGTCCGGCATGGCGACCGCCGCGACGTTATGGATCCTGGGGTGGGAAAGGATAAGATTCTCGACCTCTTCGGCGGAGATCATCTCCCCGCCGCGGTTTATGAGATCCTTGTCCCTCCCTTCGACGACCAGGTTGCTCGATGGGTGCCACCGTACTATGTCACCGGTCCGGTAGAACCCATCTGGAGTAAAAGCTTCCCGATTTTTTTCTTCGGCCTTGTAGTAGCCGCGCAAGGTGTAGGGCCCGCGTGTGATAAGCTCCCCGGCCTCGCCGGGCGCCACGTCGTTACCCTCCGGATCTACGATGCGAACCTCGTCATCGGGCGACATGGGCCGCCCCTGAGTCTCGGCGATTACCTCGTCAGGATCGTCGAGCCGGGTGTAGTTGAGCAGTCCCTCGGCCATGCCGAACACCTGCTGGGGCAGGCAGCCGAGCGTGGAGCTGATCCGATGTGCCGTTTCGGGGTTTAGGCGCGAGCCGCCTACCTGGAGCAGTTCCAGGCTCGAAAGGTCGTAGTCGCCAAGCAGGTCGGAGTTCATCCAGCGGATAGCAAGCGCGGGCACGACGGCTGTTGCGGTCACACGCTCGCGCTCGATCAGCGGAAACACCGTCTCCGGATCGGGCGTGGAGGCCATGACCGCTGTGCCACCGACGTGGAGGGTGCCGAGCAAGCCCGGGCAGGCGAGCGGGAAGTTGTGCGAGCTGGGGAGCACCGCGAGGTAGCGGGTCTCGGGACCGAAACCGCACACACTGGCACTCTCCCGGGCGTTGTAGGCGTAGTCGTCGTGCGTACGCGGTATCAGCTTGGGCAGGCCGCTTGTGCCACCGGAGAGCTGGAAGAGCGCGACGTCGGAAGCGTCCGGATGGTGCCGATCAAGCTCCTCCCAAACCTCTTGCATGTCGCCGGGCTCTTCCAGTGGTTCGCCGGAAGCAGTGAACGAGCCCGTAGCCTCGTCTACAACGAGCACGTGCGTTAGGGTCGGAGCCTCGCTCTTTACTTCCCGGGCCATCTGTTCGTAATCGAAGTCCCGGAAGGTTGAGGCGATGACGTAGGCGGTCGCTTCCGAGAACTGTACGAAGTGGGAGACTTCGCGCTCTCTGTGCGCCGGCAGGGCCAACACCGGAAGCGCCCCGATACGGAGCAGGGCGAAGCACAAATACGAGAACTCGGGAACGTTAGGCATCTGAACGACGACCCGGTCGTTCTTCTTGATCCCGAGGTGTAGGAGCTGCCAGGCTAGGCGATCGGCCTTCTCTGCGAGCTGTACATAACTGAGCCGTTTCTCCCCGCCCACAACGGCTTCGCGATCGCCGTAGCGGTCGGCCCACTCGTGCAGTAGCTCGCCGAACGTCTTTCCCTGCCAGTAGCCTTTGCGACGATAGGTTTCAGCTGTCTCCGGCGGCCACGGCGTGAATCCTTCAAGCGTCTCCATCTTTTGCTTCTCCTGATCGCATAGTATGGCCTAACTTTGGTCACCTCGGCGCGGCCTCCGGTTGCACCTCGTTTGGGTTCTTGGAATCTGGCCGGGGAAGCTCGAAGCGGTCCAGCGTGGTGCACCAGAGGGGGCCACCCATCCTTCCCACTAGGTTCAGAACCTCAGGGCGCGGCCTGTAGCCGTCGAGGGCTTCGTCGATGACATGGATCCGGGTTACGTTCCCGACCACGAGCGAGTTGGACGGCATCTCCTCCGTGCCGAGTTCCACGATCTGCTTGACCTTGCACTCGAACGAGACCGGCGAGGCGGCAACGCGTTCGGGGCGGACGGTCTTGGAAGGCACACCCTCAGCGCCCGCCACCTCCCACTCGTCCACCTCCGGGTCGAACTCGGCGCTCGTCAGGTTCGCCGTACGAGCAAGCTCCTCAGTAACGAGGTTGACGACGAACTCGCTGGTCTCGTTTATGTTCCGTAAGGAGTCCTTATTGACCCCCTGGCGGCTGCCGGGGCCGATGCCCAGCGTGGGAGGTTGGAAGGAGAAGGCGTTGAAGAAGGAGAAAGGTGCCAGGTTGCGTGTGCCATCTGCGCCGATCGTCGAGACCCAGGCGATCGGACGCGGGTATACAAGGCCATTGATGAGGGCGTTCAGGTCGCGGCGTTCAAGCTCGCGCGGATCTATTATCATCTGACCTCCCGGAAGCGATTGCGGATCGAACCAATGCCGGTGATTGTTACTTCCACGATGTCGCCGTCGGCGAGAAACCTCTGGGGCTCCATCGCCTCGCCGACCCCTGCCGGTGTCCCCGTGGCGATGATGTCGCCGGGCCTGAGCTCGAAGATCCTGGAGAGGTCGGAGACGAGATCGGGTACGTCGAAGTCGAGGTCGCTTATGGGAGCGCGCTGGCGCTCCTCGCCGTTGACCGTCACCGTGAGCTCCATCCTGTCCGGGTAGCCAAGCTCGTCGGGCGTAACCACCGCCGGGCCCATCGGCGTGGAGGCCTCCCAGGTCTTGCCGGCGAACCACTGGATAGTGCGCCGCTGGTAGTCGCGCATCGTCACGTCGTTCAGGATCGTGAGCCCTGCGACCGCCTCCCAGGCTTTGTCTTCGGGGATGTCGCGACCGCCCTTTCCTATGACTACAGCTAGCTCCCCCTCGTAGTCCACCCGGCTGGAGGCCTCGGGCAGCACGATCTCGGCGAACGGGTCGGTGAGCGCACGTGGGAGCTTGGCGAAGAGCGTCGGATACTCCGGCAGTTCCCGCCCCATCTCCAGGATGTGCGTCTTGTAGTTCAGCCCGACGCAAACGATGGCGCCAGGGTTTAGAACCGGGCGACGGAGCGCCTCGGGCTCGTACGCCGAGAAGCCGCCTTTGGTGAGCGCCACCTGTGCTGCCTCGAGCCCCTCCTCGCCCGCCCGCAGAAGCGCGCCAACGTCGGGGAAGGCGCCGTCACCTACGGGACTCGCGCCTGCGTCCCCGAGCACTGCGGCGGCCGAGTTTCCCCTGTGCGTCAGCGTCACCAGCCGCACGTAAGAATCGCCTTCCGACTCGATCTTTTCATTGCTGCTGCGGCTGGGGCTCTTCGCGGTACAAATCGAGCGCGCGCAGCACCGGATCGTCGGTGTAGGAGAACAGGATCGCCGGCTCGGTGTCCGATCCGTTCACGTGCTCGTGCGTTGCCCATCCCGGCAGCGCAAAGGTGTCCCGGGGGCCCCACTCGATGCGGGTGCCGTCGATGATGGAGTATCCCTCTCCCCGGACCACGCTGTAGACCGCGCTCGTGGTGTGCCGGTGCGCCTCGGTGT
>JALZEI010000114.1 GCA_030862115.1 Actinomycetota bacterium
GCGACCTCTCAGAAGGGCGTTGCGTTATGTGACTTTTGCTTTCCTCGGCATCTATCTGGTGATCAAGGCTCTTCAGCTCGCCGGCGTCATCCCAGATACCGGTCGATAGGGATGGGGGCGGCCGAGCCCGACCCCTTCTATGACACCTCAGTGTTCGCGGCGAGCACTCAGCTGGCAAAGAAAGTGGCGATCTAACTCCCTGGCAAAAGTCTGCTTTTCTCTTACGCTGGGGACGTGACGCTATCTGGGAAGGCCAAGCTGGTCATCACCGCGGTGATGCTCGGGGCGATCCTCTTGTACCTAGTGATCGTTGACCTGGGTGTCAGCGCCGGGAGAATCCATCACGGCGTGGAAATCCGCGGCGGCCTCGAGGTGGGCGGCATGACAAGGTCAGAGGCGAGCGACAGGCTTAAGAACCGCGTCAAGCTGATGCTTAATGACGAGATCGTGCTGGGCGGAGAGGGGCTCTCGGTGCACTTCTTTCCTCGCCGGCCCCCGGGTGCCCCCGAGGACGCTCTTGCTGCCGGCTGGAGACCCCGGCGTAAGGAGACGATCGAGGCTGCCTTCGAAGTGGGCCGGACGGACGGTCCCTTCGCTGCTCTCGCGGATCGCGTCGATGCGTGGTTCGGTGGTCTGAAAATCTCCTGGCAGGGCGCTCCCAAAGCGTTGCGCGTGAACGAGATCCTGTGCGCGGTGGAACGGCGGGCCCAGAAGCGGGGTCTGGCTCTCGACCGAACGGCGCTGAGGTTAAAGATCAGACAGCTGCTGAATACGTGGCCCCGCAAGCCCTTTTATCGAATCCCGTTCCTCGAGGACGACGCGCCCGATTACGAGACCGATATCTGCCTTAGTTAGCCCTCTCCCTTCTTCTCCTGGCCGGGCGGTCCCTCGCCATCCGGACCCCGCCCGCCCGTTTCGACCTCCCCTTCGATCTCCTCGTCCTCCTTGTCCTCCTCGTCTTCCTCACCGGACTCCTCTTCTTCGGGCGGAGGTTCGGACGACGGCGGTGGCTCCTCTTCCTCGGTCGCAGGGTCCTCCGGAACCACGACGGGTTCCTCGGTCGGCGTCGTTTCCTGCGCCGGTTGCTCGCCCTCCGTCACGTCGCGGGACCCGGGGACCGGTGTATCGGTCTGGATGCCGGTGTCGCTCGAGAGCAAGGCGTAGGCACCTAACACGAGGGCCAAGAGAACCAGACCGATCAGCGCTCCGGCCAGGATGGCGCGCCACGGCGAGTCTTCGTCGTCTACATAGCGACCCTCTCCGTCGGGAGGCGCGTCGTCGGCGCTTCCCATGATCAGGGTCTGACCCCCGGGAGCACCACCGGCATCTACCGCACCTGCGGTACCAGGACCGGCGGCCGCACTCGCGATACCGGCACCGGCGGCTGCACCCGCCGCACCCATGGGCGCGGTGCGTGCATCCTCTCCCGTGGAGATCGCCCGGGCGAGTTCGCTCCCGTCGGCGTAGCGCTTTTCCGGATCCTTCTCTAGGCAGCGAAGGATCACCGCCTCGAGGCGCGGGTCCATGTCGGGGACGTGCGAGCGCGGGGGCTCCGGATCGTTTTCGAGCTGGGCCATCGCGACCGCGGCGACGCTCGCTGCCTCGAAGGGTTTCTTGCCGGTGAGAAGCTCGTAGAGAACGATGCCGAGTGAATAGACATCGGACTGCGGCTTCACTCGTTGTCCCGAGGCTTGTTCCGGCGAGATGTAGTGAGGCGAGCCGATCGTGACGCCCGTTTGGGTAACGCGATCCATGTGCTGCGCCGAGGCGATACCGAAGTCGACGAGCTTGGCGCGACCGTCGTCGGTGAGAAGGATGTTGGCCGGCTTGATGTCTCGGTGCACGATGCCCTGGTCGTGAGCCGCCCCCGCGGCCTCCGCGGCCTGGGTCACGATCGCCCTCGCCTTCGATTCCTCCATCGGCTCACCGGTCAGCTCCGACACCGGCTTGCCCGGCACGTACTCCATCACCAAAAAGGGCTTCTCGTCGTCCTCTCCGAAGTCGATAACTCCGACCACGTTCGGATGCGTGATCCGGGCGATGTTTTGCGCCTCCCGAAGGAAGCGGACGAGGAACTCGGGATCCTCGGCGAGCCCCGGCGAGATGAGCTTCAGCGCCACCGTTCGCTGTAAGCGGTCGTCACGGGCCCGCCACACCTCGCCCATGCCACCCCTGCCCAGGCGCTCTTCGAGGTGGTAACGGCCCTGGACAACGTCGTCTTTTCGCATTGGGCGATGGTACGGGGCGTTTGGGGACCGCTCTAACGGGGGAGGAGATTCGCGCTGTCCCGCCGACGTGTTGAGCAGCAGCCGATAGGGGACCGCACCTGGTTTGACGACGTCGACCGAGTGGCGGAGGTTGAATCTTGAAACGACTAGGCGTTTCGCTCTTATCGTTCGGTTTGTTTTTCTCGGGTTTGCCCGCCGCTATGGCGGAGCCGCCTCCAGTGGAGGATCGGCTGCGGGCCTTCTCGATCGTTCCCCCCGGACAGGAGGGCGATGTGACGGCCCAGGAGCTCGTCACCGGCGATTACGGCCCCCACTACTCCGACCAGCTCGGGATGTATGCCTCGCTCGTAAACGACGACGACGTCACCGAAAAAGAGCTCCCGAACTACTTCCACTCGATGGCGTTCGGCCCCCAGGGTGAGGTCGAAGACGAGTACGAACCCACCGAGGGCGCCACCGTCTATCGCGACTCTCTTGGGATTCCGCATATCTACGCCAAGTCGCTCAACAAGGCCAGCTTCGCTCTGGGCTATGTGACGGCCGAGGACCGGATGTGGCAGATGGATGTCTTCCGGCACGCGGCCAGGGGAACCCTCGCGGAGTTCGTCGGTCCCAGCTTCTTGCAGATGGACATCGACACCCGCCGCGAGGGTTACACCGAAAAAGAAGTGCAGAAGATGTTCGACAGCTTCGACGACAAGTTCGGAAAGGTGGGCGTAAAGGTCCAAAAGGGTCTGCAGGCGTACGCCGACGGTGTCAACGCCCACATTGACGAGCTCAAATCGAACCGGGTCGACGAGATGCCGGCCGAGTACCCGCTTGCCTCTGATCCTCCGCCCCTCTATCCGGAGGAATGGTCGCCGATCGACACCCTCTATTTGGCGATCCTGCAACTCCGAGTGTTCGGCGAGACCGCCGGCGGAGAGATGCAGAACGCAGCCCTTTACTCACAGCTGCAAAAGACGCTGGGGCACAAAAAGGGAGACGAGGCGTTCGGCGATTTCCTTCGCAACAACGACCCCCGCTCGTACACATCGATCCAAAGGTCTGAAGGTGCGTTTCCCTCCCAGGACCTAGGACGACCGAACCCCGCGGCGATCGCGATCCCCGACCAGGCGGAAGAGACCGCCGAAGAGCTGGCGGCAATCGAACAGAGACGAGACGAGTTCCTTGCGAAGCTCGGCCTCAAAACGCCGGCCTCGAACGCACTAATCGTGTCCGCAGGGGATTCCGCGACCGGGAATCCGTTACAGATCGGTGCGCCTCAGGTCGGTTACGCCAACCCTGCTTTTTTCATCGACATCGACGTGCACGCGCCGGGCATCGACTTCAGGGGCCCGGCCGTCCCGGGTGCCTCGGCGCTGATCCCATTGGGACGCGGAGCCGATTACGCGTGGTCGCTTACAACCGGGTACTCGGATGCGGTAGACGTGCGAGCCGAACTTCTGTGTCACCCGAAGGGCAAGGAGGTCAAGAAGAGTTCGCGCCACTACATGTTCAAGGGGAAGTGCACCAAGATGGAGTCGCGCGAGGAGTCGTTCTTCGTCAAGCCAAGCCTTGCCGATCCCGGTCTGCCGGACTCGACCACACGGACCTTTCATCGCACGGTGCACGGGCCCGTGTTCACGCGCGGAACCGTTGACGACAAGCCGGTTGCTTTCGTCAAACAACGATTCTTCTGGAAGAAAGAGCTCGATTCGTTACCCTCGTTCTATCGCTGGAACACGAGTATCGACTCGCTGAGCGACTTCGCGAAGGCTGCCCGGGATTTCACGATGAGCTTCAACACCGTCTATGCGGACGCGAAGCACATCGGGTACTTCCATGTGGGGATGTATCCGAAGCGAGCGAAGGGCGTACACCCGGCGCTGCCCGTGTGGGGGACCGGTAAGTGGGAGTGGCAGGGCCGCTTCCCGTACGCCCGTCACCCGAAGATCGTCGACCCGAAACAGGGATGGGTCGCCAACTGGAACAACAAACCCGCCCGGGGATGGGACAATTTCGACGCGCCCAAGTGGGGCCCGGTGAGTCGCGTGGAGCTTCTGGCCGACCAGATGAAGCGGCTGCTCGCCGGCTCCAAGAAAGCCGAGTTGTCGGACCTCGTCGACGGCATCCGACGGGTCGCGACGCAGGACGCCCGGGGGCTTTACCTCGGACCGAAGTTGCTCCGGTCGATCTCGGTTAAGCGAGGATCGCAGGCGGCGGAGGCCGCGACTCTGGTGAGTAATTGGATAAAGGCGGGAGCGCATCGTTACGACCGCGACGCCGATGAGCAAATGGACGATGGAGCGGCCGTAGCGATCTTCGATAGCTGGTATCTGACCCTCGTCCACGCCGTGTTCGACGACGAGCTGGGCGAGGCCGGCTTTGATGCTCTGGCCGCGCCGATTCAGCATCGCTGGATGTGGTTCGACTACTCGTCGTATCTCGCGAACCTGTTCGATGGGCGACTGTCGCGGAACTACTGCGACGTGTTGACCACGAAGGCCCGAGAGACCTGCCGCGGGGTGGCCACCGCTGCCTTCGAGGCGGCCGTGGCCAAGCTGACGGAGGACCAGGGCGAGGACTTGTCGGTGTGGACCGCCCCCGCCGGCTGGATCGAGTTTTCGAACCAGGGGGCCGGCGACGTTCCGGGGATACCCTGGCAGAACCGTGGAACCCATAACCATGTGGTGGAGATCCTCTCGAACGTTCCGTAGGCGAACGTGAGGTGCACGAGGATTGTCCCGTCGAGGTCCGCCACCATCGGCCTCCTCGTGCTGGCGATTGCGGCGGTGCCGGTGGAGTCGGCGCACGGTTACCAGGGCGCGGCGGGAAACCCCGGCGCGGCCGGAACCCTCGGCTCGGCCGGAACCCTGGGCTCGGCCGGAACCCTGGGCTCGGCCGGAACCCTGGGCTCGGCCGGAACCCTGGGCT
>JALZEI010000131.1 GCA_030862115.1 Actinomycetota bacterium
GACTCGCCGACCGTAAGGACATCGATGGAAGACCTGCTCGAAAAACAGGAAGTCATCTCGTACGAACGGCTCTACCGACTGTGGGAGCAGAACAATTGGAGTGCCACGCAGATCGACTTCTCGACCGATGCCGAGCAGTGGCGGACCGAGTTCACCGATCTGCAGCGCGAGGCGGCCCTGTGGAACTACGCGATGTTCCTGGTGGGCGAAGAGGCCGTCGCCCGGACTTTGACCCCTGTTCTCGATGCTACAGAGGGTTTCCCACAGAAGATCTTTCTGACTACCCAGATCGTCGATGAGGCACGCCACCACGTCTTCTTCGACAGGTTCATGCGCGAGGTAGCCGGTCTTGGAAGCGACACTCAGTCGACCCTGAGGTCGGTAGACCGGCACCTGACGTGGGGATTTCGCCAGGTGTTCGCCGAGCTCGATCGCGTCACGCAGGCGCTACAAAAGAAACCGAAAGACAAAGCGCTACTGACGCAGTCGATCGCCCTGTATCACGTCGTCATCGAGGGAGTGCTGGCGGTTCCCGGTCAACACTTCATCCAACGCTACATGAAGGACCTGAAGGTGATGCCGGGTTTCTCGGAGGGGATCAACAACGTATCGAGAGACGAGGCGCGACACGTGGCGTTCGGGATCAAATACCTCGGTGAGCTCGTTCGCTCCTCGAAGGAGTGCAGAGACGCCGCCATTGAGATGTGGGACAAAGTACTTCCTTGGTCGGCGGGAGTATTCGTTCCGCCCAACCTCGACAAGAGGTACGCCGAGTGCTTCGGGTTCACCCTGGTCGAGATCTTTGCTTTCGGCATGCGGAGCTTCGAGACAAAGCTGAAGCGCATCGGCATCGACTACGGGGAGATCGAACTTCTCAAGCGAGAAGACAGATCTCTCACCTACGAGGAGCGGGCAGAGCGCGCCTGGGTTCTGATCAAAGCGGGTGTGATCGGAGACGACACCAAAGAGCCTCGCCTCGGAACGGAAGCGTTCGAGATCCTGTTTGACGGCATGGCGCGTAGCCTGAACCTCGACGCGGCCCGCTCACTCAACGGTCCCATCGAATGGAACTTCTCGGACGCAGATCCCTGGCATCTTGTCGTAACGAACGGTCATGCCGAAGCTAAGCCGGGCCGCGGCGGCAAGCCCGCTTTGAGGTTCGAAACAACCTCGGCGGACTGGGCCAAGTTCACGGTGGGACGCATCGACCCCCGGATGGCCGTTCTCCAGCGCAAGCTGAAGGTAAAGGGCTCGCTGTCGGCCAAAGCACGTCTACCCAAGCTCTTCAACTGACACAGAGGTGTCCCTCGACAAAGAAACACTGCGTGTAGCCCTACTCACCTACAGGGGCAATCCACACAGCGGGGGCCAAGGGGTTTACGTCCATTACTTGAGCGCCGCCCTGCGCGATCTCGGGCATCACGTCGAGGTCTTCTCCGGACCGCCGTACCCCGACGTCCCGGCGAGCGTTGCCTTAACAAAGGTCCCTAGTCTCGAGTTGTACAGGGCCGACGACCCCTTCCGCCGGCCCGCCCGAGAAGAGTTCACGAGCGCGATCGACGTCCTCGAGTACGGGCTTATGTGTACGGCCGCTTACCCGGAACCGCTCACATTCAGCCTCCGAGCGGCATCGCTACTTCGTAAACGGGTCGGTGACTTCGACATCGTGCACGACAACCAGTGTCTTGGTTACGGGCTATTGGACGTGCAGCGGCGCGGATTGCCGATCGTCGCAACCCTTCACCACCCCATATCGCTGGACCTGAAACTAGAGCTTGCCAACGCCGACGAAAGAAAGAAGCGTTTGTCGTTGCGTCGCTGGTACTCGTTTACACGTATGCAAAAGCGCGTGGCGCGACGCGTGATGCGCGTGATCGCGGTGTCGGAGAGCGCGGCTCGCGAAGCGGAAGTAGAGTTCGATCTGTCTTCGGACCGCGTGACCGTCATCCACAACGGCGTCGACGCGGACCTTTTCACGCCGCTTGAGAGCGTGGCAGCGAAGCCCGGCCGGATCATCACTACGGCCAGCGCCGACGTCCCTCTCAAGGGACTCGTGTTCCTGATCGAGGCGCTTGCGAAGCTTCGGACCGAACGGGACGTCGAGCTGGTCGTCGTCGGCAAGGCACGGGCCCATGGATCGGTGCGCCAAGCTATCGATCGCCTCGGCGTCGGGGACGCGGTGCGCTTCGAAACCGGCGTGTCGACGCTGCGGCTCGTGGAGCTCTATGCCGAATCCGAGGTTGCCGTCGTCCCCTCTCTGTACGAGGGGTTCTCGCTGCCGGCCGTTGAAGCCATGTCGTGCGGCGTCCCCTTGATAACGACCACGGCGGGGGCGCTTCCCGAAGTTGTCGGGCGCAGCGGCGAAGCCGCCGTGACGGTCCCGCCCTCCGATGCAGAGGCACTGGCCGCCGCGATACGAGCGCTCCTCGACGACCCCCGCGAACGACAGAGGCTTGCCGGGGCCGGGAGAAAGAGGGTCATCGAACGCTTTACGTGGGAGCGAGCCGCGCTCGCCACGACCGATCAATACCGGCAGGTGCTGTCGTGTTAACGGCAGACTTCGATCGAGTCGGGATAGCCGTCGGGGACCTGGTTGCCGATCTGGGCTGCGGAGGCGGGCGTCACACCTTCGAGCTCCTCGCCCGGGGGGCTCACACATTGAGCGTGGATATCAACGATGGCGTCCTGAAGGATGTTTCGGGCATGGTGGCCGCAATGCGGGCGGACAACCAGATCACCGACACGACTCTGCACGCGTCGGTTAACGGCAGCGCGCTGGCGCTTCCTTTTCAAAGCGGAAGCCTTAACGGTTTGATCGCTTCCGAGGTCCTCGAGCACATCCCGAATGACGAGGATGCCATGAGCGAGATAGCGCGGGTGGTCCGCCCGGGTGGGTGGGTCGTCGCGACCGTCCCTCGCGCGTGGCCGGAGAAAATCTGTTGGGCGTTGTCTTCCGATTACCATTCGGAGGCCGGCGGCCACGTTCGCATCTATCGCAAACGTGAGCTCATCGATCGGTTGGGTGGGGCCGGTTTAAGGCTTCGATCTCATCACTACGCACACGCGCTCCACTCCCCTCTCTGGTGGCTAAAATGCGCGTTCGGCATCAATAACGATGCGGCCAAGATTCCATCTCTGTATCACCGCTTTCTGGTCTGGGACATAACGAGGGGCTCGGCCTGGGTTCGGAGAGTGGAAGGCGCGCTCGATCCCGTTATGGGTAAGAGCCTGGTCGTCTACGCGGAGAAACCTAGTGCTCAGATCTGACGACTTCACGGTTTTGAACTCGGGCGACATCACCCAGACCGTTGACGCCATAGCGCGCGTTCAACTCCCCAGCGGATGCATCCCCTGGTTCGCAGAAGGCCACGCCGATCCCTGGGATCACGTGGAGGCCGCCATGGCGTTGACGGTTGGTGGACGCCACGACAGGGCTCGAGCCGCGTACCGGTGGTCGGCGAGCGTGCAGTCAAAGGATGGCTCATGGCCGGCGAAGTTCCTCGGAGATCTCGTGATCGACCACACCCTCGACGCGAACTTCACCGCCTACATCGCCGTCGGCCTCTGGCATTACTGGCTGGCGACCGGCGACGCCGAGTTTCTTCACGAGATGTGGCCGGTGATAGATCGCGCTATCGACTTCGTGTTGGAGCTTCAGGACGACACGGGCGCGATCCGGTGGGCCCGCGATGTGGATTACCGTGCCTGGCCGGAGGCGCTGGTGACGTCATCCTCGTGCATCCACCTGAGCCTTCGATGCGCGGTCGGATTGGCCACCGCCGTGGGACTCCAGAGACCAGACTGGGAGCTTGCAATCCCATTGCTGGCCAACGCCATCGCCGGCGAGCATCGGAATTTCGCCAACAAGGACCGTTACTCGATGGACTGGTACTACCCGATCCTGGGAGGCGTCCTCGACGGGACGCGAGCGAGCGACCGCATTGCCGATCACTGGGAATTGTTCGTTGTCGAAGGACTAGGAGCGAAGTGCGTCGTTGATCGTCCCTGGATAACGGCAGCGGAGACGTGCGAACTAGTCATGGCACTCGATCGAATTGGGATGACGGATGAGGCACACCGCCTGTTCGGGTGGATCCAACAACTGCGCGATACCGACGGGGCCTACTGGACCGGCGCGACCTATCCCGAGGGAACAGTGTGGCCGGTAGAAAAGCCAACTTGGAACTCCGCGGCGGTCGTTCTCGCCGCCGACGTCCTCGCGAGAACCGGCCCCACCTACGAAGTGTTCACCGATCGGGACTTCGAACCAGCTCCGCTGTCACGCTCGCTCGGAGACTCGCTCTAGGACTCGAATGCTTCCGGTAGCCGAGCGTTCCTCGAAGACGCCGGACTGAAGCGCGCGGCGATAGATATTGAAAGGTGGTCGTCCTCCGTCCGAGGGGTCCGGGAACACATCGTGGATCACGAGTAGCCCTGCGGATGAAACCCGGGGAGCCCACCCCTCGAAATCCGAATCGGCAGCGGCCTGGCTGTGACCGCCGTCGATGAAAACTAGGCCGAGGAGCCCCTTCCACTCTCTCGCGACGGTTGCAGAATCGCCCAC
>JALZEI010000136.1 GCA_030862115.1 Actinomycetota bacterium
GTGTTCGGGGTATGGATGCGGGCGGCCCTTCTCGCGGCTCTGTTCTTCATCTTCTTGCGCGCCGGCTCCGCGGTCAGAGACCGTCTTTCGTCGCAGGCTCCTCCTAGCCTCTCGAACGTCCGAGAGAAGGCGGTTGTGGCGCAGGGACGGGCCTGAGCGAAAGATAGGAGGTGCTAGCATCCCGAAGCAGACGGGCGAGCGGTTCGCCCATTTATCCCCTGCCCTAACCCGCGGCCTCAGCGTCTCGGGAGGGCCTCGACATCGCTTCGGCGGGGCGAGTCCGGAGGAGGAGTTGTATGCGTAATTACGAGGCTATGGTCATCGTGGACGCGCGCCTGGAGGAAGGCGACATCCAAAAGGCCGTCGATCGCTTCACCGACGCCATCGGTGAGGTCGGCGGCGAGGTTGGTGGAGTCGACCGCTGGGGGGTACGCAAGTTTGCCTACGAGATCGACCATCAGAAAGAGGGCTACTACTTCGTGGCCAACTTCGCGGCGCCGGAGGATGCGATCGACAGATTGAAGCGCCTTCTTTTGATCTCGGACGAGTTCATTCGAGGAAAAATTCTTCATCCCGAAGGGGCGGAGACGACAAAAGCGGCGACAAGGAGCTGACATGGCAGACAACACAGTCACATTGGTAGGAAACGTTACGGAGGACCCCGAGCTCAGGTTCACACCCTCGGGCCAGGCGGTCGCCAACTTCACGGTGGCGGTCAACCGCCGCTACAAGCAAAACGACAAGTGGGAGGACAAGCTCGACGGGTTCTTCCGCTGCAGTTGCTGGCGGGACTTGGCCGAGAACGCGGCCGAGTCGCTGCGGAAGGGCACGCGCGTCGTGGTAGTCGGACGCCTGCAGCAGCGTTCGTGGGAGGACGCCGAGGGCAACAAGCGATCCGCGGTCGAGGTCCAGGTTGACGAGGTAGCACCTTCACTTCGGTGGGCGACGGCCAGCATTCAGAAGACGCAACGGTCCGGGGCTGCCCCCGCGCCGCAGGCCGACGCCGCCGGCGGAGGGGCTCCCGACTGGAGCACGCCGAGTCCGGTAGCAAGCCAGCCGCCCGCCGACGGAGGGTTCTAGTTGGCGCGCGATAGGCGAAGCAATCGCAAGCCCCCGAAGAAGACGACCGTCCGCAAGGGCAAGAAAAAGTATTGCCAGTTCTGTGCGGACAAGGCCAAGTACGTCGACTACAAAGACATCGCCATGCTGCGCAAGTACATGAGCGAGCGCGGCAAGATCCGGGCCCGCCGCGTCACGGGTAACTGTCCGCAGCACCAGCGGATGGTTGCTACCGCGGTCAAAAACGCTCGCGAGATGGCTCTGTTGCCGTTCGCCTCGCGGGAGACCGCCGAGCGCGGTCACGGCCACGGGCGCGGTCGGGATCGGGATCGAGACCGATGAAGGTAATCCTGGCCGACGACGTCGAGAATCTGGGTCGCAAGGGCGACGTGGTCACAGTGGCCGACGGTTACGCCCGGAATTTCCTTGTGCCTAAAGGTCTGGCTCTCTTTGCCACGAAAGGCTCGTTGCGCCAGGCGGAGCTAATGCGCCGCGCGCGCGAGGAAAAAGAGCGGCGGGTTCGCGAGGAGGCCCAGGCGCGCGTAGGACGTCTGGGAGCAACGCCGGTCTACATCTCGGCGCGAGCCGGGGAAGAGGGCCGGCTGTTCGGCTCGGTTACGAAAGGCGATGTGGCGCGCGCCATCGAGGAGCAGCTCGAGGAGAAGATCGACCGAACCCAGATCCGGCTGGACGATCCGATTCGCTCGCTGGGAACCCACACAGTCGAGATCCGGCTCCACGACGACGTCAACGGAGCCGTCAACGTCGAGGTCATTGCCCACGAGGAAGAAGAGGCCTAGCAGAGCCGACTTCTCATCACCGCAGGCGGCTCGTTCGTTGAATGCGTGACCAAATCACGTCTCGGGCGTATGTACCTTCGATGGCAGAAGAAAACGAGCGCCTGCGCCCGGCCGACGAGATCGGCCCTCCCTTCGACCAGTTCGAGCACGACCGCTGGTTCTTGATCGCACCCCACGCCTTGCCCGAAGATTGGCGCGACCGTGCCGTCCCGGTCTACATGGTCAAGTTGAACAGCGAGGACGTGAAGGCCTTCGTCCCTCGTGAGATAAGTCTTCAAGAACGCCTCGACCCCGAAGAGAAATCCATCGCGAGATTACTCGCTCAGGGCGTTCAGCCGAGTGAGATAGCAAACACCCTTCACCTGAGTCGCCGCAGCGTGTTCCGAAGGTTGGCACGGCTGCGTCAGTTGACCGGCGCAAAAACCAACGCGGAACTCGCCACAAAGCTGGCCAAACAGGACATCTAATTCGCACGCGCTCCGACGCACCTCGTCCGTCCTTCGTTACCCGAAGGTCCGGCGCACGTATCAATCGTGTACGTGTAGTGGCTCCCTCCGGCCCCATCCGGGGGGAGCCGCTCAGCCGTTCGCCGACCCCTCTTCCAAAGACGCGGGGGAGCTTGTTTGCGCAGCGCGTTCTCCGGCGGAGGAGTACTCGACCGAGCCGTGTCGGCCCGCGTCCACACGTCCACTCGCCTCTGGGGCGCCCGGCCCCGGCAATGCGTGCGATATCAGACCCGAGCCGTCGTTATTGCCCGACTCGACGGCACCTGTGACTTCTAGTCTTTGACCACCCACGTCCGCGGTGCCTCCGCCGCTCACCCGATAACCGTCCGGACTTACCTTGGCCCGTGGGTTGTG
>JALZEI010000140.1 GCA_030862115.1 Actinomycetota bacterium
GGGCGGATGAGCATGAAATAAAAGAGAACGAAGAGGAGTACGAGGAAAACCAGGCTCCCCACGGGTGATTGCATCGAATGCCACGTCCTTCCGTAATGTCGCGTTACGCGAAAACGAGCCGCACCGGCGGCTCCCCACCGATGTTAACGCTTCCTTTATTCCGACAGCCCCTCCGGCGCTGCCGGGACGGCGTCCACATTCTCACGGCGGTGATTCTGTGCACGCCGTCTTCGTTGGGGGACGTCCGCCGAGCCGGACTACCCCCCCACACCCCCCGCGACACCTATCCGGGAGTGAAGAGGCCGCCCGTGGGGGGGTGCTCTCCCAGGTGATGCCAGGCGGCGTCGGTGGCCACCCTGCCCCGCGGTGTCCGGCTTAGGAAACCGATCTGGATGAGATAGGGCTCATAGACGTCCTCGAGGGTGTCGGTCTCCTCCCCCACCGCCACCGCGAGTGTGGACAGGCCCACCGGACCTCCTCCGAAGCGTCTGACCAGGGCGTCCAGAATGCCCGCGTCGACCTTGTCGAGCCCCTTCTCGTCGACACGAAATATCTCGAGGGCCTTTCTTGCGATCGGGCCGTCGATGACTCCCCTCGCCCGCACCTGCGCGTAGTCGCGAACCCTGCGAAGAAGACGATTGGCTATACGCGGCGTGCACCTCGACCGGCGGGCGATCTCGCTCGAGCCCTCCTCGTCGATGGCAACGCCCAGGATCCGGGCCGATCGCTCGACGATCTGTTTCAGGTCGGTCTCGGGATACAGGTCCAAACGCTCGACCAGCTCGAAGCGGCTGCGAAGAGGGCCCGTGATCAACCCGGCCCTCGTGGTGGCGCCGGCGAGCGTGAATCGTGGGAGGTCGAGTCTCAGCGTCTGCGCGCTAGGTCCCTTGCCGATTACGAGGTCGAGTTGGAAGTCTTCCATCGCCGGATAGAGCACCTCCTCGACCGTTCGCGGCAGACGGTGGATCTCGTCTATGAACAGCACATCGGAGTCCTCGAGGTTCGTGAGAATCGCGGCCAGGTCGCCGGCGCGCTCCAGAGCCGGTCCCGAGGTCTGCCGGATGTTGGCGCCCATGTCGCGAGCGATGACGTGAGCGAGCGTCGTCTTTCCTAGGCCGGGAGGTCCACACAGCAGAAGATGGCCTGCCGGCTCCCCGCGTCCGGTGGCGGCTTCGAGCACGATGCCGAGATGCTCTTTGAGCTCCGGCTGGCCGACGAACTCGTCGAGAGTCTTCGGCCTTAACGAGCGCTCGGCCTCGTCCTCGACCGGGAGCGAGGCAACCGTCAGGACCTCGGCTGATTCCTCGAATCCCGCGCTCACGAGGCAAGCACCTTGAGGGCCGATTTAACCAGGTCCTCCACGGGACCGGCGGCCGCACCGTTCACGGCCGCCAGAGCTTGTCTGATCTCCGCGGGCGAGTAGCCGAGGTTCTCGAGCGCCGAGCGCGCCTTTACCAGGCTGTCGTTCGATTCGCCGGCGACTTCGAGGTCCGGCAGAGCCAGTTTCTCCTTGAGGTCGATGATGATTCGCTGCGCCGTCTTCTTGCCGATGCCCTGCACCGACGCGATCAGCTTCACGTCGTCGGTCACAAGCGCTCGACGCAGGACCTCCGGGGTCAGTGCGGAGCACACCTGGAGGGCTACCTTCGGCCCTACGCCCGAGACCGACAACAAAGCTTCGAACGTCGTTTGCTCGCCCTCCGTGGAGAAGCCGTACAAAGAGAGCGCGTCCTCTCGTACGTGCAAGTAGGTCCACAGCCGGACCTCCTCGCCGTTCTTTGTTAGCGAGCGAAGCGTCGTTGCCGAACACGACAACCGGTAGCCGACGCCGCCCACGTCGAGGAGACACCCGTCCGAGGTGAATCCGACCACCTTCCCGCGCAGGAACCCGATCACCGGGCCACCGCCTGCACCGCATCGACGAGTGAGCTTCTGTTGAGGTAGCAGAGCGCGAGGGCGCAAGCGTCGGCGGCATCCGGGGGACTGGGCGGAGCAGCAAGTCCCAGAATCGAAGCCACCATCGTGGCGACCTGCTTCTTGTCGGCGCGGCCGACTCCCACCACCGTCTGCTTCACCTCCAGTGGGGTGTAGGTGACCACCTCGGCCCCCGACTCGGCGGCGGTCGCAAGAGCGACCCCGGAGGCCTGTCCGACGGCCATGGCTGTCTTGACGTTGGCGTTGAAGAAAAGCCGTTCGACGGAGACGACACGGGGGGCCCACTTGGTGAAAGCCGCGGCCAGCTCGGCGCGCAAAAGGGCGAGCCGTTCGGCCTGGGGCATCCCGGGGGGCGTACGGACCACGCCGACGACCAGCGGAGAGACCTTCGAGCCCGCCCGCTCGAGAACCGCGAGACCGGTGGTGGCGATCCCCGGATCGAGGCCGACGACACGAAGGGGGCTGGTATTTCGGGGCGAACGCATGTTCGACAAGACTAAGACAGGGCCCGGACGAAAGCGCGGTTTTGCCCGGGGTTAAAGCGTCGTGACGGGGATCCCGCCGGCGTCCCGCTTCGCCTTGGAGGTCGCCCCGGGCAGCTCCGCGACCGTCCGGTAGATGACGTTGTCGGGATCCAGGCCCAGATGCGCCGCCTCCGCAGCTGCGAGATGCTCCAGCAGGGACTTAGAGGCAAGAAGCTTGCCGTCGCGCGCCGACTCCTGAATCCGCGCGGCCTCGTTGACCTCGTCGCCCAAAGCGGTCACCTCCAATCGTCCTCCGGTGACCAGCTGGCCGATGTAAAGGGTGCCGCCCCAATGCACGCCGACGTTGAGCAAACACGCGTCCGGATCGATCAGATCTCCGTCCCGGCCCGCCCTCTTCGCCGCGTCGCGC
>JALZEI010000147.1 GCA_030862115.1 Actinomycetota bacterium
AACAGGCAGAGATCGAGCTCGGGGGGGTCCTGCATCCCGAGATCGTGCAGCGACTTTGTTGTGACGGGCGCATCCAAACGGTCTTAGAGGACAAAGATGGCAATGCTGTGGGCATCGGCCACGCCTCGCGCAAGGTCCCCCGCTGGTTGCGGCGGCAATTGCGCAAAAGAGACCGCACCTGCACCTTTCCCGGCTGTGAACGAAGGTGGTTCTTACAGGCCCACCACATCAGGTGGTGGACTCAGGGCGGGCGCACCGACCTAGACAACCTCGCATTGACCTGTCATCACCACCATCGTCTGGTGCATGAAGGACGCTGGGGGGTGTCTTTGGAGAAGACCGGGGTGGCGTGGTATCGGCCGAACGGCAAACGCTACGAGCCGGGCGTCAAACAGATGGAGTTGGTGGAGCGAGCCCCGCCGGAGGAAGCGTCGGCATAGCCGAACCGTCGGTTGAGAATTATTTAGGAGCGAGGAATTGGACTCGGTATTCGGGTGAAAGGGTTCATCGGCGTTACGGCTCTCGCCGCTACCAGGCCGGAGTCCCTACTCGCTCGGCGATGCGGTTTCGGTGATCGTCTCGGAGGTCGCCGACAGTCCGGCCCCGTCGTAGGCCACCACGTAGTAATCGTAGGTCTCACCGGTTATCACGTCCGAATCCGAGAAGCGGTGGTCGGTGGTCGTTCCGATGGAGACGAAATCGTTTCCCTGGGTTGACCGGAAGACCTCGTAGTGAGTAATACCCGTGCCCCCGTCGCGCGCCTGAGTCCACACCATCCGGATCAACCGCCGCCATGCGTCACTTCGAAGGTTTGTCGGTTCTATCGGAGCCGTCGTATCGATTTGCTCGAGAAGCGCCCAGCGGAATCTGTGGTCCGAGTAGAACTCGGTCGTTCCCTCGGCGGCCTCCGGGTCGTACTCGGAATCGAAGTCGGCATCGATGACCGGCGCTCTGGAGAAGATGAAATCGATCGGATTACCTTTTCCCACCATCGCGAGCACGCTGTCTCGGTACCCCCGCTCGTTCATCGCTTGCCAGAAGGGGTTGGGAGTACAGCCCGGCCCCCCGTCGAGACATCGATTCTGGTTGAAGTCACCCCCGATGACCCTCTGATCCGTCGCCGCATAGCGCAGGACGAGTCGGTCGTCCATTTGTGTCGTCCACGACAACTTCTTGGCCAAAGCCATCTCGGGCGAGACGAGGGCTGCGTCCTTCTGAAAGTGGACGCTCGCAAGACTTAGCGCGAAGTCCCCGCCAATCTCGCCCACCATCGCGTGCGTTCCTTTTTTCCATTTGATCAGACTGTCCGGCCTGGCCTCCTCGGGGGTATAGGTGAACGTTTCGTGTCCGCCTTTGCCGATTCTCGCCACGGTTTGGGTATTGATAAGGATTGCCGTTTCGTTAACGACCGCCGTTCCGTCTGCGAGTCTGCGCGAGTATCTGTTGCCTCGCTTGACCGCCAACTCGTATGTCTGGTCCGTAGCGGTTCCCAACAACAGGGCAACCGACTGCGCGCTCTGCTGGCGGACCTCTTGAAGGAGTAAGACGTCGGGGGCGTAGGGAACCGTTTGCACAACGCGCCGGACGAACACGGCCATGTCGTCCCAGATCTCCATGTCCTTTTTGGTCCGCTCGCGCAGGTTGGCACTGATCACGAGGACCTGGTCTTCCGGCGACGCGCTGAGCATGACGGGCCCCGCCGAGGACGACGGCGCGAAGGCGGTCGCGAGCAAGCCGCTCAAGACAAGAGCGGTAACCAGTCTGGTCTTCCGCATTCGCAATCCCCCTAGTGGCCTTGGAAGCCTAACGGGGTACGAGGCCTCGGGTTACTCCGAAACCCGCCGAGTGGTGCAGGACGCCGGATTATTCCGCAGAATTACCCACTCGGCGCAGAGCGGCGAGCGGTCAGGCCTCGATGTTCGACATCACGTGCTTCACGCGCGTGTAGTCCTCGAACCCGTACATGGACAGGTCCTTGCCGTACCCCGAATGCTTGAATCCTCCGTGGGGCATCTCGGCCACGAGCGGGATGTGACAGTTGATCCACACGCATCCGAAGTCGAGGCCCTTGGCCATGCGCATGGCCCGGCCGTGGTCCTTCGTCCACACGCTCGAGGCCAGTCCGTACTCGACGTCGTTGGCCCAGGCAAGCGCCTTGTCTTCGTCGTCGAAGTGCTGCACGGTGATCACCGGGCCGAAGACCTCGTTCTGGATCATCTCGTCGGTTTGCTCGAGGTTGGCTACGACGGTCGGCTCGTAGAAATAGCCGTCGCCGGTCACGGCGTTACCGCCGACCAGCAACTCGGCCCGCTCCGGCTTGCGCTCGATGAATCCCTTCACGCGGTCGAATTGGTTGGAGTTGTTGAGCGGCCCGTAAAGGATGTCGGGGTCGTCGGGGGGGCCGGTCTTCGTGGTCTTCGCTTGATCCACGAGTGCAGAGACGAAGTTGTCGTAGACCTTCGGTCCCGCCAGCACACGTGTTGCGGCGGTGCAGTCTTGTCCGGCGTTGAAGTAACCGGCCAGCGCGATGGCTTCGGCCGCGGCGTCGACGTCGGCGTCGTCGAACACGATGACGGGAGCTTTGCCGCCGAGCTCCAGGTGCACGCGCTTGAGGTCGGTCGCCGCGGACGCGGCCACCGCCATGCCCGCGCGCACGCTTCCCGTCACGGAAGCCATGTCCGGCTCTCGGTGGCCGACGAGCTTCGCTCCCGTGTCGCGGTCCCCACAGATGACGTTGAATACGCCGGGAGGAAGGAACTCGGCCATGATCTCCGCCATCTTCACCGTCGTGACCGGCGTGGTGTCCGAGGGCTTGAGCACGACCGCGTTTCCTGCGGCCAGCGCCGGCGCCCACTTCCAGACCGCCATCATCATCGGGTAGTTCCAGGGCGTCACCTGCGCACACACACCGACCGGCTCTCTGCGGATGAACGAGGTGTGGCCTGCCATGTACTCGCCGGCCGACTTCCCTTCGAGAACGCGCGCGGCCCCCGCAAAGAACCTGATCTGATCGACCATCGGAGGGATCTCTTCCTCCAAGGTCATCTGAAAGGGCTTACCCGTGTTCTCGCACTCGAGGCGCACGAGCTCCTCGGCTTTGTCCTCGATCGCATCGGCGATCTTCAACAACGTGTTACTTCTCTCGGATGGGATGATGTCGCGCGATTTGTCGAACGCCCTCCGCGCCGCGCCGCAAGCCTCGTCTATGTCGGCATCACCCGACAGTGGTGCTTCGGCGAACTCCTCACCCGTGGACGGGTTGATCAGCGCCGCAGTTCTGCCGTCCGCCGAATCGCGGAGCTCTCCGTCTATGAAGTTCTGAAGCTTGCGCAGTGCCATGTGCGACTCTCCTCTCCCACCCGCGTTCTCGTGCTCAGAAGCAACGCGACGCTAGCACCGGCCCGGGGGGCGGTCAGCCCAACCCTCACGAGATGCTTTGTTCAAACTGGACAATGCCCATCCGCGTCGGTTGCTGAACTGGTTGCGCATAGCACGCTCAACGAACATCGGACGGCGCGCTAGGCCGTCTGCCCGCCGTCGACGACGATCGTGGCACCGGTCACAAAAGACGAGGCCTCCGAGGCAAGAAAGATGGCCACCCCGACGATCTCCTCGGCCTCACCCCAGCGCTTCATCGGGACCATGTCCGTTACGAACTTCTCGGTTGCCTCGTCCACACGGAGGTTTGCATTCAGTTCGGTCGCCACCCAACCGGGCGAGATCGAATTGACCCTCACTCCCGACTCCGCCAGCTCCTTTGCCACGGATTGGGACATGAGCCTTACCCCACCCTTGGCCGCGGAGTAATAGGAGAGGCTCGGCGTGCCGGTTATTCCGGCGACGGAGGAGATCTGGATGATCGAGCCTCCGCCGGACCCCAGCATCTTCTGCGCCGCGAGCTGCGTCGCGTGAAAGACCGAGGTCAAGTTAAGAGCGATCGCTTTATCCCATCCTTCCGGACGCAGTCCGACTATCGGGGACATGAACTTCGTTCCTCCCGCGTTGTTGACCAGTATGTCGAGGCCGCCGAGCTCATCGACCGTCCTCTCGATCATCTCTTCGATCTGAGCGCGATCTGTGACATCGGTCGGGAGCTCGAGGGCCCGGCGTCCGGTCTCGCGTATCTCGTCGGCCAGCGTCTTTAGGTCCCCCTCGCTTCGAGCTGCGACCGCCACGTCGGCTCCCGCGCGGGCAAAACCCAAGGCAATCGCACGTCCGATACCCCGCGAGGCTCCCGTAACGATGCCTACTTTGTCCTTCAACGAAAAGAGTTCGGTGCTCACCTGTGCCTCCTCGAGTGGCGGCGATACGGAACGCGCGCGCCCCATAGGATTGCGCGCATGCCCTCAGACTATTTCGTACAGGCGCGCGAGCGCCTTGTCGCCAACGGCGTTGTGGGGCACCACCGGTCTCACTCCCGCAAGAACAATCTGTACAAGATCAGGGCGTTGGTCGACGGCGACGAAGACGCATCGTTTGGCCTAAGCGGGTTCGACAAGTACTCCGAGAGCGAGGTCCTGTCCTTTCTCGCCGAGCTCACCGGTTGCTCGAGCGACATCGCCTGCGTCGAGGGCGAGGACACGCTCGACCCCGACCTAACGGTCGCCGCGGTCATACAGGCCGCACGGCGCCTGAAGGAAGAGGCCGACAGGGGAGCGACTCTGCTGGCCGCGACCGGCCATCCCACCGGCATGATCGAGCACCACCTCCGGGTCGTAGATGCCTATCGGAAGGTCGGCGGCAAGATCCTGCGACTGCGAGAGGAAGAGAAGTTCCGCATGGGCCGCGGCCTCGGCGAGATCCGCTACATCGGAGGCGTCGGCTGCCTCGCAACGGGGGCCTCGCTGGTGCACACTCACTCTGCCGAGCCCATGGAGGCGATGCTCGAGGCGGAGCCGTGGCCCGACATCGTGCTCGGAGATCACGGTTATGCGGGGGCCGCTTTAGAGCGGGGCATCCCGGCGATCGCCATCATGGACATAAACGATCCCGCTCTGGCGGTTGCCTGGGCGGAAAAAAGAGACGTCATCGTGATCCCGTGCGACGACAACCGGCCCCCCCGGCTCTACGAGCCCATGTGGCGCATCTTCCAAGACGTCTTGGGCGGTCGCGACATCGAGGTCGACGGCGTTGTCGGCCCCTAACGCCGAGCTCGGGCGGGCGCTCGAGGCGGTCCTCGGAGACTGTCTGCGCCTGCGCTCGGGGGAGACCCTGCTGGTGCTCACGGATCCCGGAAAGCGGGGGTTGGCCGAGGGTCTCGTGGAGCGAGGAAGGGCGCGGGGGGCCGAATCGGTCCTCGTGGAGATGGCGGAGCGGGTGACCCACGGCTCCGAGCCCCCAGGGGTGGTGGCGGCGGCCCTCCTCGAGGCCGACGTCGTCGTCGCCCCCACCTGCAAGTCCGTATCCCACACCCAGGCCCGCCAAAACGCCTCCGACCGGGGGGCGCGCATCGCCACGATGCCCGACGCCACCGAGGACATGCTGGCCCGCACCATGGGAGCCGACATGGCCGAGCTCCGGAGGCGCTCGGGCGC
>JALZEI010000176.1 GCA_030862115.1 Actinomycetota bacterium
CCAACGTTTTCGTGGCCCCCAACTTCGCCATCGGCGCGGTGCTGATGATGCGCTTCGCCCAACAGGCGACCCCCTATTTCTCCACCGCCGAGATCGTCGAGCGGCACCACACGAAGAAGCTCGATGCCCCGTCCGGGACCGCGCTGCGCACCGCCGATCTCATGAACGAGGCGCGCTCCGATCCCTGGACGGCCACGAGCGACGCGGAGACTCTCGGTGGAAGCCGCGGCGGCGAGCGTGATGGGGTCCGCATCCATTCCCTCCGAGTGGACGGCTCGGTCGCGCATCAGGAGGTCGTTCTGGGCGGGGCGGGGGAGACGCTCACGATCCGTCACGATTCGCTCGATCGCTCTTCGTTTATGCCGGGCGTCGTGCTGGCCGTAAAGAAGGTATCGGGTCTTGAGGGTCTGGTGGTGGGACTCGAGAACCTTCTCGATCTCTGATTCCCCGGCGTGAGCCACAGCGAGGGCCGCCGCTTTCCCGTCCTATTCGTAGTTGCGATCGCGGTCGGCGCGCTCGTTCTCGGCGGGCTTGCCGTCTCGCGACTGGGCGACACGGGTGAGGTCGGAGACAAAGCCGAGCTGTCCGTGTCGGTGTCGTTTCCAACCACGGCCGCCCCCGGCGACGTGGCCACCGCCGCGATCACGGTCACGAACTCGGGATCGGCAGACGTAAAGGCGTTGTTCGTCAGCTTCTCGCTGGTGGGCGGGGGAGGCGAGGCCGGTGTGGTCGAGCCCCTCGTGGAGGCCGTCGCGGGGGAACAACCATCCATCGTCGCGGTTCGCCCGCCACCCGATGCCACCGGGGGCGGTATGCGTTACGGCTTCGGGCGGCTGGCCGCAGGAGACTCCACCACCGTCGAGTTCGACCTGCGCGTTCCCGAATCACCCGGCACCGCGTCGAACTCGGTCCAGGTCTACGACGGCTCGGACCCCGACGTTGCCACGGGGGCCCGGCTCACGACCGAGGTCGGTTAGAAAAGACCCTCGCCGGTCCGCCTTGCGACTAGGGTGAGAGGGTCTAGCCCAGGAGGTTTTCTTATGACCACAGCACGATTCGGCGAGGTCATCACGGCGATGGTGACGCCGTTTGCCGACGACGGTTCGCTCGATCTCAAGAACGCCCGCTCCCTCGCGGCCCACCTCGTCGATCACGGATCCGACGGCCTCGTGGTCGCCGGCACCACCGGCGAATCACCCACTTTGTCGCACAAGGAGAAGCTCGCGCTCTTCGAGGCCGTGCTGGAAGAGGTAGGGGACCGTTGCACGGTGATCGCCGGGACGGGCTCCTACGACACCGTGGAGACGGTCACGCTCACCGGCGAGGCCGCGTCGCTCGGCGCACACGCCTGTCTCGTCGTGACTCCTTATTACTCGAAGCCCCCGCAGAACGGATTGCTCGCGCACTTCGTGACGGTGGCCGACACGGCGAGCGTGCCGCTGATCCTGTACGACATCCCGGGTCGCACCGGCCGCCGTATCGAGCGACCGACGATGGTGGAGCTCGCCCGTCACGAACGAATCGTCGCGGTCAAAGACGCGGTGGGTGACGCGGGGGAGACCGCGTTGCTGCGCGCCGAGCTCGATGCCGCCGAGCATCGCGACTTTGAGATCTACAGCGGCGACGACCCGTTGCTGTTGCCCCATCTGGCCGCCGGGGCGGTCGGGGTCGTCTCGGTGTGTTCGCACCTGGTGGGCGAGCCCATCAAGAAGATCTTCGCTCTATGGAACGAGGGCCGGGTCGGCGACGCGCAGGCGGCCTACGGCGAGCTTCTGCCGCTGATGAAGGTCATCATGGGGCTGACCGCCAGCCCCATCCCCGTCAAGGCGGCGGTGAACATGCTCGGCGTACAGGTCGGTAGGCCGCGGCTCCCGCTGGTGGACGCGACGCCGGCGGAAAAGGACGCCATCAAGGCGGCGCTAGAAAAGGCGGGGTTGCCGTCGGGCGTGTGATCGGTTCCGAATGAACCCCACCCGCGTCGTTTTTCTCGGGGGGTTGGGGGAGGTCGGCCGCAATATGATGGCGGTCGAGAGCGAGGGCCGCGTGCTCGTTATCGACGCGGGCCTATCGTTTCCCACCGACGAGATGCTCGGCGTCGACCTCGTGCTGCCGGACTTCACGTGGGTCAGCGAGCGCGCCGATTCCGTCGAAGCGATCGTCCTCACGCATGGCCACGAGGATCACGTCGGGGCCCTGACGTGGCTACTCGAGAAGGTGAGCGCCCCCATATACGGAACGCCGCTCACCCTCGGCATCGCCCGACGCCGTCTCGACGAGTCCGACGTGAAGCCAACCGAACACGTCATCGAGGCCTCCGACACCGTTCAGATCGGTCCCTTCAAGTGCCACTTCCTCGCGGTGTCCCACTCGATCCCCGACGCCGTTGCCGTGGCCGTCGATACCAAAGGGGGCCGGATGCTCTATACGAGCGACTTCAAACTCGACACCGCGCCGATCGACGGGCGTCGCACCGACCTCCAGGGTTTGGCGCGCATGGGGGCCGAGGGAGTCGACCTCTTGCTGTCCGACTCAACGAACGCGGAGACTCCCGGCCGTACGCCCTCGGAGTCGATCGTCGGCGACGAGCTGCGAAAGATCTTCGAACGCGCTCCCGGTCGCATAGTCGTCGCTTGTTTCGCGTCGAACCTCCATCGCGTGCAGCAGGTCCTCACGAGCGCCGAGAACACGAACCGGCACGTCGCAGTACTCGGTCGTTCGATGCTGGCGAACGTCGAGGTCGGGCGCGAGCTCGGCCACATCGAGGTCGGATCGAAGACGATCGTCGACGTCGATTCGATCGGAGATCTTCCGGACGACAAGACCGTGCTCGTGTGCACCGGGTCGCAGGGTGAGCCGTTCTCCGCGCTGGCGCTCATCGCGTCGGGCGAGCACAAGTTCTTCAAGGTCAAGCCCGGCGACACGGTGATCCTGTCGGCGAGCGCCATCCCCGGCAACGAGGCCGCGGTCCACCGCGTCATCAACTCCCTCTATCGGGAGGGCGCCGCGGTCTTCTACGCGGAGTCGAGCCCGGTTCACGTCTCCGGTCACGCGGCGGCCGAGGAGCTGTCGCAGCTGATCTCGGTCGTGCGCCCGCGCCATTTCGTTCCCGTGCACGGTGAATATCGGCAGCTGGCCGCGCACGCGCGCATCGCGGAAAAAACAGGCGTGTCCCGCGACGACATGACGATCGTCGAGGACGGCGACGTGCTCGAGCTGTCGGAGGGCCGGGTTACCAGGGGCGCTCCGGTGCAGGCGGGGACGGTTCTCGTCGACGGCATCGGCGTCGGCGACGTGGGCCCTGTCGTCCTGCGGGATCGCAAGCACCTCGCCGAGGACGGCATCCTCATCTGCGTTCTGACCATCGACTCCCGCTCGGGTCAGGTCCTCGCCGGCCCCGACCTCATCAGCCGGGGCTTCGTCTACATAGAGGAGTCCCGCGACCTCCTCGACGAGGCGGCCGAGGCCGTGGGCGAGCGCCTCGATGCCCTCGACGACGAGGCCGCCACCGACTGGGGAGCGCTCAAAAAAGCGTGCCGCCGGGCCCTGGGCGAGTTCGTATGGCAGCGCACCCGCCGCCGCCCCATGATCCTGCCGATAGTCATGGAGGTCTGAGGGGGCCGCACTGCCCGACGTACTTTCCCCAAAGTGGTTCCCCTACCTGGGGGTAACACCTATTCTTACTTTCTGCTTTCGAGGGGGAAAATGCGCGGACGTCGTAACCACAAATACTTGCCACCCCAGGCCGGGGCCCTAATCATTGCGGTTTGTTGCTCTGTCTTTTTTTCGCCAACAGCGGCAAGGGCAGCCGTGCGGCAGCCGGCGTTAGACAGGTCGTTCGGTGCTGGAGGCATCGTGGTATCTCCCTTGCCCGACGGCTGGGGTTCCGGTGCATCGGACGCAGAGATTCACTCGGACGGAAGCATTTTGATTGCCGCGCACAACCTAGAGGAGTTATTTGGCTCGTCATCTACAGCCCTAGTCCAACGTTATTTCTCTAACGGCGAAATCGATCCAGCGTTCGCCGGTGATGGTCTCATCGAGACGGACTTTCGCGCGGCAGAGGAAAAGGTCTGGGTTGGCGCCCCCCTGCTCGAGCTCCAGCAGCAGCATCTCGTACTTGCCGCGACAGTTTTCGGTGACTCGGAGTCGAGCTACGTCGCGCTGATGAGACGAGAGCTGGAAGGGGGACTCGATCGTGATTTCGGCGTGGGCGGTGTAGTGGAAATGAATCGAGCCGGATACAACACCCTTGGCGACCTCGAGGTCCTCCCCTCGGGCGAGATTCTGGTCGCCGTTGGCTATTTTGACCCGAACACCCGCGATAGTGAAACGTATATAACCAAACTGCTAGCCAACGGAGAAGCTGACACGACATTTGGGTCCGATGGAGTGGTGACTCTTCCTGGTTACGTCGAAGCTCCCCAGCTGGCAGTGGGGGTCGACGGCCTCACCGCCGTGGCCGCTCGAGGAAACCCGGGCAACTCCTGGTTAATTACGAAGCTTGATTCTGAGGGAGCAGTCGACGAGTCGTTCGGTCAAGAAGGTCGCGCTTCCGTTTCGTTTCCGCGCGACGAGGCTCACGTTAACGACTTGGAAGTCACCAGCGATGGCGGAATCGTCGTTGGGGGTTACGCGGCTGACTCTTGGGAAGGCGGCCACGACCAAGAATGGGCCTTGGCTCGGTTTGCGCGCACGGGGGAACTAGACCCTTCTTTCGGTACTGGGGGGCGGGCGGAGCTCTCGCCGCGGGGATTTGCTTCCGAAAGGGTTGAAGACCTGGCCGTGTTGTCCGATGGATCGCTTTTTATCGCCGGAGTCAGCTCATACGGCATGTGTTGCAGGAGCGACAACGACTTCGTCGCAGCTCGCCTGACGAAGGGAGGCTCTTTCGACGGGTCCTTTGGCGTGAACGGTCGTAGCTATACGAGGTTTCTCAATGGAGTGGGTTTTCACCGCGATACCTCCGTTCTTGAGAGTGAGCCTCGTGCTATGACCATCGACGCGCAGGGGAGGGCGATTGTCGTTGGGGTGGTTGACGTCGCCGGGGGTACGGCCAGTGCTTTGGCGCGATACCACGCGCAGTCGACGGCGCCCTCGAATCAGCCGGATGTTCAACTGCTGCTGGACGAAGGGGAGCTTTTTGGTGGCGATATTTACAGCGAGTTTGGCAAAGGCCAATCGTGGCTCAGGGGTCCTACCGTCATTCACGAAAAGATCACGTTCGAACTGGGCATTCAAGACGACGGTCTAATACCAGGTCCGTTACGGGTGAAAGGGCCTTCAGGCGGAGAGAATTTCTTGGTTGAGTACCTCGCAGACGGGGTCAATGTCACCGACCGGGTGATCGAGGGTGCCCACATAGTGGATACCGACCAGTCAGATCTCCGAATGGAAATCACTCCTTTGCGCAACGCAACGCCGGGTCGACGTCGCTGGTTCCACGTACGCGCTTTCTCCCTCAACAACGGTGCGGCTGTCGACGGAATCGCCGTCGGAATCGTCCCTGAATTGGAGCTGAAGGATTTAAAAATCCGGCGACTAGCCGGGCCTTGGCATGGCGACGACGTAATGGGAGGTCCGCGTAGCCAGACCCTGGATGTTTTTTTGGATCGGGGTCGCAACAAACACTTTCAGGTGGCATTGGACAACGAAGGATCGATTGGTTACTGGGCACGATTCAAACCGGTTGAAATGCCCAAACACCTGGATATTCGCTACCGCCACGACGGGCGAGCTGTCCACCAGGAGCTCGCCGAAGGAGAGTTCGAGGCCTACGCCCCGGTCGGGAAGCTGGCTCTTATTGACGGCGTCGCTCGGATGGAGGAAACCGCACCAGCGAGGGTCACGGAGACAGTCAAGTTTCAGATCGAATCGACCTCTTCGGCCGGGCAGCCAATGCTTGAGACGGTCAGAGTCCGTTTTCACCTCCGGGGCTAGCTGGCCCGAAACTACTGTTACTTCTGTGAATTACTGTTAGATTTGTGCCTTCAAGAGGTCTGGCTGAGGCCGACTGAGGAGGGCACTTGGCGACGAAGACGAGGCGGGCTCCCGCTCGCCGTAAGAAGAAATCCGCTTCCCGACGCCCCCGTAGCGGCGCGGGGCGGCCGGCGAGCCGGAAAAGGCCCGCCTCCCGGCGGCGACGCCGGCCGAGCCCGATAGCTCAGGCCGCCCACTGGAGCGCGGCCCACATCTCCGGCGCTCCGGCCGAGGCCTGGGGGCTGCTCATCTTCTTTGTAGGGATCATCGCCGCGCTCGGGATCTACACGAAGGGGGCCGGCCCCGTCGGGGGCTCGGCCGAATACGTGTTCGAGCTCATGGTGGGCAAAGTGGCGATCGTCCTTCCGGTCACGCTTCTGGGGTTGGGGGTCCTCGTGGTGTGGCCGCGCACGCGCGAGCACGCGGGTCGGATAACCGCCGGCGTGATCGCCTGCGCCCTCGCCGCGGCGGGGATCATACATCTGCTCAAACAGAACCGGCCGATCTCGGCCCCATTCGACAGGCTCGAACGGATCGGTGGAATCTTCGGCGCTCTCGTGGCGCGGCCCGTCTCGGGTTTCCTGGGGACGTGGGTGACCGGCCTCTTACTCGCGCTGGCTTTCGGCGTCGGCCTGTTGATCATCACGCGCACGCCGCTCAGTCGCGTCGGCGAGTGGGTGGTTGCCGCTACAACCGGAACCGTCGACTTCGTTCGCGGACTGATGGCGGGCGACGATGAGGAAGAGGACGACTACTACGACGACGAGGAGGAGCCCGACGTCGAGCCGTGGGTCGAGTCGGGGCCGTCCCGCCGTGGTCGCAAGGACGCCGACGACGCCGACGTGGTGCACCTGGCGAGCGCCGGCAAGCCGCAACAGCTGGCGATCACGACCGGCGACTCCAAGAACTACAAGCTTCCCTCGCTCGAGTTACTTGCCAAGGGCGACCAGCGAGAGGTATCGGCGCGCTCGGTCGAGGAGACCATTCGCATCCTCGAGGCCACCTTGGAGCAGTTCAACGTCGACGCGTCGGTCACGGGGTTCACCGCCGGGCCCACGGTCACACGCCTGGAGATCGAGTTGGGGGCCGGCGTCAAAGTCAACCGGGTTCTCTCTCTATCTAATGAGATCAAGTACTCGCTGGCGTCGGGAGAGCTGCGTTTCCTAGCGCCGATCCCGGGCCGCTCCGCCA
>JALZEI010000197.1 GCA_030862115.1 Actinomycetota bacterium
CCAACGGGTCGGACAAGAGGAAGCTGCACCAGGCACGGGCGATCGAGTCTCTTGAGTGGTCTCCCGACGGGTCTCGGCTCGTCGTAGGCATCTGGGAGGAGGGCGAGCGCGACCTATACCTCGTCGACGTCTGCGACGGTGGCGTGACCCGGCTGACGCATACGTCGGACGAGGATGAATGGAGTCCTTCGTGGTCCCCGGACGGCGAGCTGATCGCCTACGCGGCGGAACGAAGTTGGGACGACAGCAACGTGTACACCATCCGGCCCGACGGGTCCGACCGGACTGCGCTGACGGACGACGGGCGGTCGTCCGCACCCGAGTGGTCGCCCGACGGCCGTCACATCGCCTTCACCAGCAGCCGGGACGACCAGACGGAGTCGGACTACGGGCCCCTCACCGAGGTCTACGTCATGGACGGCAACGGCGACGCCGAGACCCGGGTCAGCAACATCCCGGCGTCCTGGGATTCAGGGCTCTCGTGGTTGACCGACGATCGATTGGTCTGGCGAGCTGCCTACTACGACCGCCGGGACACGGAGATCTTCGCCGCCCGTATCGACGGCACCGGTCAGACGAAGCTCACCGACAACGTGGGCTTCCACGAGGTCTCGCCCGAACCGTCTCCCGACGGAAGATGGATCGCCTTCGGGAGGCACAAGGACGGCGCCCGGAGGCGAAACGGCGTGTTCAAGATGCGAGTCGACGGCTCCGGTGAGACGAAGCTCCTTCCCGCCACGAGGCGCTACGGCGCCGGATCCAGCCTCGATTGGAGGCCGGCCGGCTGACGCGCTGCGCGCCCGCGCGCACATGTAAGAGGCCGCAACCTTTCGGCCTCCTTGGGGCTCTGTCGGGGGCATGAGGCGAAGGCGCGACCGTGACGACGAATTTGCAGGCTTCTTCCACGCCGAGAGCGAGAAGCTTCGGCGCCTGGCGGCCTTCTTGACCGGCGACTCCTCGGGAGCGGCGGATCTGGCCGAGGAAGCGCTCGTTCGCACCTACCGTCACTGGGGACGCATACGCAACGACGACCCCGGACCCTACGCGCGGCGCATCCTCGTCAACCTCGTCCGTCGACAGCACCGGCGGAACTTGCTCGAGCGGCGCCACGAGCAAGTCCACGTGCCTCTGCGTTCGGCGAGCGGCGGAAGGGTTGAGGACTGGCTGCAAGTGACCGGGGCTCTCAAGCAATTGCCCCCGATGAGGCGCGCGGTGGTCGTCCTTCGATTCTACGAAGACATGACCGAACAGGACATCGCCACAGCATTGGATCGCCCCCTCGGGACGGTCAAGTCGGACATCCATCGTGGGCTGGCAAAACTCCGCCAGCTCCTCGACGACGCAGAGAGGGAGACGGCATGAGCTTCGAGGATCGCTTGCAGAACCTGTTGCAGCGCGCCGACGGAGCGATCCCTCCGGAACCCTCCGTGTCATGGGAGGCAACGATCATGCAGGCACACCGTGACCGCATCTTTTACGCATCCGCCCTCGCCGCCGCAACCGCTGTGGTCGTGGCCATCGCAGCCATCTCCGTGACCGCGCTGCTGCGGGACGGCGAGAGTCAACCCATACCGCCCGCGGGCACCCCGACCGCGGAGGAAACACCGGAGTCGCGGGTGACGGAATCACCCGAGGAGGCGCCGACATGCCCGGCGGCGGGACTGTCGCCCATTCCGGAGGAGCAATCGGACCTCCCTCCCGCAGTGGCCACGACGCGCGAAGAGATCGTTGCCGCCGCGGTCGCTTGCGACTACGAGCGTCTGGGCCTCATCGTCGAGGCCGGCGGCCGGTCCCAGTTCACCTTCAGCTTCGGCGAGGAGGCAACACACGAGGCCTTCGTCGCGTCACTGCGCCGCAGCGACGGCGAGACGCTCGACATCCTCGTCCGGACCCTGGATCTTCCTTACTGCACTCAGCGGCTACAGGGACGGTTGCTCTACCAGTGGCCGTCTGCGTTCTGTGCCGACGCGACGGATGAGGACTGGGACGCGCTGCGCGAGCTCTACAGCGACGAGGACATCGCGAGATGGCGTGAGTTCGAGACATTCGGCGCCCACCGGATCGGAATCGACGCCGACGGGGCATGGCTCTTCTTCGTCGGCGGAGACTGATCAGGGAAAACCTCTGAGCGGCATAATCAACATCGAAGCGGATCCCGCATTGGACGCGAACGATTTGAGGCTCGAGCTCGTACCTGGACTTGTCTTGGCCGGACCTAGATCATGTCGAACGTGCAGAGACGAATTCGCCGAATCGCGATTTCGGGTCCTCGTTCCGGACGAGTAACCGAGTAGCATCGTGGTTTCCGCGCGACCGTCAGTCGCGTTACTGCTCGGAGGCGTCGTCGCGGTTGTTGTCGCTTCGGGTATCGCGGTAGCTCTGGACTCGAACGAACCGTTCTTCGGGGCTAAACGAATCTGCGACGAACGCAAGGCGAGTGAGGATGTCGGTCACCGGGACTGGGTCAGATGCTTCAACGAGATCAGGAATCGTTCTCTGCCTGAACGAGTGGCATTAAAGGCGTGGCCTTGGTTGCTAGCTTGGGCCGTCATATTTTCACTGTTCGTGGTCCACCGTTGGCGATCAGGATCCCTGCGTGCAGTCTAATGAGGTGAGCACATGCTGGGGAGCGGCATGTCGTGGCGGCCGATTCTGGCGCGCTGGTATGGGTTTGGCCGGTTTGGCTGGCAGACTGGCAAGAACGCGCGTGCACCGTGGCGAACCGCAACTTCACTAGAGACGAGTGGGGCGAATTTGTTGCGGGCGACCGTATGAGCCGGCTTGCCAATGAATCTCCCGTCGCGCAACTTCTGGGCGCGGTTACCGCTTAGAGCGGCGGAAAGGGGTCGCCAACATCCTCGCTAATTAATGGTCACCGCTGGCTGGTGTGGATTCGCAGTGGCGGGTCCCACCGAGGCCGGCCGATCCGCGCGGCACTGAATGGCGTTGTCGCCATTCCGGTACTCAATGTAGTGCCGGTTGTCGGGAGTCTTGGGCTCTCCGTAATAGAACCATTCCCATCGGACCCGAGAAGCTGAGCGGATCACGAAGAGCTGATCCGACTCGAGTTCCAGCTCTTTCGGATCCCAAACGTCGAGGGTCTCGTCGTCATCGAATGTCAGGCGAAGGCGATTCTCATTAGCTTCTGCAGCAACTATCGAGTGATTGTTGTCCCCTGGGCGACCGAACCACTCGCCGAAGAACTGGAGGGAGCCACGCTTCAATCGTGGGAGGGCTCTTTTTATCGTTTGAGCCATCTTCTGGGCGGGGCTCATGTTTGCAGCGGTACCGGGATTGCGAAGGAAGTCGATAGCTCGACCCACGATCCCGCGCAGCTTTCCCACTTCGGCTCCCTCTTTAGAGCTTGCCCGTGTACTCCCTATCGAGTCTGCCCCGCGGTGAATTCATCTGGATCGAAGTCGGGTCTCACGTAATCGTCCGTTACCGAACTTGCCTATTCTGACTCCAAGAACGGCATGTCCCATATCATCATCGCTAGGATCAAGAGGCCGAGGATGACGAGCGCGGTGAGCTTGCCGGCTCGAGTTAGACGTCCGAACGACCTGAACAGCCAGGCGTAGAGGAACCCCATGCTTAGGACTCCAACCAGCTGCGCGGTATCTGAGCCACCTGCGAGTAGCTGACGTGGTACTCGTAGCTTGCCCACGCGCCGTTCTCAAGGTCCTCGTTCATCGCCTTACCGGTGCCCACCCTTTCTTGCGACGGTGTTCGTAGGTGACGTCGTACTCCCGGACCTTCCCACGCCTGACCTGCGGTCTCTTGGGTGCCCCCGGCAGGATTCGAACCTGCGACACCAGGTTTAGGAAACCTGTGCTCTATCCCCTGAGCTACGAGGGCTTCCTCGCGAGTCTAGACAACCCCCGCGCAGCGCCGCGATTCCCGGGGCGTTATCCGGTCGCCGTTGCCCTCGAGCCCTCGTATAGCTCGTCGCCCGCGAACACCGCCGTGTAGCCCTGCCCCGCCGGCGCGTTCTTCTGCTTCACGTCCATGGTCGCCACGCCGTTCTCGTCCGTCATGGC
>JALZEI010000202.1 GCA_030862115.1 Actinomycetota bacterium
CGAAGTGGACGGCCTGCGATTCGACGCCGAGATCGGGCACCAAACGTCCGTTCATCAGAGGCCAGTCGGGAAAAACTCCCCCGGCCCCGCTTCCCGTCACGTAAGAGCCCACGAGAAGCAGGGCGAACACGGCCCAGGCCATACGAAGGCCGATTCGAGAGACAAAGCGGTCCTCGGGGAGGGGCCTGCCGCTTTCGAGCGAGGATGCGGCCACGGAAAGATAAAGAAGGAACGCCAGAAGCGCGAGGGCCGTTCCCAGATGAAGAACGACCGAGATGGCCCTGAGCTCGAGCCACACCACGACCGCCCCCAACAGCGCCTGAAAGAGAACCAGTCCGAAGGCGGCGAGGGCGGGAACGGTGATCGCTTTGTTGCCGCGGTGGGCGCGGCGTGCGGCGACGGCGGTCGCACCGATGAGGATCATCACCAGTCCCGCCGAGGCTCGGTGCGAGAACTCAATTACGAGCGCACGCGTTAAATCTCCCGGACAATCGGGCCAGTTCGTCCCACAGCCGAGACCTGATTTGGTGGCACGAACCAGGCCTCCGATCGTCATCAGCAGAAAAGTGGCGCCGGTCGAGGCGATCGCCAGTCGCCGAAAGAGTGTCACCGCTCGATGTTAACCACCCGTTTGTCGAAGTCCTCTCCGCGGCTCGACTATGGAGTAGCCCCGGCTACCCTGAGCCCATGAATCGAGTGTCGAGTTTTCTTGTCGTCGTCCTCATAGCTGCGGGTGCGTGTGCCTCGGGCGACGGCGATTCGGGTTCGCCGCCGGGGGCCGAGCCTTCGCCGGCGACGAAGTGCAGCGGACCCTTCCAGCAACCGCTGGACGACGTGCAGGCCTATCCGGAGATCACCTCCTCCGAGCTGACGGTGGGCCCCAATCGAGTGCTCATCGGCGTACGGAACACCCAAGACGCGCCGATCGGTTCCCCCGCCCTTGACGTTCAGGTGGACTTCTACGACCTGGAGGCGTGCACGGGTGAAGCGGAGTTCAGCGCCCAGACCGAGTTCGTCTGGACGATCGAGCCGGTCGTCGGGGTCTACGTGGCCGAGCCCGAGTTCGAAACGCCCGGGGTATGGGGCGCGGAGGTGACCGTCTCCGGCCAGGGATTGGACGAGACCTCGAAGGTCGCCTTTCAGGTGAGCGCCAAATCGAGAACGCCTGCCCTCGGCGAGCGTCCGCCGGCGACGGACAACCTCACGGCCGCCGACGCGAAAGATCTCTCGGAGATCTCCACCGATAAGAACCCCGATCCGGACTTCTACGAGAAGACGGTGGCCGAGGCGCTCGAGGACAAGGATCCGTTCGTGGTGATCTTTGCGACGCCAAAGTTCTGCCAGACGCAGGTCTGCGGCCCGATGCTCGACATCGTGAAAAAAGAGGCGAAGGATTTCCCCGACGTGACCTTCATTCACATCGAGCCGTATGAATTGCCGGCGGATCCCGCCCAGCTCAAGGCGGTTGAAGCTGCCGTGGAATGGAATCTCCAGACGGAACCCTGGGTGTTCGTGATGGACGGGAGCGGGCGCGTGGTGTCGAAGTACGAAGCGGCTATATCCCCCGAAGAGTTAAGGGCGGACCTGAAAGACATCTCCAAGTAAGGACCGCTAAGCGTCGGCGATCGAGGTGGCGTAGAGCTTTCCCGACCTGCCCTCGAGATCGACTCGCACCGGGTCGCCGGTCGTCTTGTGTTCGTTGAGGTGGGCCGGAGGAAAGCCGAGCTCGATGTCGTCGGCAAGAAAGATCTTGTATATCTCCCCCTTCACGCTGAGCGTGAAGCTTTTGACCTCCGTCAATCCGCTCGAGTCCACCTCGGTAATCACGCCCCTTAACGTCGACGGTGGTGGTGCCTCGGGCTTCTGGTCCTCCGGTTTCCTTCCGTCGCCGTCCCCGCACGCGACGACGAGCACGCTCGCCGTCAGGAGCGCCACCACGATTTTCTTCATCTCACTAGAGTAGACATCCGGTATGGGATCTCACTCTCCAAGCCTTGACGAGCTGCGAGAAATGGTCGACGAGGACTTGATGGGATTCCTCGACGGCGTTCTTAAAGCCACCCCCGAATCGGGCCTTCTCGTCGGGGAGATCCAGGAACTGCTGAGGGCCGGCGGCAAACGGCTCCGTCCCGCCTTTGCGTACTGGGGCTTTCGGGCACAGGGGCCGGATCACTGCGAGGAGATCGTGCGGGCGGCTGCGAGCCTCGAGTTGTTGCACAGTTTCGCACTCGTGCACGACGACATCATGGATCGATCCACCGAGAGACGCGGCCGTCCTTCGGCGTGGCACGGCCACGGGGCCGACGCGGCCCTCTTGGTCGGCGATCTGGCGGTAGTCCTTGCCGACGAGATGTTGATGACTTCCGGCTTCGATAGCGACGTCTTACATCGCGTCTTCAAACCGTATTCGCGGATGCGGCGCGAAGTGATCGTGGGCCAGTTCGCGGAACTGGAGTTGACCACGCGAACCGAGGTGGAGGAGGACGAGGTCCGACACGTCGCGCGAATGAAGTCCGGTCGATACTCGGTGCGAGAGCCACTGCTGATCGGCGTGGCGCTGGCCGGCGGCGAGGAGCGTGACGACCTTACGGAGTTCGGCGAGTGCGTAGGGGAGGCGTTCCAAATCCGTGACGACTTGCTGGGAACCTTCGGGAGCGTGGACGACACCGGAAAGCCCACCGATTCGGATATACGAATCGGTAAGCGCAACATCTTGTTCGCGCTGACCGTGTCACGGCTCTCCGGTTCGGATCGAACCTTCTTCCTTAAAAAGTGGGGGGGAGGGTCCGAGCTGTTGCCGGACGACGTCGATCGGATCAGAGAGCTCGTGTCTTCTTCGGGAGCCGTGGACCGCGCCGACGACCTGGTGAGCGATCTCGTGCGACGGGCCCTGGCCGCGCTCGATACCGCCGGGTTGGAGGACGCGCCTCACGCGGCCCTACTCGAATTGTCGGACCTCGCGACGGCCCGCTCGAGATGAGTGCTTGCGCGGTTTTACCGCGCTTCGAAGATCGCGACGACGTTCACGGTAGATTTGCGTCATTCAGATCTCAATAGGTGGTGGCTTACGTGGCTGATCCGGAACAGATCTATCAAGAGGTGCTCCAGGAGGAGCAGGGCAAAGGGGTATCTGGGGCGGTTGCCGAGGGCCGGGCGAAGTCCGCCCGAGCGCGAGCCGAGGCCGGCTCCCCGCATCCCAAGGAGCCGAAGTGGTGGCCCGGCGCCCAGCCGCATCTCGAAGGCGGCGGTGACGAAGGGGAAGCCGAAGAACCCGCCGAGGAAGTCGCCGAGGAACCGGCCGCGGAGGCCGAGCCTGAGGCTCCGGCCGCCGAGGCTCCGGCCGCCGAGGCTCCGGCCGCAACCGAAGAACAGCAGGCACCCGAGGTCGAGCAAGAACAGCAGGCTCCTCCTCCCGCTCCCGCAGAGGCGCCGGCTCAGCCCGCGGCGCCGGCGGCGGCCCCTCCGGCTCCGGCGGAGCAGCCGGCCGCGGCCGCAACCGCGCAACCGGAGGCTGCTCCCGCGCAACCGGCTGCTGCGGCCGCAACCGCGCAGCAGCCCACGCCGACGACCGGCGTCACGCACGGGACGAGCGCCGGAACAAGACTTCGCCCCGAGGACGCAATATCGACCGAGGCCCAGTTCCAGGGTCAAGAGGCGATGTACGAACGCCGCAAGCTCATCGACGATCTGGTCGCGACGGGAGTGCCGGCCGTCACGGCCAACGAAACGGCGCGGCCGCGCTCCCCGATGCTGGCGCTTCTGTACCTCATCATCCCGTTACTCGTGATCGGCTATCTCGCCGGTCAGGAGGGCGGAGATACCGAGGCCGGCGCCTCGGAGACGGCGACGGAGGGAGAGGCCCCCGCGGAGGGCGGCGAAGGTGGCGAAGGCGGCCCCACCTCCGAGATCACCGCCGCCGACTTGAACTGGGACACCGACACGATCACGCTGGCGGCCGGCGAGGCCAATGACCTGACCGTCGTAAACGAAGACGCGGTCGTTCACAACCTGTCGATCTATCCCGACGCCGACGCCGCGTCGGCCCAAGAGAACGAGCTCTTCAAGGGTCCCGACGTGCCCGGCGGCAGCAGCGGCGACTACACGATCGAGGGCATCAAGGCCGGGACCTACACCTTCATCTGCGACTACCACGCCAACATGATCGGCGAAGCCGTAGTCGAGTAACCGCGTCTCCGGCCGGCCGCGTTTCTCAGCCCGCGCCTCATGTTCCGCGGGTGAATCGAGGTTCGTTGTGCCCCATGTCGCGCTCAGCTCAGCGCGAATTCAGAGACGACGAAGGTTCCGGGGTAGCGATCGCTTCCGGGGGCACGCCCTGAGGGCGTCTGTCTGGTGCTTGGGGTCGGATCGCGTACCGACGAATTGCCTGCGGCCGTCTGGGTGCGGCCCGCTATCGGTGACGACGGGGCGTCGGCGATCGCGCAGTACGTAGCTACGCGGCCGCAAACTAGTGGTGCATGTGGTGCATGTGGTGCATTTTTTTTCCCCCGGAAGGACGGGTTAGCCAACCCCACAAGGTCCCCAGCCGGTGGGTGCACATGCAGACATGGTGATGGGACTGGTTTGACGCACCGAACTCGTACAGGCGCCGACGATCGCCCCAGGCCGACTCACAGGAGGAAAATGAGTGCACCACTAGCACCACTGCACCGCGTGCACCACTGCACCGCGTGCACCACTGCACCGCGTGCACCACTGCACCGCGTGCACCACTGCACCGCGTGCACCACTGCACCGCGTGCACCACTGCACCGCGTGCACC
>JALZEI010000204.1 GCA_030862115.1 Actinomycetota bacterium
CACGTCTCGAGCAGGAGTATCTGGGCGCGCTCGGCCGTTCGCTCTTCTGCGGGTTCGGCGAAGAGTTGTTCGAGGACGAGGTGGACGAGCGAGCCGCGCGCGGCCGCCGGCCCCCGCGGTTCGGGCAAGTTGTCGATCGAGCGGTACTTGAAGAGCTGCGGGCAACTCTTGAAGTCGGACGCGCTCGACGGAGACAGCTTCAGAAGGAGATCGTCCATCGATCAAACCCTAGAAGCGCGCCCCTCAAAAGAGCCGGATTTCAGGCCGAGTCCGCGAAGCTCCCTAGCGCTCTCGGCACGGTCCCGAAGGACAAGCCTCGAGCGCGTGGCGATTTCGGGCTCCCCGCCGCAAGCTTCGCTAAGCCCCCACACCCCCCAGGAACTCGGCCAGCGCTTCGTTGAAGGTCTGCTCGTCTTCGAGGTTCGACAGGTGGCCGGCCCCCGGGATGGTGATGAGCTTCGAGTCTGCGACCGCGTTGGTAATGGTCTCGGCGGCATCGGGGGGAGTGACGGCATCGTCCTCGCCGACGACCACCAGGGTGGGCACGTCGATGCTGGCGAGCTCGCCGGTGGAGTCGGGCCGCTGCTTCATGGCCTCGAGTGCACCGATGAAACCGGCGGCGGGGTTCTGCATGAGCGACTTCACGCGCTCGACGACGTCAGGTTTTTTTGACTTCGTGTGGTCTGAGAGCAGTGCCCCCGTGAGTCCCTCGATGAGTCCGTCGGTTCCCTCGGACTCGACCTGGTTCTGCTGGTTGGTTCTCTTCTCGATGCCGGCCGGGGGGTCTGCCTCGGCCCTCGTGTCGGCCAACACCAGCCCGGCGACGGCGCTGCGGTACTTGCGAAGGAAAGCGAAGGCGATGTAGCCCCCCATCGACAGCCCGGCGAGGATGACGCGCTCGACCCCGAGCTCGTCGAGAAGACCCTTCAGGTCGTCGGCGAAGGAGTCCATCGAATAAGCCGAGCGATCCTCCGGCGCGCTCGAGGACCCAAACCCCCTTAGGTCCGGGGTGATCAACCGGTATCTGTCGCCGAAGACCTCCACCTGACCATCCCACTGGCCGGAGTGGAGCGGAAAGGCGTGGACGAACAGCACGGGCGTTCCGTCGCCGCCGGTGTCGGTGTAATTGATCGTGATTCCGTTGACCTCGGCCGTCGGCAAGGGGGACCTCCTAATAGAGAGCGGTGAGGAGGTCGAGGATACGCTGGGCCTACTCGTCTCCCGCCACGATGCCGAGCCGGCGAGTCGGCTGGGACTCAACGGGGGCCGGAATGAAGATAGAGAAGGTCGTGCCCCGGCTCGACGAGTTCAGGTCGATGCGGCCCTCCATGGCGACCACCAGCTGGCTCACGACGTGTAGGCCCAGGCCCATTCCGGCCCGGCCGGCCGCAGTTTGGCTGATACGGCTGAAGGCCTCGAAGAGGCTGTCCTTGCTTTCGGCGGGGATTCCGGGGCCCTCGTCGGCCACCTCGATCTGGATGCCGTTGTTCGTCGCGCGGCTGGTAATCGCGACACGAGTTCGTCGCGGCGTGTACTTGAAGGCGTTCTCGACGAGGTTACGCACGATCTGCGTGACGCGGTCGGCGTCAATCTCGCATCGCACCGGTTCGATGAAGAGTTCGAGCAGATGGTCTCGACGCAGCGATGCGGCCGCGTCGAGCGCCTGCTTGATGACGTCCTCGAGGTCGACCATCTGGGGAGCCAGCGCCAGCTTGCCCGCCTGGAGCTGCGACGTCACGAGGAGGTCGTCCACCAACCGGGCGAGCTGTTGCGCTTGGTTTGCGACGATCTCCTCCATGGACTTCCGCTGTTGGGGGCTCAGACGGTTACCTCTCTGACGAATAGTTTCGATCCCGCCGAGGATCGCGGTGAGGGGGCCGCGGATCTCGTGCGATGTGATCGCGAGAAACCGATCCTTGAGTTTGTCGAGCTCGGCCAGCTGCAGGCTTTGACGGCGCAAGGCGAGACTCTGCTGGTGCCACGAGTTGGCCATCGCTCCGGTGATCCCGGCCACGAGCGTCGCGAAGCCGACCACCGAGACGAAGGTCGGGACATCGAAGCCACCTCCGACGAAATCTGCTCGTCGGAAGCTTTGCGGGATGAAGAAGAGCGCTACGGCCAGAGCCGCCAGCAAGGCGCCTGTGAGCCGGTAACGAAGCGCGCCCTCCATGGGGATCAGAAACAAAAGGGCCCAGGTGACGTAGGGGTCCTCGAACGCGTACACCCACACGAAACCCATGATCACGATGCTGTCGAGCAGAAAGGACCCGAACGACAGCTTCGAGTGATCGCCCTCCGCCGGGATGCGAGCGATGGCCCCCCAGATCACGAGGTTTCCGAGAGCCAGGAACCCGAGGATCGCCCAGGCGGTTATCTCGGTGGCCTCGTCGGGGTAGCCGGGCTGAATCGTCAGCGCCACGGCCCCGAACGCGACTCCGAACCAGCGGACGTAGATCATCCACTGCTCGAGCTGACGTAGCCGAGCGATAAAGATCATCGATTCATTATCGTCCTCTGAGCCCCCGCCTGTACTGCAATAGAAAGGGCCCCCGTCTCCGGGGGCCCCCTTCAAACCGTGCCGAGTGCTCCACTGAGCCCGCTATGCGCAACCAACGGAGCACTCGGCGGTGAATCGCTAGGCGGCGGTCTTGATCCGTGCGTCCCGACGCAGCCCGATTACCTCTGCCAGGTGAGCAAACACCTGCGGGGTGGCGTAGCCGGCGGCGGCGACCATAAGGCCGGTGCCGAGGTAGCTAACGGCTTCGCTTCGTACGGGGATGT
>JALZEI010000208.1 GCA_030862115.1 Actinomycetota bacterium
AGCACCAGCTCCTTGAAGCGCGGCCCGTCGAACGCGATCCGGCAGTTAGGGATCTCTGCGAGCCGGCGCGCCGCGGCCGCGGTTCGGGTAGCACACACCGCGCCCAAGCGCTCGAGCCCGGCCGGCCCCAGCCACGACAGATGGATCGCCGCGGCGATGGCCATCAGGGTCTGGTTCGTGCACACGTTGGAGGTCGCCTTGGCCCGACGGATGTGTTGTTCGCGCGCCTGGAGGGTCAGCACGTAGGCGCGCCGGCCGTCGACGTCGACGGTGGCCCCCGCTATCCGGCCGGGGACCTGGCGGACGAGGTCCAGCTTCGTCGCGAACAGGCCGACGTAGGGGCCCCCGTAGGACATCGCGTTGCCGAGCACATGTCCCTCCCCGACCGCGACGTCCGCGCCCAGCTCGCCCGGAGACTTCAGGACCCCCATCGCGGTCGGATCCGTCACCGCAATTGCCAGCGCGCCGGCCTCGTGCGCGCGCTCCGCGGCGATGTCGGCGTCCTCCAGACGGCCGAAGAAGTTGGGGTAGGCGACGACCACCGCGGCCGCATCGGTGAGGTCGACCTCCGACCAGTCGCAGGCCCCGTCGTCTCCGAACCCAACCCACTCGAACTCCATGTCTAAACCTGAGGTATAGGTCTCGAGAACGGCCCGGTAGCTGGGGTGAACGGTCGTCGCCACGACCACCCGGGTGCGCTTGGTGACCCTGGCGGCCAGGTTGACGGCCTCGACCAGCGCGTTGGCGCCGTCGTAGAGAGAGGCGTTGGCTATCTCCATGCCGTAGATCTCGCACACCAGGCTCTGGAACTCGTAGACCGCCTGCAGCACCCCCTGCGATAGCTCCGGCTGGTACGGGGTGTAGGAGGTGGCGAACTCCGCGCGACCGGCCAGCGCCTTTACGACTGGAGGAAGGTGATGGTCGTAGGCCCCTCCCCCTGCAAAGCAGACGAGATCCGAGGCTCCCTGCGCGCGCGCCGCGAGCCGACCGAGATGGTCGAGGAGCTCGGGCTCGCTGAGGGCCGGCGGGACCTCCAGGTCCCGGCCCAACCTGATCTCCTCCGGAAGCGCCGCGAACAGATCCCCGATCGAGTCCAGGCCGACCGCGTCGAGCATCTCCCGGTCGTCTTGGGGCGTGTGGGGGGCGAAATCCATCAGTCCGTCACCTTGTCTATTTGTCGACAAATCATTAGCTCACCGCTTTTTGATGAAGGGAGGCTTGACGATATCGCCCCCGATGCGCCGGCCCCGCGTTTCGATCTCGGCGCGGCTTCCGGGGTCGGGGCGCGTCTCGGTCGGTCCCAGCGCCAGACCGATGCCGGTGGCCAAGGTGGGCGAGTAGTTGCCGCTCGTGAGCGCGCCCACGGACTTGCCGTCGACGAAGACCTCGTTGCCCTGGCGCGGCACTCCCCTATCCGTGCATTGAATTCCGAACAGCTTGCGCGCGGCCCCGGCCTCCTTGATCTTCAAAAGGGCCTCGCGGCCTCGGAACGGCGAGTCCCACGCCACCGCCCACCCCAGATTCGCCTCGAGCGGGTTGATGTCGAGTGTCAGCTCGTGGCCGTAGAGGGCGTAGCCCATCTCGAGCCTCAGGGTGTCGCGCGCACCGAGCCCCACGGGGGCCGCGCCCGCCTCCAGGAGCGCGTCGAAGACCCGGGGGGCGTCGTCCGCCGGAACGTAGAGCTCGAAGCCCCGTTCGCCCGTGTATCCGGTGCGCGCGATCAAGCCGAGATCGCCGGGGAAGTCCGACTCGCACCACTCGTGCAGACCGAGCTTCAGAGCGGCATGGCCCGCGAATACGCTTTCGAAGATCGCAAAGGACTCCGGGCCCTGCAGGGCAAGGATCGACCACCGATCCCATTTGTCGACGGGCTCACCCCCGCACTCCCGAATCGATTCGGCGACGGCGAAGACGTTCGCGGCGTTGGGAACGACCAGCCATTTGTCGGGCGAAAGACGGTAGACGAAGACGTCGTCGATGCAGCCGGCGTCGTCGGTGAGGGCCAGCGCGTACGTGGCCTTGCCGGGCTCGAGTCCGACGACGTCGGCGGTCACGGCCTGCTGTAGAGCCTCGCCTTGATCGCGTCCGGATACCCCCAGCTTCCCGAGATGAGAGACGTCGAATAATCCGGCGCGCTCGCGCACCGCGTTGTGCTCCGCGATGATCCCCTCGTACTGCAACGGCATGTCCCAGCCGCCGAATTCCGTCAGCTTCGCGCCGAGCTCTTTGTGTCGGTCCAGCAGCGCGGTGGCGCGCCTTTCCCCTGCTTCGGTCATCCCGCCAGTACGGATCCGAGCGACGGGGGGTCGTCAATGTCCGCGGGGCCCTCGACCGCCTGATCGGGCTCCTCGAGGCCGTACTTGATCAACAAGTTGAGGTAGTCCCGCTGGTAGAGGATCTTGCAGTGAACGTCCGGGTATAGGGCCATCAAGCGGCGGGCCTTGCGGTTCTTCTTCGTTACGAGCTTCTGGTTGAGCGTCGTTATCTCGATATAGAGATCGAACTCGGGAAGATAGAAGTCGGGCGCGAAACGCTGGGTCACTTTGCCGTCTCGGTTCCAGGCGATATCGAACGTCGTGGGCTCGTAGCGCCAATCGATCATGTAGAAATCCAAAAGGCGCGCGAACTGACGCTCGCTGTTATGTGCGAAGTCGACTTGGTCGTGGGGAAGTGGCCGGGAAAGACGTTCGTCGACGTCCTCTCCGTGGGTCGTTTTAGCCCTCCTTGGCCACCTTGAATTCGTTTTTTGAACCGTACTGCACGCCCTGGCGCTGAGGCTGGAGCTCCCGAAGATTGTCGGTTAATTCCTCGCGCACGCGATCGACCGCAACGACCGCGCCGAGAACTCCCTGCCCGTGGCGAAGAAGGTCGATGACCTCCGCGTCGGTCGTGCACGAGTACACGCGGTTACCGTCGGTTGCAATAGTCGCTTTTGACCACTCCTCCTGCATGTTCTCGGTAACGAACTCGATCGCTTGGCGAACCTTCCGCAGGCTCGCGCCGGCGTCGGTGAGCCTCTTGATCACCTTGAGCTGGAGCAGGTCGTTGAACGAGTAGAGCCGCTGCGTCCCCGAGCCGTGGGCCTCTTGCAAAGAGGGCGTCACCAGGTTGGTGCGCGTCCAGTAGTCGAGCTGGCGATAGGTGATGCCGACGATCTTGCAGGCCTGCGGCCCGCGGTAACCGGTCTCGCTCATCCGTAGGGCTCCTTTGCGTGCGGGGAAAGTCACATCGCGGTAGTTACGAGAGTGAAAGAGTATGGCCAGCGCGCGCCGGTGTCAACGAAGCCTCAGGTACCGGTCCAGCCGCAAAGGCTCAGGTAAGGGTTGACGGTTGGAATGGCTCAGCCCTGGCCGGTGTCGAAATCCTCCGGACTCACCTGGTCCAAGAACTCCCGGAATTTCTCGACCTCGGTCTCCTCTTCGTCCCGCAGTTCGATGCCGGCCTGCTCGAGAACCTCCTCCGACGCGAACAACGGAGCGCTGGTACGCACGGCGAGGGCGATGGCGTCGCTCGGTCGGGACGACACCTCCGCGGATTTCCCGTTCTGGCTCATCTTGATGACGGCGAAGAAGGTTTGGTCGACGAGATCGTTGATGACGATGCTTTCGATCTCGGTGTCCATCTCGCTCAGGATGTCGCGCAGGAGGTCGTGGGTCATCGGTCGAGGGGTCTGGATCCCCTGGAGGGCGAACGCGATCGCGGTCGCCTCAACCGCTCCGATCCAGATCGGCAGGTAGCGATCACCGCTCGTTTCTTTGAGCAGCACGATCGGTTGGTTCGACGGCAGCTCGACTCTGACCCCTACGAGCGAGAGCTCGATCATGCCGCGGAGGCTAACACCAACTCTGTTCCGTCAGTACCTGCGGTACTGACGAGCGCGCTCCTTATGGCCA
>JALZEI010000215.1 GCA_030862115.1 Actinomycetota bacterium
GGCCGTCCCGCCCGCGGCCGGAACGACACCGGCCACCAGCAAGACGCCCACGATCGTCCCCATCCAGGCACCGCGTTTTCCCCACATCCTGTCCCCTCCTGTAAAAAGCTGGATTAACCCCAAATACTAAATATCAATCGCGGCGGCAACGCCACCCCTTTTCGATACATCCGGAGAAGCAGGCGGAGGCGGTGTGACTGCTAGGCTCGGGCCTTCATGGCTGCCCGCGAGGAAGAACAAGCAAGGCAACTTTCCGACTACATCGCCATAATCAGACGCCGCTTCTGGCTAATCGTTTTGATTCTGGCGGTGACGGTGGGGGCGGCCACTGCTTACACGTTGACCCGGCCCCCGGTTTACCGGTCGTCGATGAAGATCCTCGTGGGTCAGGGGGAGGGCGCGCTGGGGGCCGATCTCGTTGGTGCGACCGAGGAGCTGACCCAAACGGCCAGCGACCTCCTCGAAACCGACATCGTGGCCAGAACGGTGATCGACGACCTCGGGCTCGACATCTCATCCACCCAGCTCCTCTCCAGCCTCTCGGTCGCCACAGAGCCGTCGACGGCGGTTCTCGAGGTCAGCTACGACGACACGGATGCCGACCGGGGTCTCGAGGTGCTCGGCAGCGTGGGGCAGACGTTCGAGGACCTCGTCGACGAACGGCTGGGCCAGGCCAAAAGCAACATCACCGCCACGATCTTTGACGACGCCCATGCGCTGCCCGGCCAGGTCGAGCCGCAGCCGATGCGGGATCTCGCGGTGGCCGGGGTCCTGGGACTGATCCTGGGCCTTCTGGCCGCCTTCGTTCGGGAGCAATTCGACAAGACGATACGCAGCGTCGCCCAGGCAGAGCTGGCCTTCGGCCAGTCCGTGAGCGCCACTCTTCCGCCGAAGTTTTTGGGGTTTCGGTCCTTGCTCGACGGCGAAAACAGACGCAGTCAGAAAAAGCGACTCGATCCGGTCCTGGCAGAGCTCGCCATTCAGCGCTTGCGCGCCAACATCCTGTGGTCCTGGGAGCCGGGCCAAAAACGGACCGTCTTGGTCACGAGCGCCCATCCCGAGGAGGGCAAAACGACGATTGCTTCGAACCTCGCCGTATCCATGGCGGCGGAGGGCCGCGACGTCATCCTCGTGGAGGCCGACCTCCGACGCCCTCTGTTGCATTCCTATCTGGGCGTGCACGTGGGCCCCGAAACGAAGGGGCTGGACGCCTTTGCCAGGGGCGACGTCGCGATCGGGGAAGTTCTCCAAGACATCCCGCTTGATCAGGCTCGCTTCAGCGTCGCCGCAACCACGCACGACGGACGTAGCCCGCGCCTCCGGGCGATCCTGGCCGCCCCCGGTCATACGTGGCCGGCGGAGTTCACGATGGATCGAGTTTTGGAGATCGTCGAGGAACTACGAGAGCACGCCGATTACGTCGTTTTCGACGCTCCCCCGATCCTCGTCGTCAGCGACTCCTACCCACTCGTGGTGGCGGCAGATAGCGTGGTCGCGGTCATAAGAAACGGAAAGTCGACCGCCTCCGCTACGACTGCGCTGGGCCGCACGCTCGCCCGACTGCGCGTACGGAACGTGCGCAGCGCCGAGCTGGTGGTCACCGAGGTTGAAACCGATGTGGACGCCGGCCGGTACAGCTATTACTCGGAGCCGAGTCCTCGCAGCGGGAAGGAATCGCCGCCGTCACCGAAGGCGCGAGCCGGTGAGAGCTGGGCCGCGAGCCCCGGCGGAGAGTCGACCTAGACCCCGCGTTCGTGCCTAGGCGTCGGCCGAGGTGAAAAAGCGCCTGTTATGGAGCGCCCTTGGCCTGACGGTGGTCGTCTTGGGCCTGCTTGCCTACGTCGCCGTCCCCGCGGCCAACAAGCTCTTAACGGTAAGAGACATCCTCGATCAGCCCCTTGACGAGCTCAGCGACCCCGAAGGGGAACGGGCTATCGAACTGCTGGACGACGCACACGCGCATCTGACCGGACCGGCGGCGCGCGCGATCTCCTGGATCCCGGTCATCCACCAGAACCTCCATGCTCTGGACGACACCGCCCTCGACGCGCGGCCCGCGCTGGCGGCCGGGCTGGCTCTCAAGGAGGAAG
>JALZEI010000193.1 GCA_030862115.1 Actinomycetota bacterium
CTTCTGAACGCGTCGGTGATGCCGTCGGCCGGGGTGGGGTCTTTGTGAAAGGCCGCGTCGCCGACGAGGGCCCAACCAGGACCGGCCGCGGTGCGCATGAGATTCGGGATATCTGCCGAGCCCACCAACCTCTCCTCACGAGTGGCCGCGTCGAGGCGCTCGCCCACCGCGCGGAAGTCCCGCAGGACCTTCAGATAGTTGCCCTCGACATCCCTTTTCACCTCCGGAACCGATCCACCGGCCACAGGGCGATCACGACGGTCAAACCGTCGTTCGTGGGAAACAGGATGAACACGTTGGTGTCTAAGAAGTAGACCTCGACCCCCTTGTTCGCGAATCCGCTCCAGTACGAGTAATAGCCACACCCGAGCGGAGCGACATGCTTGTATGCATCAGCGCCCACCGCCGTTGCGAAACTCGAATGCCGTCCGTCGGCTCCGACGACCAGTAGCGCTTTCTCGGTAACGGTGTTGCCCTCGGTCGAACGGCCGCGGATACCGACGACGCGGTCGTCCTCTCGGACCACGTCTTCGAAGGTGAAGTTCTCTCGCAGCTCGGCCCCCGCGGCGACGGCCTCGTCGACCAGAATCTTGTCGAGCACCGTGCGACGTGGGGCTATGGCGCCGGGGATCCCAGGAATCGGTGGAATCTCCACCGGGGGCTCGCCGACCGCCCCGAACGCAGTGCTCGTGATCGGCGGCACGTTGGTCGCCATCATCTTGTCCAACATCCCCCACCGGGCGAGGTGAGCCACTCCGGGATGGTGGATGAAGTGGGTGGACATGGTGTCGCTGGGGAACCGGGCACGATCGACGACCAGGACCTTGTGCCCTTTTCGGGCCAGAAGCGCGGCGGTGGGGGACCCCGCGCAGCGCGCTCCGACGATGATGACGTCGTACATCTGCGAACACCCTCCCAGCGTGGGCCGACCAGGCCGTTATGGATAACACCGTTGTCCAACCATGTATAACGCTGCTATGGAAAGGGGTCAAGTGCCCTCGTGCGCCCTACACAGGGGCGGTTTGCCGCAAGCGAGAACCTTGGCTACTATTAGCACTCACCCCATTGGAGTGCTAACAAGCATCTAAACAGGAGGTAGGAATGGCTACAGCAACAAAGACGATCAAGCCCCTCGAGGACCGGATCCTGGTCCGCCCGGACGAGGGCGAGGAGACGACCGCCTCGGGCATCGTCATCCCGGACACGGCCAAGGAGAAGCCTCAGGAGGGCACCATCCTGGCGGTCGGCCCCGGCAAGCGCTCCGACACCGGAGAGCTCATCCCCATGGACGTGTCCGAGGGCGACAAGGTCGTGTACTCGAAGTACGGCGGCACCGAGATCAAGATCGACGGTGAGGATCTCCTGATCCTTTCGGCCCGTGATGTGCTCGCCATCGTCGGTTAGCCCGCACCCTCAACAGAACGATTCCGGCGCAGGGCTTGGCCCTGCGTCGTCCGCGAAAGGAAGGGAGCACGAATGTCCAAGCTTTTGAAGTTTGACGAGGACGCCCGGCGCGGTCTCGAGCACGGTGTTGACCGTCTCGCCAACGCCGTACGGGTGACCCTCGGCCCCCGGGGACGCAACGTCGTCCTGGACAAGAAATGGGGCGCACCGACGATCACGAACGACGGCGTGACCATCGCCAAAGAGATCGAGCTCGAGGACCCGTGGGAGAACATGGGCGCGCAGCTCGTTAAAGAGGTCGCGTCGAAGACCAACGACGTCGCCGGAGATGGAACCACCACAGCGACCGTTCTGGCGCAGGCGATGGTGAAGGCCGGTCTGCAGCGTGTTGCCGCCGGCGCGAACCCGATGAGCATCAAAAGAGGCATCGAGGCCGCGGTCACCGCGGCCGTCGACTCGATCAAGTCGCAGGCCCGCGATGTTGAGGGCCGCGAGCAGATCGCGCACGTGGCCTCGATCTCCGCGAACAACGACCCCGAGATCGGCGAGCTCATCGCCGAGTCGATGGACAAGGTCGGTAAGGACGGCGTCATCACCGTCGAGGAATCGAACACCTTCGGGATGGAACTCGAGCTCGTCGAGGGAATGCAGTTCGACAAGGGTTACATCAGCCCCTATTTCGTGACCGACCAGGACCGCATGGAGGTCGTGCTCGAGGATCCCTACGTACTGTTGGTGCAGCAGAAGATCTCGACCGTTCGTGATCTTCTTCCGGTACTCGAGAAGGTCATGCAATCCGGTAAGCCGCTTCTGATCCTCGCGGAGGATGTCGAGGGCGAAGCACTCGCCACTCTTGTCGTCAACAAGATCCGCGGCACCTTCCGCGCCGCCGCGGTTAAGGCTCCGGGATTCGGAGACCGACGCAAGGCCATGTTGCAGGACCTCGCCATCCTGACGGGTGGACAGGTCATCTCCGAGGAGATCGGGCTCAAGCTCGAGACCGTCGGACTCGACATGCTGGGCCACGCTCGGAAGGTCGTCGTTACCAAGGACAACACCACGATTGTCGAGGGCGAAGGCGATGCGAATGAGATCCGCGGGCGCACCGAGCAGATCCGAGCGGAGATCGAGCGCAGCGACTCGGATTGGGACAAAGAGAAACTTCAGGAACGCCTGGCCAAGCTGGCCGGCGGAGTCGCAGTGCTCAAGGTGGGAGCCGCCACCGAGGTGGAGCTCAAGGAAAAGAAGCACCGCATCGAGGACTCGGTTTCCGCCACGCGAGCGGCCGTCGAAGAGGGAATCGTTGCCGGCGGAGGAACCACTCTTCTCCGAGCGCGCGAGGTAGTCGACGCGCTGGACCTCGAGGACGACGAGGAGATCGGCGCGCGCATCGTGTGGGAAGCACTTAAGGCACCGTTGTGGTGGATCGCTTCCAACGCCGGTCTCGAGGGTGGAGTGGTCGCCGATCACGTCCTCAACGACAAGCCCGGTCACGGACTAAACGCGGCTACCGGCGAATACGGGGACATGTTTGCCGAGGGCATCATCGACCCCGCGCGCGTCACTAGGGCGGCGCTCGAAAACGCCGCGTCGATTGCCGCGCTGTTGCTGACCACGGAGGCGACCATCGTCGACAAGCCGGAGGAAGAAGACGATGCCGCAGCGGCTCACGCTCACGCCGGCGGCATGGGCGGCATGGGCGGAATGGGCGGCATGGGCGGCATGGGCGGCATGATGTAAGCGTTCCTACTTGGGAACAAAAAAGGCCCGGCTCACAATTAGCCGGGCCTTTTCATTTGCCTCGTCGTCCCCCGCCTTTGCAGACCGCTTGATTACGCGTCTATACGACGCGCCGGCGACACTCGACGTTCGGAGGTGCGTGCGTTACGGGAGGTAGCTGAGCGGGTTTTGCGGAGCTCCGTTTATGCGTACTTCGAAGTGAAGGTGGTCGCCCGTACAGGAACCCGTGCATCCGACGTAACCGATCACCTGACCCTGCGATACGGACGCACCAACCGAAGTCCCCAGACGCGACTGGTGCGCGTAGAGCGTGGTGTAGCCACCACCGTGATCGATCACGACTTTCGTGCCGTAACCGTCGCCGGCGTCTCCGGCGGAGATGACCCGCCCCGATTTGGAAGCGACGATCGGCTGGCCGGAGTAGCCGTCGATGTCAATGCCCTCGTGCATCCGACCCCAGCGAGGGCCAAAGGGTGAGGTGACGCCTCCGTTTATGGGCCAGATGAATCCGGAAGCGGAAGGTGAGCCCGTGTCCGGCGGCGGTCCAACGGGAGTTGTGCCACCGGTGGCCGCAGACTGAGCGGCCAGGATCTGGGCCCGAATGTCGTCGTACTCCTCCTGGGTCTTGTCTTCCTTTTCTCTCTCAATTCCCAGCTGTTCGTTGAGCTCGACGAGTTTGACTTGAAGGTTGGCTTTGCTGTCTTCGAGTTCCGCCTCAAACTCTTCGCGCGCCGCAAGCCGATTGTTCAGATCTTCCTGAATGGCGAACAGCTCCGCGGATTGATCTTGAAGAGTCACCTTGAGCCGGCCGTATTTGATCAGAGCCCCGGTGTTCTCCTGCGCGGCAATTCCCAACATCTGCACCCTGTCGTTGAGTTCGCTTAGCGATCCCGAGGACAGAAGAGCGTCGATCGTTTCTGTGGTTCCTCCCTTGTACAGAGAGACGGCCTGTTCAATGGCCAGTTCTTTGACCCCATTGATCTGTTTCTGGGTTTCGTCAATCTGTGTTTGGGCGACTTGAGCCTTCGCTTGCACCTCTTCAATGTCGTCGTTGAGGTTTGCGATGGCGATCTGGAGGTCGACCAGATCTTCGTTGATGTTGTCGATCTGATCCTTTAACGATCCCGCTTCGTTTTCGTGTGCCTCGATTCGATCGCGGATGTCCTGGAGTTGCTCGGCGACCTCGCTGAGGTCATCGGAATCGGCCGCGATCGACCCCACGGCGGGAACCAGGAGCGTGCACAGGATGGTCGCGGTGATGCACGCGCGTCGAATCCGTATTCGCAATGCCTCTCCTTCAACGATTTCTGCCGCTTTGAGGGCCTCTGTCTTCGGCCCCTTCCGCCCTGCTTCAGCCGCCATGCCGAGGGGGGATCTGAAGCCCATGCTCGCATAGACGATCGCCGCGGGGCAACGACTGAGACTTCTAGCCTCGAACCCGTATTCCTCCACATTTGGAACCCCCGAAGGAGGAGATCGCCGTTTGGGGGCCGGGCACAACGGGGGCCGCGAAAATACCGATGAGGACGCGAAAAAACATGCTCTTTCCCCCTTGAAAGGCCCTCGCTCGCAGATTACGCTGCGCATGCATCCGTTGAGTTGTAAACCGGTCTCGGCCGGGAAGAAGGCTCGACGGGTGCATTTTTTATGCCCGCCTCCCCGGCCCGGCCCCCTTTCTGGATATCCTCGGGTCGCTCGAAGCTCGCGCCTAACAGGGGGAGGATGTCGATGTCGGATTCAGAAGCGCTCGACCTCGAGTCGACCATCCGCCGCCTGCCGGGGGTTCTCGGTTGCGTAATCATCACCAACCCCTCCGACGGCCACCCTGAGGAGATCCAGGCTTTCGTGCGGGCCGGATCCGACAGATCGTGGGTCCAGGAGCTGATCCTCGCCGAGGCGAACCGGCGGGATCTCCAGGCGGGGTTAAAAAACGTCCTCGTATTCGAACTGCAGGCGGAGTCTCACCTGGGCGATCGTGAGTCCCTGCAGAGGGCCGTCGAGGTCGCCGAGCAGGACGCCAGGGCCAAGGGCCGGGAGGAGGGCGCCGAACCCGGGGCGGAGGAGGCCGATGAGGGCGAGGCCCCCCCGCACCTCCTGGAGCGCCGCCCCAAACTCGATCGCGTGCTCCTCAGCTCCACGTCGTGGCATTCGGAAGCGCAGGTCTCGCTGGGGCCGGAGGGCGAGGAGGTGCTGGGCCACGCGCAGGGGGATAAGACCCCTCACGGGCTGAAGGTCCTGGCTCAGGCGACCCTGGAGGCGGCCTCGCGCCTGGCCGGAGGCATCGATATCGAGCTGAAAGGGGCCTCGCTGGTCAACACGTTCGATCGCCAGGCCATCCTCGTCATCCTTCAGGTACAGGGATCTCCCGAGACCGTGGGGGCCGCGCTGGTACGCGGAGGGCCCATCTCCGAGGCGGCCGTGCGGGCGACCCTCGACGCCCTAAACCGGCGCATCGCCTACACCACCTAGACATACCGAACCCTGGAGCGGAGTATCAAAGCCCAAGGCCGGACACGGGCTGGTCAGGGCGCTTCGAGTGTGTTAGGAGTGTTATAGGAGTGCTAGCGCCCCGACGGCGCGCCCCCGGGCGCAATCCGCGCTCATTTCACGAAGGGTGACCTCTTCAGCAGGCCACCGGAAGGAGACCCATGCCCAGCACGATCAAAGACCTGCCCGGTTATGCCCCCCACGGAGGTGCCCTAGAGCAGCGCCTGGCGGGTACGGAGCGGGATGAGCTACTCGCCAAGGCGAAGTCCATGCCGGCCATCCAGGCGGGCTCTCGGCGAGTCGTCTCGGACCTCGAGCTCCTGGCAATCGGCGCCGTGTCCCCGAACCGGGGATTCATGAACGAGCGCGACTACACCTCGGTAGTGGAGGAGATGAGGCTCTCAAACGGGCTTCCCTGGAGCTTGCCAATCACGCTGCCGGTGACCTCGGATGAGGGAGCGGGTCTGCAGGCCGGCACGCAGGCCGCGATTCACCACGAGGGGCGTCCGGTTGCGGTGATCGAGGTCGAGGACGTTTACAAGTTCGATGCCGACCGCGAGGCCGAGCTGACCCTGAAGACGACCGACTCGAAGCACCCGGGCGTTGAGTATCTGCGTTCCCTCGGCGACCTTTATGTGGGCGGGGAAGTGACCGTTCTCGAGAACGTGTTTGCCCACGAGTTCTCTCAGTACCGACTCACTCCGATGCAGCTCCGGGAAAAGATCGCGGAGCGGGGGTGGCAGACCGTTGTGGCATTCCAGACTCGAAACCCAATTCACCGCGCCCACGAGTACCTGACGAAGTGCGCCCTTGAGGTCGTGGACGGTCTCGTCATTCACCCGCTTGTCGGCGGCACAAAAGGCGACGACATTTCCGCCGAGACACGCATGAAGTGCTACGAGGTGTTGATGGACAACTACTACCCTCACGATCGTGTGCTGCTGTCGGTGTTTCCGGCGGCGATGCGCTACGCCGGCCCCCGCGAGGCCATCTGGCATGCGCTGCTAAGAAAGAACTACGGAATGACTCACTTCATCGTCGGTCGCGATCACGCCGGCGTCGGGGACTACTACGGCACCTACGACGCTCAGCAGATCTTCGGTGAATTCGATCGCGACGAGCTCGGTATCTACCCGATCAAGTTCGAGCATTCCTTTTACTGCAAGACCTGCGGCCAGATGGCCTCGGCAAAGACCTGCCCGCACGGCAAGGAGGCTCACGTCTTCTTGTCCGGAACGCAGGTGAGAGAGATGCTCCAGCAGGGGCAGGAGCCCCCCGCCGAGTTCTCTCGCCACGAAGTCGCAAAGATCCTGATCGACGACGCACGCTCTCGAAACGCTTAAGGACGACGGAGGACAAGAATGGGACTGCTCGACAAGCTCAAGAAGAAAGACAGCGCCGCAACGGGCGCGCCCTCGGATACACCGGCGGGGGAACCACGACGCAAGGTGATGGTGATCGGGCTCGACTGCGCTCCGCCCGAGCATGTGTTCGAGGAGTATGCAGACGAGATCCCCAACATCACGAAGTTGCGCGAAAACGGGGCGTGGGGGCCGCTTGAATCGATCGTTCCTCCGATCACCGTCCCCGCGTGGATGTGCATGATGACCTCCAAGGATCCCGGAACGCTGGGAATCTACGGTTTCCGCAACCGGAAAGACCACACGTACGACGGTCTCACCTTTGCCACGTCGTGGGCGATCAAGGAACCGACGGTGTGGGACATCCTGTCGGAGGCCGGTAAGGACTGCATCGTCATGTCCGTACCGCCGTCCTATCCGCCCAAACCGCTAAAGGGCGTCCAGATCGGTTGCTTCCTAACTCCGAACGACGAAGCCGACTACACGTATCCGAAGGAGCTGAAGGATGAGCTCAAGGAGAACGTCGGCGAGTACATCTTCGACGTGCGCAACTTCCGTACGGATAACACTCAGTACATCCTGGACGAGTCCTACAAGATGACCGAGGCAAGGTTCAAGAACGCTGACTACCTGCTGGCAAACAAGCCGTGGGATTTCTTCATGATGGTGGAAATGGGACCCGACCGGTTAAACCACGGGATCTGGAGTTTTATCGATCCCAATCATCCCCGTCACGATCCCGACAACCCCTACAAGGAATCGCTGCGCGAGTACTACAGGTATCTCGACGGCAAGGTGGGCGAGCTGGTCGAGAAGTACGCCGACGACGACACGACCGTATTGATCGTGTCCGATCACGGCGCCAAAGCGATGGTCGGCGGCGTCTGCTTCAACGAGTGGCTGCGCCAGGAGGGATACCTCGAGTTCGCTCAGGAGCTTCCCGCTGAGATAACGCCGATCAATAAGCTCGACATCGATTGGTCGAAGACCACTGCATGGGGTGACGGCGGGTATTACGGAAGGCTGTTCTTAAACGTTGAGGGGCGCGAGCCGAACGGTGTAATCCCGGAGGCCGACTACGACAAGGTTCGTGACGATCTCGTCAAGAAGATCGAAGCGATGGTCGACCACGACGGGAACCCGATGGGAAACAAGGCTCTCAAGCCGGAGGAGATCTACACCACGCAGAAGGGCGTAGCCCCCGATCTCATCGTTATCTTCGGCGCCTTGAAGTGGCGTTCGGTCGGATCCATGGGTCACGGTTCGATCTACACCTTCGAGAACGACACCGGACCCGACGAGGCCAACCACGCCGAGCACGGCATCTTTATCATGAACAACGCTCCGGGTAACGGCACGGGCAGAAAAGAGGGTCTACATCTCTGGGACGTGCACTGCACGATTCTTGATCTTTTCGGGCTCGATCCTGCCCCCGGCGCACTTGGTAAGAGCGCTCTCAGCAAGTAACCGATCGAAAGGCGGAACGTATGAAGCAAGCAAACAGAGACCGAGGCACCGTCATTTGGTTCACGGGGCTTTCGGGCTCCGGCAAGACAACCATTGCCCATATCGTCGAAGACAAGCTGCTCGACGCAGGCATTCCTGTGGAGATCCTCGACGGCGACGTCGTGCGCGAGAACCTCTCCAAAGGCCTTGGGTTCTCGAAGGAGGACCGCGATACGAACATCAGACGCATCGCTTTCGTTGCTCATCTGTTGCAGCGGAACGGCGTTTTCGTAATCACCGCCGCAATCTCGCCCTACAGAGCGGTCCGCGACGAGGCCAGGGCCATGATCAAGGACTTCGTCGAGGTCTATTCGGAAGCTCCGCTCGAGGTCTGCGAAGAGCGCGATGTAAAGGGTCTGTACGCGAAGGCTCGCGCCGGCGAGATCAAGGGGTTCACGGGTATCGACGATCCTTACGAGGCCCCCGAGAAGGCCGAGGTCGTCTGCCACACGGCCGACCAGTCTGCCGAGGAATCGGCGCAGCAGGTCATTGACAAACTCATCGAGATGAAATACATCGAGGCCTAACTTTGTCGATTGCTGAGGTGAGCGCGCTATGCGCAACCAAATCAGCATTCGACGACGTGCGGTGATCGACCTTCACACCCACACCACCGTCTCGGACGGCGGGGACTCGCCGCGCGAGCTGATTGGCAAGGCGTCGAGGGCCGGCCTCAAGACGATTGCGGTAACAGATCACGACAACGACTCCGGATGCGACGAGGCGGTTGCCGCGGGTCGCGAGCTCGGAGTAGAGGTCGTGCGCGGCGTAGAGATCTCGTGTGATGTGGTGGCTCTCGAGGACCGGGGGCTGAAACCCTCGCGGCGTCCGACGATGCACCTACTCGGTTATTTTGTCCCCGCCACAACGAACCCGCTGTCGTCGGCTCTTCACGAGCTCCAGGAGGCGAGGGCCAACCGCAACCAACGGATGGTCGATCGTCTGAACGAGCTGGGGATCCCGGTCACCTTCGAAGAGGTGGAGCAAGAGGCGGGCGGTCCCGGCTCCCAGATCGGACGACCGCATTTCGCGGCGGTGCTCGTGCGACATGGTGCTGTACCGGACTATCAAACGGCCTTCGACGAATACCTCGCCAAAGGCGCAAAGGCGTATCTCGATCGCAAGCTCTACAAGCCGGAGGAGGCGGTCCAACTGATGCGCAGCGCGGGGACCGTCCCGGTTCTGGCGCATCCCTTCACGTTGTGGTTGGACCGAACCGGCTTGGAGAACTTCGTGGATGAGCTCACTGAAGCTGGGCTCGAGGGGATCGAGGGCTATCACGGAGACATGTCCGAGGCAGACCAAGAGCCCTACCGGGCCATCGCACGGGCCCGGGGCCTGGTGGCTTCAGGCGGTAGCGACTACCACGGGGATATGCGCCCGGATCGAGAATTGCCCGGCGGCAAGTACGGCGTTCGCGTACCCGACGATGTCCTCGACCAACTGCGCGAACGTTCCGGTGCGCCGACGATGGCGGAGGATGGATAGATGTTCATCTTCCGAGCCAGTCGACACGACAAAGCCGATGTCAAGGACTTATTGCAATCCGCCGAGTTCGACACGGATCGAGTCGACAAAGGAACGATCCTCATCGCTCGCTCCGGCGCCGTCGTCGGATGCGTCCGTTTGGAGGAGATCGAACCTCAGACCGTCGTCGTGGACGACCTCGTAGTTGCCGAGACGCACCGCGGCCGAGGTATCGGTAGCCAGCTCGTGAGAGCGGCGATGAACAACCGCGGGGGAACGCTCTACCTCTGTTGTCACGAAGATGCGCGGCAGTTCTACCCGCGCTTTGGGTTTGCCGAGGTCGATTACGAAGGCCTACCCGGGTCGGTCCAGGCCTATATGCGCGAGACGGATACCTATCCGTTCACGCCCGATCATCCGCACTTCTTCATGAAGGCGCGCTAGCTCCCCGTTTCCCCCCGGCTCCCCCACGCCGAGTGAGTGATGAGGGCCCTATACGCGCCCTGATCACTCCCTCGGCGGCTGGGGGTGGGCGGGGTTTAGGCGCAGTTCGGCCAGCGGCTGCTCTGACCGTCGGCGATCAGCATTGCCGTGGCTCGCGCCTGGGCCTTGGGATCCCAGATCGATCCCTTTCCGTATGCGGCCCACGTTTGCTCGTCGTATTGGAAGAGCCCGTGGTAACCGGCGGAGTTATACGCCCGCGGATCCAATCCCGACTCGCAGGCCGCTATCGAAACCAGGTAGTCCCCGTCGAGGCCATACTCGGCGGCCGCCTCCCGGATGATGCCCTCGATCGAGGTATCCGCCTCCTTCGGGTCTTTCGGTTTGGACCCGTGGGAGTCTTCGGCGATCGAGGGATCAAGGTCGGCCTTCTCCCGCCCCAGGTGAATGGGGTCAGCGGCCACCATGCCCGCGGCCGCGGGGGAGATCAGCGGGCGCCCGGGCTTCGCACCGGGTGCGTCGAAGGCGTTAATGAGGGTTACCGGAGCGCCGACGCCCACGCCCAGGGTCGATAGACCCCAGATAATCAGAACCGCTCGGCGGGTGCGCTGCCGGCGCCTCGCCCGCCTCCGGGCGGTCGTGCCGAAGCGTAAGTTTTCCAAGTCGCATGCCTCCCAGCATCCCTGATGGTCGGTGTGCCCGATTTACCCCCAAAGTCCTTTTTAACACCTGCAAGCACTAGTGAAAGGGTTCACAAGATCACGTGAGGGCGCCCTTAGGCGGCCCAGTGGCGCGAAAGCCCTGCTCGCCAGGCGGAAAACTGGCTCTCGGGGTTTTTCTTCAGCGGCGTATGCTTTCGCCGTGAAAACCGCGCTGATCACCGGAGTAACCGGTCAGGACGGCTCCTACCTCGCCGAGTTCCTCCTCCAAAAGGGCTACGAGGTCCACGGGCTGATCCGTCGGGCGTCGAGTTTCAACACCGGCAGGCTCGATGGGATCTACAAGGACCCGCACGAGTCCGGCGTCCGCTTCCTCATGCACTATGGAGACCTCTCGGACTCAGGCTCCCTCGTGAACCTCATCCGTCAACTGCAGCCCGACGAGATCTATCACCTGGGGGCCCAGAGCCATGTGAAGGTATCTTTCGAGGTCCCCGAGTACACCGCCGACACGACCGGGATGGGAACGGTGCGAATCCTCGAGGCGATCCGTGCTTCGGGGGTAGACACTCGCTTCTACCAAGCGGGATCGTCGGAGATGTTCGGAGCCGTGCCGCCGCCGCAAAGCGAATCCACCCCCTTTTATCCCCGGAGTCCCTACGGCGTGGCCAAGGTTTTCGCGCACTGGATGACCGTCAACTACCGAGAGGCCCACGGCCTGTACGCTTGCAACGGCATCCTCATGAACCACGAGAGCCCCCGCCGCGGAGAGACGTTCGTAACTCGCAAGATCACGCGGGCCGTGGCCCGCATCAAGGCCGGCCTTCAGGAAACGGTGTATCTGGGCAATCTCGACGCCAAGAGGGACTGGGGCTACGCGCCCGAGTACGTAGAGGCCATGTGGATGATGCTCCAGCAGGACTCGCCCGACGACTTCGTCATCGCCACCGGCGAGGCCCACACCGTTCGGGAGTTCGCGGAGTTGGCCTTCGGTCGAGTAGACCTCAATTGGGAGGACTACATCGAGATCGACCCCAGTTACTACCGCCCCTCGGAGGTCGATTACCTCTTGGGAGACGCCACCAAGGCAAAGAACGTTCTCGGCTGGTCTGCTCGCACAAGTTTCGAGGAGCTCGTCACGATCATGGTGGATGCCGACGTGCAGCTCCTCGAGGACGAGCTCTCGGGACGTCTGGTCCGCCAGGACCGCGACCATTGACGGGGGCGCGAAACTCTTTACTCACAATAGGAATCACTGGCCACGCCGGTCGTTGAAAAGAAATAAGCCTCGGCCGACAATTGGATATCGGTGCCGCCAATCGGTGCCGATCCCGAGAACAAAGAGGAGCCCCGCTTTATGGAAATCGAGATCGGCATTGGTAAGTCCGGCCGTCGCGCCTATGGCTTCGACGACGTAGCGATCGTCCCGTCCCGGCGCACCCGGGACCCCGACGACGTCGACATCTCCTGGGAGATCGACGCCTTCCGCTTCGAGCTTCCCCTGATGGCGTCGGCGATGGACGCGGTCGTATCGCCTCGCACGGCGACCGAGGTCGGGCGCCTGGGTGGTCTGGCCACTCTCAACCTCGAGGGTCTGCAAACTCGTTACGACGATCCAGATTCGATCTTCGCCGAGATCGCCGAGCTCGACGACGCCGCGGCCACCGCGCGCATGCAGGACCTCTACAAAGAGCCGATCAAAGAAGAGCTCATCTTCAAGCGCATTCGGGAGATCAAAGACGCGGGGGTCGTGACCGCCGCGTCCCTTACGCCACAGAGAGTCGAGCGGTACCACAAGATCGCGCTCGAGGCGGAGCTCGACATCCTCGTCATCCAAGGAACCGTTGTGTCGGCCGAGCACGTATCCCAGCACACGGAGCCACTCAACCTAAAGCGATTCATCTCGACCTACGAGCTACCCGTCGTCGTCGGAGGTTGCGCCTCCTACTCAACTGCTCTGCACCTCATGCGCACCGGCGCCATGGGCGTTCTGGTCGGCGTAGGCCCCGGCGCGGCGTGTACGACTCGAGGGGTTCTCGGGATCGGCGTTCCACAGGCCACCGCCATCGCCGATGCCGCCGGCGCTCGCATCCGACACCTCGACGAGACCGGCCGGTACTGCCACGTCATAGCCGACGGCGGCATGAGGACAGGCGGTGACATCGCCAAGGCCATCGCTTGCGGGGCGGACTCCGTGATGATCGGGTCGCCTTTGGCGGCGGCGGAGGAAGCTCCCGGGCACGGGTACCACTGGGGTATGGCGACTTTCCACCCCACGCTTCCGCGGGGAGCGAGGGTGAAGACATCGACACTGGGGACGCTCGAGGAGATCCTGGTGGGACCGGCGCGCGAGAACGACGGAAAGCTCAATCTCTTCGGTGCTCTGCGCACGAGCCTGGCGACTTGCGGCTACGCCAACATCAAGGAATTCCAGAAGGCGGAGGTCATGGTGGCTCCGTCGTTGCAGACCGAGGGCAAGAGCCTGCAGAAGTCTCAGGGAGTCGGTATGGGGGCCTGAGGGCCGCCTCACCTAATCAAACGTGTCGGTCTCCGCGACCGATTTGAACTCGCTAACCCGACCCGGCCGAGCTCATTGGTACAGGCCCATGCCGGGTGTGAAATATCTTAGGGCTCATGCTGGAAGTGCCTTACTTTCTCTTGCTCTTGGCCCCTACGTACAAAAGTCTTGCCGCTCATCTGGTCATTGACCTGCCAAATATGGACTCGGGCCGGAATAGTGTGGCTCCTACGATGTTGTCAGTAATAACGCAGTACAAGCTAAGGAAAGGAGGGATTTCGAGTGACAGCCCTAATAATCTTCGTAGCAGGCGTCGTGGTGTTCGAGGTCCTGCTCGCCAAGTTCGCCGTCGATACACGGGACGGACGTGACTGGACGTACGAACAGCAGACCAGGTAAGACCGAGGAGGAATGCATGATGAGTTACCTGCTCTTCCGTCTCGACCCCGCCTTTCGGCCCGTAGAACGGGCCCCGCAGGCGGGCCGTCCGGCTCGGGAGATCAAAATCGAGAGACACCGACCCGACGCCGAGCGGCGTACCCGCTTGGCCGGCTTCTTCGGAGCCCCGTAGAGATGGTCCCCATCGACAAGATCGATAGGGCCATCCTGCGGCTGCTTCGCGAGGACGGCCGGATGGCGGTATCTACGATCGCGAAAGAGGTCGGACTTTCTGGTCCGGCGGTGCACGAACGCATTCGGAAACTGGAGCAACGCGGCGTGATCGCCGGCTACACGGCGGTGCTCGACCCGGAGATCCTCGACCGAGCTCACGTCGCTTTTGTCATGGTCACGCTTTCGGAGGGCAATGAGTTCGCGCAGGATGAGCCCATCGTCGCCCGTATCTGCGAGGAGCCGGACGTTTTGGAGTTCCACCGGATCGCGGGTGAGGATTGCTATCTCGTGAAGATTCGATCGTCAACGAACAGAGATCTGGAGCGCGTCCTCCGACACATCCGCTCGATTCGGGGCGTCGCTCGTAGCCGGACGACCATTGTGTTGTCGACGGAGTTAGAGAAACCTAGCATTGACGTTCCGTCCGAAGACGAAGTGCTTGAAAGCGTCTAAATAGACGGACCTCGGCGGCAGGCCTGGGGGATAGTGATCCCATGGTCCAAAATGGATGTGGGCGAACAAGATCAAGATGGGGAATGCACGTGCGATCTATCGACCGTTTGTCCCCAATGCGGCACCCAGATGTACAACGAGCATGCCCATATGCGTTGTCTGGGTTGTGGTTACCGCGACTCCTGCTGTTTCTGATTACACATCGACTTAACGCCTGAAGTAAGCTCGCCTGACAGTTCTGATCGACCGAATAACTACTTCTTTGAGGCATCTATTCAATATGAGCACGACGGAAAAAATGCTGAGGAGTCCTCGCACCGTCGAGGATTATCTGCGGTTGGCAATCCGGGTTCTTAGCGACAGCACTCACATCTTTGAGGATCACGACAACGAGGCCGAGGCGCAAGAACTCATGGCCCTCGTGCTTGACGAGGACGAGGATGACCTCGACGACGACGAACTGGTCACGAAAAGGGATGGCGAGCGCTTCTTGTCAATGGTGGCCCGGCGCGCCGGGGGGGAGCCCTTCCCCTTTATCACCGGTCGCATTGAGTTCTGGGGTCTGGAGCTCAAGGTCAAGCCGGGCTCCTTCGTTCCGAGGCCTTCCTCGGAATTAACCGTCGACCGCGCCGTGAAGAGATTGCGAAAGATGGAGAACCCCATCGTCGTCGACGTTTGCACCGGGGCCGGTCCTATAGCTCTGGCAATCGCGGACGACGTCCCGTCCGCCGACGTGTACGCGTCGGACATAGCCGAGGATGGATTGCGATCGGGGCGAGAAAACGCGCGGCGTCTCGGAATCGATAACGTCCGCTTTTTTCGAGGCGACATGTACGGGGCGCTTCCCAGCGACCTCAAGGGGTCCATAGATCTCATCACCGGACACGTCCCCTATGTACCGCTCGGCGAGCTCGACGATCTCCCTACCGAGGTGCGCGACTACGAGCCCCTCCACACGTTGACGGACCGATCGGATGACGGATTGGGATTGATGCGGATCGCGATCGCGGGGGCCGTCGAATGGCTTCGTCCCGGGGGATGGCTGCTGCTCGAAGTATCCGACGACCTTCCGGATCAATTGAAGGCGATGATCCACAGCGCCGGTCTGGAGACGAGAGGGGTGGCGTCGGACGACGACGATCTCAGCGTGGTCGTTGAGGCTCAACGGCCGCGACGAGGCGAGCGAGCATCAAAGTCACGAAACGGGCGGGCCGCGAAAAGCTAGGTTCCGCCAATCACGGGCCCCTCAAAGCGGCCGCGGTAGGGTGAACCATGCTGGCCGTCGGCCCCCGGGCCCTTAACTCCACAGGCAGGAAATGCCCGAAACGCCTCCCGTACTAGTTATCGATTACGGCGCGCAATACGCGCAACTGATCGCGCGGCGGGTTCGGGAGTGCCACGTGTACTCCGAGATCGTTCCGCACGACATGCCCGTGAGCGAGATCGCCAAGAGGAAGCCCGCCGGCATCATCCTTTCGGGTGGGCCGAAGTCGGTTTACTCGCCCCGCGCGCCGTCGGTAGACCCCTCCCTTTTCGATGTCGGGACTCCCGTACTCGGCATTTGTTACGGACAGCAAGTAATGGCGCGAGCCCTCGGCGGCGAGGTCGCGCACACCGGCGTGGCGGAGTTCGGCAAGGCCGATTTCGAGGTCAAGACGCCCGGCCTGCTGTTCTCCGAGCTCCCCCTGGACCAAACCGTATGGATGAGCCACAACGACAGCGTTGTGAAACCGCCGGAGGGGTTCAGAACGACCGGTTCCACGGCCGCCTCACCCGTTGCCGCCTTCGAGGATCGGGAACGAGGCCTGTACGGAGTCCAGTTCCACCCCGAGGTGTCCCACACACCGCGCGGCCTCGACGTACTGAAGAACTGGCTTTACGAAGCGTGCGACCTGCTGCCGACGTGGACGATGACCTCGATCATCGAGGCCGCCGTCGACGAGGTGAGGAGGGTCGTAGGAGCTGCCCGAATCGTGTGCGGCCTCTCGGGGGGCGTCGATTCCTCGGTGGCGGCCGCGCTTGTGCACCGAGCGGTGGGCGATCAGCTCACCTGCGTCTTTGTGGACCACGGGCTCCTGCGCCAGGGAGAGGCGGAACAGGTCGAGGACACGTTCCGCCGTCATCTCAAAATCGACCTCATTCACGTCAAGGCTGCCGACCGTTTCTTGGAAAACCTGTCGGGCGTCACCGATCCCGAGACAAAGCGCAAGATCATCGGGGAGACCTTCATTCGGGTCTTCGAAGAAGTGGCGCGCGACGAGCTCGAGGATGCGAGGTTCTTGGTGCAGGGCACCCTTTACCCCGATGTCATCGAGTCCGGTACGCGCGACGCGGCGAAGATCAAGAGTCATCACAACGTCGGGGGCCTACCGAAGGACATGAAGTTCACGCTCGTCGAGCCGCTGCGGAATCTTTTCAAAGACGAGGTGCGGAAGGTGGGCGAGGAACTCGGTCTTCCCGAAGAGATCGTGTGGCGTCAACCGTTCCCCGGGCCGGGTCTCGCCGTGCGGATCATCGGCGATGTGACGCCGGATCGTCTCGAGACCCTCCGAGGAGCCGACGCAATAGTGCTGGCAGAGATCAAGAAAGCCGGATACGACAGAGACATCTGGCAGTCCTTCGCCGTTCTGCCGGCCGTTCGGTCGGTCGGCGTCATGGGAGACGAGCGAACCTATGGGTACCCGATCGTTCTCCGGGCCGTTACGAGCGAGGACGCGATGACCGCGGACTGGGCGCGCTTGCCTTATGAGGTACTCGAAAGAATCTCCAATCGCATCGTGAACGAGGTACCCGGCGTCAACAGGGTCGTCTACGACATCACCTCCAAACCCCCCGGCACGATCGAGTGGGAATAGGCATCTCGCTTAAACCCCCGTGGAAGTAGAGGGCACAGCCGAGGGCGCACCTCAGGGGAAGCAGGACGGCTTCGCCGACTACGTCAACATCTTGTCGGGGACCTCTCAGAACGTGGTCGGGATCGCAATCGCTGCACTGGCTACCTTTGCCGCGCAGATCCTGATGGGCCGCACGCTGGGACCGGAAGGTTTCGGTGTCGTGACGGTCATGACTCAAGCAGCCTTCGTGGGCTCGTTCCTTACCCGGGCGGGCATGGACATGGCGGTGCTGCGCGACGTGGCCATCGAGGCCGGTGTCGATCGGTGGGATCGCATCAGGGTCCCCGTCGCCCGCGCGGTTCTCATTGCGACGGCGATCAGCACTCTTGTCGGAGTACTCGCCGTCGTCTTCGCCGACTCGATACGGGACGTCTTTTCCTTAGACGAGGGGCTCTCGCGTTACGTCGTCGAAGCCGCCGCCCTTGGCCTTCCGTTCCTTGCTCTGGCGAACGTGTGGTTGTCGGCGACCCGCGGTCTGAAGATCATGCGCTACACGCTGTACGTCTTCTGGGCCGGCCAACCTGTCGGCTGGGTGCTCCTGATGGTGGTCGGCTGGCAGTTCTCCGAGACGACCTGGATGTCGACCATTGCTTATTCCGCGTCCTGGATGTTCGCGTCGGCCGCCGCCTTTGCCTTCTGGCGCAAGGAATCGCGCGGCTGGGAGGCCGCGCCCATGCAGCCGGGCGACCTGGGAAAGTTGACTCGCTACGCCGGCCCCCGCGCTCCCGCCGCGTTGTTCTCACAACTTCTGTTCTGGACGGATTTGTTCGTTCTTACGAATTACGTCTCCGGCGAGGCCGTCGGTCGCTACTCCGCGGCGCTGCGAGCGGGACAGGTTCTCGTCTTATTCCTGACTTCCGTGAGCTTGATGTTCAGTCCGTTCGTCGCGGATCTGCACAGCCGCGGCGAAAGCGAACGGCTCGACAAGCTCTTCAAAACGCTAACGAGATGGACTCTGGCCGCGACGATGCCCGCATTCATCCTCCTCACCGTGGCTCCGGGCCCGGTTCTCAGGATCTTCGGGTCGGAGTTCAGCACGTCGAACGCGCAGACTGCTCTTCTCATAATCCTGATCGGCCAGTTCATCAACATGGCTACGGGAAGCGTCGGCTTCGTTCTCATCATGGTGGGCCGGACGGGCTGGGACCTCGCCGTATACGCGGCATCGCTGGCGCTCAACCTCGGGCTCGCCTTCGCCCTCTGCCCCGAGTACGGCCTCGTGGGGGCCGCGATAGCCAACGCGGTGACGTTTGCGATCTCGAAATGGGCCCGTTTAATACTGGTTAAACGCTTCGTCGGGATTCAGCCCTACAACCGGGACTACGGACGCCTCCTGGCGCCGTCTCTGGCGGGCGCCGCGACTATGTGGGCCGTGCATCGCTTCATGCCCGGCCAACTCGTGGATCTCGCAATCACCGCCGTGGTCGGGACCTTGGCGTACGGGATCGTCTATGTCCTGGTCGGCTTGACCGATGCCGAGCGCCGCGGCGCCGGTCGCCTGATCGCCCACATCAAGACCAGGGTGGGCCAGGGGGTCGAGGCGCCCTCGGATGACTCGCTGTGAACCGATAATCGGGGTATGGAGCACGCCGATCTTCTCGAGGGTCTGAACCCGGTCCAGCGCGAGGCGGTCGTCCATCCCGACGGGCCGGTGCTCGTCGTGGCCGGAGCGGGCTCGGGAAAGACTAGAGTGCTCACCCATCGCATCGCCTATCTAATTCGGACCGGCGTCTCACCATTCGAGATCATCGCCATCACCTTCACGAACAAGGCGGCGGGCGAGATGAAGAACCGGGTCGCTGGCCTCGTGGGGGGAGTGGCCCACAGCATGTGGGTGTCGACCTTCCACTCCGCTTGCGTTCGCATCCTCCGACGGGAGGCACCTCGTCTCGGCATCCACTCGTCGTTTTCGATCTACGACTCTTCGGACACCGAGCGCATGATCAGGCTCTGTCTAAAGGAACTGGATATCGACCCGAAGCGCTTCCCACCCCGCGCGGTGGCCGCGACTATCTCGGACGGCAAGAACAAGCTGATGGATGCCGGCCTCTATACGGACTTTGCCGCCAACCCCTGGGAGCGCACGGTCGCGGAGGCATACGTCGAATACGAGCGACGTCTCAAGGAGGCGGCGGCCTTCGATTTCGACGACTTGATCATGCGAACGGTCGAGATCTTCGACCGTTTCCCCGACGCACTCGAGCATTACCAAACTCGCTTCAAGCACGTTCTGATCGACGAGTTCCAGGACACCAACCACGCGCAAGCTCGGCTGGCCACTCTGTTGGCGGGAAAGTGGCGCAACATCTTCGTGGTCGGAGATGCCGACCAGGGCATCTACACGTTCAGGGGCGCGACGATCAAGAACCTGCTCGACTTCGAAAGGGACTGGCCCGAGGCGCAGCTCGTAACTCTCGAGCAGAACTACAGGTCGACCAAGACCATCCTGGATGCGGCGAACGCAATCATCGAGAACAACATCATGCGAAAGCCCAAGTCGCTGTGGACGCGTTCGATTGGCGGCGAGCCGATCATCCGCTACCACGCCCAAAACGAGCACGACGAGGCGGACTGGGTCGCCGAAGAGGTGGATCGGCTGAGAAAGCGAACGGACGTCGAGCTGTCAGACATAGCGGTGTTCTACAGAACCAATGCCCAGTCCCGCGTGCTCGAGGAGATCTTCTCCGGCCGCCAGATGCCGTACCGCGTGGTCGGCGGTGTGGGCTTCTACGAACGCAAAGAGATAAAGGACATAATTGCCTGGCTGCGCGCCGCTATGAACCCTCAGGACTCGGTGAGCGTTGCCCGCGCCGCGCAGGCCCCGAAACGGGGAATCGGCGATACCTCGCTCGGACGAATCGTCGAGTTCGCTCGCGCGCAGGAAATCGGACTAGGCCATGCCTTCGCGCGCGCCGAGGAGATCCCCAACATCTCCAAGCGAGCTCTCGGCGGCGTGCTCGAGGTGTCTCGCATCTTCGATCGAATCAGAACCGCGGCCGAGGAACGAGTACCGGTTCCCGATCTCGTCGAGTATGCCTGGGACGTCAGTGGCTACATGGCCGAGCTCACCGCGGATCGCACGTTCGAGGCACTTTCTCGTCGGGAGAACCTTCAGGAGCTCGCCGGAGTAGCGCGGGAGTACGTCGAGTCGACTGAGGACCCCACGCTGCCCGACTTTCTCGAGCGGATTGCTCTAATCACCGACACCGACGAGACGCAGGGCGAGGAGACCGGCGTCACCTTCATGACGCTCCACAACGCCAAGGGTCTCGAGTACCCGGTGGTGTTCATCGTCGGGCTTGAGGAAGGGGTCTTTCCCCACATCCGTTCGCTCGGTGAGCCGGACCAACTTGAGGAGGAAAGACGTCTCTGTTACGTCGGTATCACGAGGGCCGAACAGCGTTTGTATTTGTTGAACGCGTGGTCGCGCAGTCTGTGGGGCAACGTCGGCTACAACACACCTAGCCGGTTCTTAAAGGAGATACCCGAAGAGCTGGTCGACGTTAAGGAGCGCGACAAGAAGGAAGAGAAGTCTGCGCGGGGGCCGAAGAAGCCCATCGTCGACTTCAAGGTGGGCCAGGAGGTCGAGCACGACCGCTGGGGCCGCGGCATGATTATCGAGATCTCCCAATCCAATCTGGGCCTCGAAGCAACGGTCAACTTCCCGGCGGCCGGCGGCGAAAAACGGCTAGACCTAACCCTCGCGCCCCTACGCCCTCTCTAAGCGTTCGCCTAAGCCCCCACCTCCCACGCCGAGTGTGTGATGGGGGCGGATTATCCGACCTGAGTACGCACTCGGCGGAGGGGGTCGAGGGGACGGGGGGCTACGCTCGCGGGTCTATGGCAAAACCACGACTGGCGGTTGCTACGGGGAACAGGCTGGGCGCGGACGCGGCCGCGACCGTCGCCCGCGAGGGCGGCAACGCGGTCGATGCGTGTCTCGCCGCCGGGGTGATGGCCTGGGTGGTGGAGCCGTTCTTTGCCTCCATCGGGGGATCGGGTTTCATCACGGTGCGGTCGCCGGACGGGGTGGTCGAGGTATTCGACGGCAACAACGCGATGCCGCATTCGTCGCCGGTTACTCCCGGTGAGGGAATCAGACGCACCTACCTCGAGTACTCGAACGGGATGTATACGGGCATCGGAGGAGGGTCGGTCGCGATACCCGGCGTGCTTGCCGCAACTCGCATGGCCTGGGCGCGACACGGCCACATCGAATGGCCGGCGTTGTTTGCCCCGGCGATCGCCGCGGCCAGGGAGGGAATCGCGTTTCCGCGCACCTCGGCCTATTACCTCTCCGTCACTTACAAGGAGATCTGGTCGCACTACGAGGTCGCGCGCGAGATGTTCACGCGCGACGGCGCTCCTCTCCAAGAGGGAGTGCATTTTGTCCAACCAGAACTCGCCGAGGCGCTCGAGCTCGTGGCGGAAGAGGGGCCCTCGGCCTTCTATGAGGGTGCGCTGGCCGCAGAGGTGGCGGACTGCGTCGCCGGCGACGGAGGCTTTTTCTCGCTGAGCGATCTCAAACAGTACGAGGCGCACCGTCGCACTCCGATAGCCACCGACATCTTCGGGTGGAAAGTCGAGTCGAACCCACCACCCGCAGTGGGAGGGGCCGTACTTACGCATCTGCTGGCTCTTTTGCAGGAGACCGATCTGTCCGATCCCAGCGAGCGCTTGCGAGCCTTTGTCGAAGCCGAGCGAGCCGCAACGGGATATCGCGGAGAGCGCTACCAGGAGCCGGGCGAGATTGCCGGCGGTCTCGAGGAAGCGATTCAGAAGATGAAGAAACACCCCGGCTCGTCGGAGACGACCCACCTCTCGAGTTCGGACACGGATGGTTTCGTGTGCGCCTTCACCGAATCGAACGGTTACGGCTCGGGCCTCATGGTTCACGGCATGTTGCTGAACAACACGCTCGGCGAGGAGGAGCTCAACCCGCT
>JALZEI010000262.1 GCA_030862115.1 Actinomycetota bacterium
CCTCTCCCCCACATTCAGGGCCACTCCGATTACATGGACGATCCAAAGATGCGTTCCTGGATTGAAGATGCTGCAAAGGAATGTGTCGCAAAGGAGGATAGAAGCCCAGGGGCGTCGGAGTAAATCCGATTGCCCGGTGGAAAAGGGAATCCCTCCCCCGGCCTCTGCCGGAGGAGGGACTAAAGATGCTTATCTGGAAACGATTGCTACTTCTTCTTGACGAGCGTCGGAACGTTGATGAACGAGGCCGGGTTCTCCAACTCTATGACGCTGTGGAAGAGAGCGGCGCCGGAAAAGTAAATCGTCAGCGACAAGCCCGTCAGCTTCTTCTTGTGGAGCGCGTCGTCCAGATCGATGCTGACCTCGGTGGCGTGGGGGTCCCCGGGGATGGACTCGAACGTGGAGGTCTGTGTACCGAGTAAGACCTCGCTGCCCCCGACGAAACCCTGCACGGTGATGTCAACCTCCGGACGGCCCCCGCCGATGCCCACCGGCGTGCAGTCAATCGGGGGACGGGATCGCCGACGCCGGGGTCAAAGCAGGATCCGTTGTCGGTGTAAATCGTTCCCGTAATCGCCTTCTTTGCATCGAGGACGAGCGGGACACCATCCTTGGCATCGAAGCGCTGCTGGACGACCGATCTGTCGAGCAAGGCGGCCTGGTCGATCACCGCTTCGTTCAACGCGGAGTCGATCTGCCAGCAACCGAAGTCCTCGCCGTCCTTCTTGCTCAGGAAGTTCGCGTCGCCACAGCCGTCGGTGTCGCGCAGGAAGAACTTCGAGGTCTTCGAGACCGTCCGAGCTACTCCCGACGCGGGTGAAGCGGCCACCATCCCGCCAATAATGGCGCCGACGATGGCGAGACTTATCAGTTTTCTCTTGTGCGCTCCCTTTCTCTGCCGGTTCGACAGAGGGAAGTTTGTTCAAGCCGACTTGTTCTCCTGTGGGCCGGCGATTTTTGGGCACTCAGGTGCCAGGGATCAGCAAATGACGTCTATCTTTGTCCCGCTACTTCCGATTCAGGTGAGCCTCTCGTGCCTCTACGCGTCTTTGCAAGCGAAAAGCTTTCTGGCCTTGCCGCTGCAAGCGACGAACCCCTCGATCCCCGACGCGTAATACAAGGCCGTGAACTCACCGATGGCGGCCGGGTCCACCCCGGTGCACGTCTGCACGTGTCCCCACGCCGACATGGCAAACGGCACGTCCATCTCGGGATTCTCGGCGATGATGAGCGAGGTGTAGCCCTCGGCAAAGAGGGCGTTCGCCGCCTCCTCGAGTTCGGTGAGGGACTCTTCCGGCAGACCGTTCGTCCAAAAGATGACCGCGCCGTGCTCCAACGAGTGGACGGCCTCCCCCAGGTCGACCGGCTCCCTGTAGATCTGACCCTCCTGCAGGGTGTTGGTCTTGTGCTTGCCGGTCGCCGGCGGGTTGGAAGTGAAGTCGGCCGCGGTCAGGACCTTGTTGGAGTTGGTGTAGTGCTCGGTGGAGTTGGCGGGTTCCTCAACCTCTTCCGCGGGCTCACACGAAGGCTCCGCCGCGACCGATGGGGAGGCGCTTGTCTCTGCAACCGAGGCCGACGCGGACGGCGATTCCGACGCGGTGGACTCCTCGGTTACGTCCGCTTGATCCCCGGGTGAATTCTCGTCGCCACCGCCACACCCGACGGAGGCCACCACGACAGATAGCAGAGTAGCCAGTAGTGCAATTCGAAGACTGCGGCTCACCTAACCTCCTTTGATCCCCTCACGAAGACCGGTGGCGTTCAGTTGTCCCGGCCTGACGAAAAGCATGCTGACACGGCGGCGGTGAGCCAGCCATACGTAATTAACGCAAGAAACGCCCCAGGTTTCGTTGAGATGAGGGAGCCTCCCAAGACTCCCCCTTCCTAAGGTCATCGGGAGCCGGATGAAATCCGAGGATGTTCCAATCCGTGCCCAGCGAGATCTCTCGAGAGTCCACCAGGCCCGCCCTTCGCCCGATGATCTTCACGTCTCGTTGTGTCAGGTCGCCCGCCACCAACGAGTGTGCCTGGGGGTAACCGACCCAGAGTGTCCCTCCGGGGGCCAGGTATTGGCTTAGCAGCGGAACGCGCCGCTCGACGTTGGCTTTGGTATCGCTGAAGTACACGATGACGTCGAGCGGCTCGGAAGCGCGATCGAAGAGTCGCACGTCGGCAGGCAAGGGTTCGACCGCCGCCACGAAACTCTCTGGTTCGTTGACGAACCCGATGCGTGCGCCTCTCGCGATGCCGAGCTCGGTCGCCAGATCGCTCATCCCGATAGGACCCGCAAGAGGCGGGCGACGGTCGACGTGTTAGCGAGTTCCACAACCCTCGTAAAGCTCCAGGTCCCCCCCAAACGCCGTGTCCGATACCCCGCCGGTGCATTCAGACCAGAGCATCGATCGGATTTTTCTCAGCTCGCGCACGCGGGGCTTATCGCGGGCGAATCCCGCCAGGAGCCAGACGCGGTCGTGTTGCGCAACCTCTTGCTCGAGGCGCTCCAGGTTTGGTCGGTATTTCGTCGCGCTGTAGCCGAGCCAGTCGAGTTCGGGATAGATCGGAGGCGGTATCGCCGAGGATTCGGGGCCGTGACCGTAGTAACCTGCGTAGTACCCAAACGGGCGGATGATCGTTGGTGCATACAGGAAGAACCCATCCCTTGGTTCCGCCGCCTCCCTCACGTAGTTGACCTTCTCCGAATATCCCCACTTGCCCAAAGGCGTCGAGCGCCACTCACTGATTCCCTGGCTCGCAAGAAACACGAAGCCCATGGTTACAGCCACGACCGCCAAGGGCTGGCGCAAACTGGATATCGCCACCGCGGTGCTGATCGCCAGACCGGGAAGAGCGACGAGCAGATACCTCGACACAAACAGCGGTTTGAAGACCGAGATCAATAATGCTCCCGCAATCGGCAATACGAACCAGAGAGCCGCGAAGCTCAGCCGCCACGCCCGCGCCTCGAAGGCACCGGTGGAGCTTTTGGACGCCGAGCGTGCCGGGTCGGGCGGACGTTTCCAGGCAGCCAGTGCAAAGCCCGCCACGAGGACCCCACCGAGTACGAGCATCGTCGTTTTACTCGGCATCCCGGAGAGCTCGAGCAACGCCTCACGGACCCGTTTCGGCGATAACTCGGGGATCCAGTCGACCTGTCCTCGGTCGTTAAAGAGTACGAAAGCCGCAAGAGGGCTGCCGAGCAACCCCACGATCGCCATGTTCCCGCCGACGAAACGCAAGGAGCGCCGCCGGTCGGGGTAAAGCAAAGAGGCCAGCAGTTGGGCAAGAAGAACCAGCGACGAGAAGAAGTGGGCATACAGAGCCAGAGCAGATGCAGCGATGTGACCGATCCGGTTCCCCACAGATGGATTTGCCAGCCCACGCGCGAAGAACCAGCTCGAGAGCGTTACCAGCAGCGCCGACAGTGAGTAGCTGCGAAGGTCCTGGCCGTGCTCAAGAAACATGACGTTGGTCGCGACAAGAGTGGCGGCTACAAGCGCCGTGAGCCAACCGAAGAGAAGTCTGGTCGCGGCGAAAAGCACGGGGACGGTAGCCACCGCAAACGCCATAGGCAGCGCCCGCAGGACGCCTTCAGACCGACCTACGTTCAGCCAGAAGCGCAGAAGAAAATAAAAGATGCTTCCGTTCGCCTCGCTCGTCCGGATCGACTCCCAGAAGGCCGACCACCCGATATGCGCAATGAAATAGCTCGTCGACTCGTCGTTGGCCAGCGGTCTCCGGTCGAGCATCGATACTTCGAGCAGAGCCATTCCGACGACCAGGATGCCCAGCGGGATCAGCCATAACCATCCCTTATCGCGGCCCCGAGCCGTCAGGCCCGTGCGTGCCGGGCGTTCCTTGTCGTCGTCGTCGTTCTCTTCCACGGTCACGGACAGGTCGTGCCCGCGCAGGTTCTCAGAACTCGCAACCGTCGCTCGAGCAGATTGAGCCGGGCGGCGGACGGGTCGTTGCTCGGGTCGTCGTCACGCAAGACGTTCTCCAGCTGCCACGGATCATTCTTTAGGTCGTAAAGCTCGCGAGCGACAACGTCGCCCTCGGGCGTCTCGTACTCGACGTACTGAAAGGAGTTCGTCCGGATGGAAGCCCATCCAGGCATCGGTCGCTTCTCGCCGGACCAATATTCGAACAGCAATGCCTTCCGCCCCGGGCCGGGCGTCGTCAGAGATTCACCGTCCACGTGACCCAAAGATTCCTGCGGGAGCCCAGCCGCCTCGGCGATCGTCGGCGCGAGGTCGATGTTCGCCGCCATTCGCCGATCGACCCGGGGGTGGCCCCCCTCCGTCCACCGGATCAACAGGGGGACTGCTACGGATTCTCGATACGGCTTGCCTTTGCCGCTGAATCCGTGTTCGCCCCACAGGTAACCGTTGTCCGAGGTGAAGATCGCGACCGTATCGCGGGTCTCGCCTAGACACTCCAACCTCGTCGCGAAGCGCTTGACCATGTCGTCGACGGACATCAGCGATCGGAGCTGAGCGTTGCGGTCGTCGATCGAGTGTTTCGCGTCTGTATTTTCCGACGTCGGATAGACATCCGACTTGTCATTCGTGTCGGATTCTCTCAGCGCGGGATTCAAGCGAAACCTAGGTACCGGTGCACGTTCGTACTTCGGTTCGGCCGTCGCGGGGAGATGCGGGGCATAGGGTGCGACCATCACGAACCAGGGCCGCTCGTCCTGCCGCTCGAAGCGGGATAGATAGGAAAGAGCACGGTCTCTGATGTAGTGCGTCGAGTACCGTCGGACATGTCCTCTCTTGCCGTCCCTATTGAACTTCATGTCTAGGTAGGCGCCTTCATCACGAGTCGTTCTTCTCTCGGGCGTAAAGAACGTGAACCGGTCGAAGTATGGAAGCGGGTCCTTGATCCTCCATGCATTGAAGTACTTACCTACGAAACCTGTCTTGTATCCCGCGTCCTGTAACCGCTTTTGGATCAATGTCTCCGGATCGAGGTTTGGAATCGCCGGATTGACCTTGACGCCATGATTGTGAGCGTACTGGCCCGTAAAGATGCTCGAACGAGAGGGACAGCACAGCGGAGTGGTGGCAAAGGCGTTGGGGAAGTCTGTACCGTTCTCAGCGAACCACTTCCTCGTGAAATCCATGACGTCTAGGGTGCCGGCGCCTCTTTGGTCGTCGGTCACTATGAGCAAGACGTTGGGCGTCGTTGGTCGCTCCCCCGAGCCCCGTGCAGACGAGCAACCTTCGGACTCGGCCGTCGTGCAGGCGGGCGCCAGGAGGGCCAGCATCGTGAGGGCGAGCAGTCCCCCTAAGAGGACGCGCCACGCCGGCCTTGCCGGCACCCGGTGCAGGCCTCGGATAAACAAACTGCGACGACGGAATCTCACTCGGAAATCAGCCTGGAGGCCTCGTTGCGCTCGCGCTCTCGTTTCAGGTCGGTCATCTGGCTCAGTACCCCCGTTCGCCGAGCGGCGGTTTCGTCTGGTCTGTATACGGTTGAAATGGCAGCCGGGTGCCCGGCGCCGAGCTATCGTCGTCCGATAGTCAACCCTATCCTCCGGGCACCCGGCAGCATGCGCCCTGGTGAGGGGCCATGAGGCCGCGGAGATATCGGGGTTAGCGGTCCTGCTCTCTGGGAAAGAGCAGACCAATCAACGAACGCACAGGAGGGAGCCGGCCGTGAGAACCATCCTGCTGATCGCCTATCTCGTAATTGGGGTCGTCATCGCGGCCGTGAAGGACTACCTCGGTGACGTCGGAAATGTGGGGGACGTCATCAACCTCTTGCTTGCGATCGTGCTGTGGCCACTCGTGCTGCTGGGCGTCGACTTCAACGTCGACCTCGGGGGCGATAAAGACAAAAAGAACGGCGGCGGCAAGAACGGCGATAAGAACAGCGTGTTGTTTTGGCTGGGTCCCACGGCCATCTATGCCCGGGCGGCGAACAGGCCCTTTACTCGACGCCGGGTCGAGGTGAAACCCGCGTTTCGACGGTGACCGGACGCAACACCTCGATGAGCTGCGCGGCCTGCGGGAGCTCGCTCTTTGGGAGATAGGCATCGGCCCACTGGGGACATTCGCTGAGGGCCCCTGAAAAAGCGATCACCCGGGCGCCCGGCACGATCTTTCTCAGCAGCTTGGCCGTGTCGTCCCCTTTCAGGGCCGGCATCAGGTAGTCCAATAAAACGATCTCGGGACGAAACTTCTCCGCAATCGCCGCAGCATCCGGCCCACTAGCTGCCGCCCGCACGGCGTGAAAACCCTGAGCTTCCAGGTAACTCTGCACCACGTCTCGCACGTGCTCGTCGTCGTCGACTAACAGAACGCGGGTACGCAGCGTTTCAACGTCGACGGTATCCAAACGTATGACGAAACTCAGCTGGGTTCCGCACTCAGGACATCGTCCGGCCGCTACATCCCCGGCCACGCTTTCGTGTCCGCACTCATCGCAACGAACGGTGCGCATGTTCATCTCCCCCGTAGGGATTCAACCTACACCTCCGAGGCCACCCGCCTGTAAGGGAGCTTGGGCGGTCACTCAACTAGAGGGCCGGGCCGAGGCGGGGCCGATCGTTCATCATGTCGATTATGGGCCGTCCTTACCCAGCAATTGGCTAATGTCGATAAGCGACCGTCGTTATCCTTCATTCCTGCGTTCGCGTCACAGATGGTGAACGAATAGATGGCGGTTTGGAAGTCTCTTCAGAAGATCAGCCCGCCCCGGGGGGTCGAGTTACTCGTCGCCAGCGCGATAGCGATCTCGATTTTAGGGGTGATCCTGCTGAGCACCTCACCGGACGTCACAAAGCGCTTCGAAAGCCCGCATGTTCCCGAGCCAACCGTGGACTTGCCGACTCGAGAGCCCTTCACGATTGCCGCGACGGGCGACATCCTCATTCATCAAGCTGTGGCCGACCGGGCGGCACAGGATGGACAAATGAGCGGTCGTCCTTACGACTTCCGCCCCATGTTCTCCCGCATTCGGCCCTTTATTGAATCGGCCGATCTGGCCATCTGCCACCTCGAGACACCTCTGTCGTGGACCAACGACGAAATCACTTCCTACCCGCTTTTCAACGCGCCCCGCCAGGTGGGACAGGCTCTAGTGCGCACCGGCTTCGACGCGTGCTCGACCGCCTCCAACCACTCGCTCGACCAGGGGTTCGAGGGCATCCAATCGACACTGAGGGTCATGGATCATTTTGGGATACACCACGCGGGCACAACGGAGTCGCGGCGACTCAGTGACATTGCTCGAATCGACATCAATGGAAACGCCATATCTCTTTTGAGCTACACCTACGGGACCAACGGCATCGATCTACCGACCGGTAAGGAGTGGTCGGTCAACCTGATAAAGCCCACGCGAATACTGAAAGATGTGGGGCGAGAAGAAGACGCAGGGGCGGACTTCATCGTTGTGTCGCTCCACTGGGGTCTCGAGTATCAAAGTGAGCTCACGGCGGAGCAGTTGTCGCTGGCACGCCGTCTAGCCCGCGACGGAACGGCCGATCTGGTCCTCGGACACCACGCTCACGTGGTCCAACCAATACGAAGGATGCGCGACACCTATGTCGTCTTCGGGCTCGGCAACATCCTCTCAAACCAGCGTTTGGGGGCCACCCCGACCTGCTGCCCCGCGGCCACTCAGGACGGGATGATTGCCGAAGTCGAGGTCCGAGTCGAGGAGGGGGAACTCCAAGCGACAGAAGTCAGATACCGCCCCACCTGGGTCGATCCCACGGGGTTCCAGATCGTTCCAATAGCCGAAGAACTGCAAAGCGGTAAACGCTTCCCAGAGCAGGATCTGCGCGACTCGTGGAAGCGCACGATCTCGGTGTTGCGCCACAGCTCGGGGGAAGTTCGCCCGGCTACGCGACCGCCCTAGGGGGCCGTCGTACTGGGGCGATCTACGGGAGGAGGCAGGTAAATCCGGCCCTGCGGCCAATACCTCTCTCGGAGCATGCCGTCGGCGTGCGGAAGTGGTTAGCGGGGATCTGTCTGAGGCAGTCCTCGCTCATGAACAAGGGAGTAGGGATGGGAAAGAGATTTTGGTCAATCGTGGCCGCCACCGGCCTGGTCGCCGCGGCCCTTAGCCAGAGCATGATCGCGCAAGCGGTGACGACGGTCCCCGCCAAGGTGCAGATCGAGGACCCCCTGAACGATTCGAACTTCCTGAACGATCAGGACAGCGTCGGAACGCCGGCAGACGGAACGGGCGACAACACCACCGCGGCCG
>JALZEI010000200.1 GCA_030862115.1 Actinomycetota bacterium
CCGGCGAACTCCGAAAGGTTGAGCTTGCCCAGGATGATCGCCCCGGCCCCCTCGAGCTTCTTCGTGATGAAGGCGTCGTGTTTGGGGACGCTTCCCTTGAGCGCGATCGAGCCGGCCGTCGTGGGCATGTCCGTGGTGTTGACGTTGTCTTTGAGAAGGATGGGGATCCCGCCGAGGGGGCCGCGCGCCTTGCCCGCCTTGCGCAGTCGGTCGAAGCGTCGGGCCTGCTTGAGGGCATCTTTGTTCAGGTGCCGGATGGAGTTCAGATGAGGGTCGTAGGCGCGGGTGCGCTTTAGGTAGCTTCGCACCAGCTTTTCGCTCGTGAGCCGGCCCGAGGCGAGGGCTCGGCGAAGCTGCGGGATGGTGGCCCTCTGCAGATTGAGCCCGGCGACCCTGGCCAGGCAGTCACGGGACCGGGCTGGCGCCGCCGTCGATGTCAAATTGGGAGCGACCACCACGACGAGCGCCATGAGGGCAAGCGCCGGCGCTCGAACGCGATTAGGAACCCGAATGCCGCCCATGGTCTAAGTGTTTGACGCCGGCCCCCCAAAATCCTTGATTTTGTGGGGCACGAGAGAGTCGATTGAGGCTTTAGCCGCTCACCGTGTGCAGGCTGGGGCGCTCCTCGCTCACCGTCACCCGGTTACGGCCGGCCCGCTTGGAGTCGTATAGAGCGGTGTCGGCCGCCCGCACCAGGCCGTCCTGGTCGGCCGCGTTCTCCGGGAATGAGGCGACGCCGATGCTTGCGGTAATGGGGACGTGGGTCTCGAGCTGCTCGATCAATCGTCGGAAGCGTTCGCCCGTCGAGGCACCGGCCTCGGGGTTTGTGGCCGGGAGGATGATCGCGAACTCCTCGCCTCCGTAGCGGGCGACCAGGTCGAAGTCCCGCGACTGGGCTTCGAGGGCGGCCGCAAGTATGCGCAACGTCTCGTCTCCCGTTTGGTGGCCGTAACGGTCGTTCAGCGTCTTGAAATGATCGATGTCGACCATGATCAGCCCGACCGACTCGCCGTTGCGGTCGGCTCGCTTGAGTTCCGCGCTCAGAGTGCGATCGAAGACCATACGATTTGCTATCTCCGTCAGTGAGTCCGTGTCGGCGAGCTTCTGAACCTGTTCTAGCAGCCAGACGTTGCTTAGCGCGACGGCCGCCTGCGTAGCGAATTGCTCGACGACTCTCAGGACGCTCGCATCCACTCGATGGCGTCGTTTCGAAGAGGCTTCGGCCACGACGGCTCCCACCCACTCGTTTTCGATCACTAGTGGGACCAACACGATCCGCTTACCCCGTGGGAACAGAGACATGAGACCGGCGTTTGCCGTGGGATCGACGTCCTTGAGCATGAACGTCTTGCGATCGCGCTCAAGTTCCACGATGGCCCGATCGGCGAGCAGGTCGGACTTAGGCGCTGGCCCGCATCCTCGCTCCGCAACGACGGTCAGACGATCGTCCACCATCACCATGACTGCGGCACTGTCGAAAGAGAACGTATCGGCCGCGATATTGACCAGACACTCGGCGGCCCCCCTCGTGTCGCTGACTTTGTCCATCTCGGCGGCCATAAGAGCCAGCGCCTCGAGGTCGAACCCACGTCGTCGCAATGTTCTCTCGTTAAAGGCCGAGAACGTGGCCGTCCCTATCGCAACGAACCAGAAGGCCATTAGGTTGTACACGGACAAACGATGGAAAGGCGTAGCTGCGAACTCCGTTGTTCCCCTAGCGACCTCGACCGGGGGAAGGAATCCCGCGAGTTGCGCGTAGAAGCCGACGAAGACGAGCAACGAGTGCCATAGGGCGATCTTTAGACCAGTTCGGTAGCTCGCGAGCAAGGTGACAGCGATGAGGTGTGCATACAAAAGGAAGCGCAACGGACTGTGCGCACCTCCCGATGCGTAGGTAATCCATCCGAGGTAAACGCCGTCGACAAGAAGCACGATGCCGATAACTACGAGTCCGCGTCCACCACCGGCCTTGCGGACCCCCTCGACGATGAGCGACAAAAGGACGTATCCGCCACTGATCGTTAGGAGAGTCGCGGTTCCGCCTACTTCCATTCCCACACCGAAGAATCCGGAGCACAACGTCACGGCTACGAGCGCGATTCGGACGAGCAGCATGTGAGAAAGCCGCTCGGACAACGACACCATCTCGCTCGGCAGTGCCTCGCTATCTGTGCGCCATAGAGCCTGCGTTCTCATATGAACCTCACCAGGTCGTGCTCGGCGTGCACTGGAGCGACCGCGAGCTTTGGATCTTTGCGGTCGAGCCAGTACTGGACGAACAGGTAGAACACGACGAGCAACGCCAACACCAAGGGGAACGCGAAGGCCCTTATGGCTGCCGCGGCCAGGGCGCCGAGATCGTCCGTGCCGAAGTCCTTATTGGCATCACCCGGAAGCCGCGGCGCGGGCTCGTCCTGTAGCAGAGGGCGCTCTCCCGGCGGTCGCCAACCGGCGTGAGTCTCCTCTTTTTTGGGCTCGCGGGTCTCCGGCGGGTTCACCGGCGCGCTCGGCTTATCGATGTCCGGAGGATCGACCGGGGGGGTACCCGTCCCGGGATCCACAACCGACGGTGATGGAGTCGGCGACACCGGAGGCGGAGGAGGCGGAGGCGGCGGAGGCGGCGGAGGCGGAGGAGGCGGAGGCGGCGGCGGTGTCACGCACGGCTCGGGCGACGGCTCGATACGCGCGGCGGGAGCGACCGTTCTCGCGGTCGTGGAAGTGTCGTCCGATTCCGCAACGGGCTCGGGGCTCAGCTCCGGAGCGGGCGTAGGGGTCGGGGCCGGCGACGAGCTCGTCTCGGTCTCCGTGGCGGTGGTCTCGGCGGTGGGCTCGGGACTCAGCTGCGGCTCCGGCTCTACCTCGGGCTGCGGGCCCGGCGCGACGGTTTCCGAGCCGGCAGGGGTGGACGTTTCTGTGGGTTCACACAGGATGAAAGAGAACGAGTAGATCGCCGGGACGCCGACGTTTCCGGCGGAGTCGACGGCTCTCACCTTGAACGTGTAGATCCCGTCACCATCGTCGAGGTAGGTGACCGGCGAGGTGCACGGCTCGTAAACGTCCGATCCATCTCTAGTCAAGGAGCATTCGAGAGTGGCCTCGGGGTCGTCTGATGACACCTCGAACTCGAAGGGCGAACTCGTCGACTGCTCGTCGGGGGCCGAATCGATTCTGGCTTTCGGACCGTCGGTGTCGAGCTCGGTTTCCGTGTCGAATCCGACGGGAGGTGCTTCCCGGTTACCCGCCGCATCGAGAGCCCTGGTGAAGAAGCGATACGCGCCATCACCTTGATCCAATGTGACGGCAAAGGTCGGCGAATCGGGCGACGTGTCGGTCCCGACGAGAGCGTAGTTTCCGTCGTTCGGCCCCCGCATCCACAACTCAACTTCGGTTATGCCGGTTAGTTCATCGGCGCTGGCATAGGTCACCGTCATGGGTGACGTGGCGGTCAGCTCAGGGCTTGTCGCCTCCGATGAAGGGCCGGTGGTGTCCTTTATGTAAGTGCTCGATGTCGACGATGAGTTTCCGGCCGCATCTGTCGCTCTGACCGTGAACGTGTACTCGCCGTCACCGTGGGGGCCGACGTCGTAGGTCTTGGAGCCCGACGAACAGGCAGAGAACGCATCGATTACGGCGGTCGCATCGCGCAGTTCGCAATCTAGGGACGCGCCCGTTTCACCGGAGAACTGCCACGTCGGCGTCCGCTCGTTGTTCGGGCTGTTGGGTGAGGAGTCGATCGACACGTCCGGGGCACCGGTGTCCACCTCGAAATCACTCTGCGCGGGCGTTGCATCCTGGTTACCGGCCGCATCGGTGGAGCGGACCCGGAATGTATGCGGACCGTCGGACAGTGAGCTGTACTCCTGGGGCGAAGGACAGGTTCCGAAACCGGACCCGTCCAGGTCGCACTCGAAAGTTACGTCGTTTTCATCGGACGAGAATTCGAATGAGGGAGCCGCGTTGGGACTTGGTCCGGACGGGCCCGAGTCGATGAAGGTATCTGGTGCCTCGGTATCGAGGTCGTAATCCTGTGTGGAGATCTCAGAGGTGTTGCCGACGCCGTCCGTCTGGCGCACCGAGAACGTGTACGTGCCGTCGCCGTCCGTGAGGTTGTAGCTCTGGGGAGCGGTGCAGGGTTCGAAGTCTCTGATGACCGCCGCGCCCTTCGTGAGTCGGCACTCCGCGGAGGCGTCACCCTCGGTCTCGAAATCGAGTAGCGGCGAGGTCACGCTGCTTATGCCCGAGGGGGCCGTGATCGTGGGCGCTACGGGAGCGGTCGCGTCGAGTTCGTAGTCGCTCGTCGCCGTCTGCGAGAAGTTGCCGGCCTCATCCGTTTGACGCACGGAGAACGTGTACGTGCCGTCGCCGTCGGTGAGGTTGTAGTCCTTGGGAGAGATGCACGAGTCAAAGCCCGCCACAACTTCCGGTCCCTTTTGCAGCTGGCACTCGAAGGTGGCGTTCGGCTCCCCCTCGAAGCTCCACTTGGGGTTCGTGTCGTTGTCCGGGGTAGGACTCGGTCCGGTGACCGTCGGGGGCGCGGGAGCCGTCGTGTCCACGTTGAAGGTTCGTTCGGCCGGGGTCCCGTCGGCGTTGCCGGCGGCGTCTACGGCACGGACGCGGAATGTGTGGCTACCCTCCGCCAGGAGCGTGTAGTCCTGGGGCGACGAGCACGATGCAAAGCCCCCTCCGTCGAGTTCGCACTCGAAGGTTGCATCGATCTCGTCTGAGGAGAACTCGAAGGACGGATTGGCGTCTGCCACCGGCCCGGAGGGTCCGGCGTCGATGTATGTGCTGGGTCCGTTGGTGTCGAGTTCGTAATCCTGTGACGAGGACTCCGATACGTTCCCCGCGGCGTCTGTCTGCCGGACGAAGAACCTATAGGTGCCGTCGCCGTCCACGAGGTCGTAAGTCTCGGGGGACGTACAGGCCGCGTAGTCTTGAATGATCTGTCCGTCCTTCTCCAACTTGCACTCGGCCGTCGCTCCGGGCTCGATGTCGAACTCCAGATCGACCGACTCCTGACTGCTAGAGCCGTCGGGACCCGTAATCGTCGGCTCGATCGGAACGTCTGTGTCCAACTCGTAATCGCTGGTCGAAACCTCCGAGGTGTGGCCCGTCTCATCGGTTTGGCGCACCGAGAATGTGTACGTCCCGTCTCCGGCATCGAGTGTGTAGGTCTGCGAATTGATGCACGGCTCGAATCCAGAGATGACCTGAGCGCCCTTTTCCAGCCGGCACTCGAAGTCGGTAGTCGGTTCCCCCGAGAACTCCCACTCGGGTGTCGTATCGCTGCTCGGCGTGGGCGGCGACGTGATCGTCGGTGCATCCGGGGTCTGCGTGTCGACGGTGAAGGTCGTGGTCGCAGGCGATGCGTCCGTGTTGGCGGCAGCATCCACCGCCCTGACCCTGAAGGTGTGCTCACCATCGGAGAGGCCGTTGATGTCGCGTGGAGTGAGACAGGACTGGAAACCCGAACCGTCAAGCTCGCACTCGAACATCACGTCGGCTTCTTCCGAGGAGAACTCGAAGGTGTGGTCGGCATTTGCGGTGAATCCCGAAGGTCCCGAGTCGATGGTCGTGTCGGGCACGCTGGTGTCGAGCTCATAATCCAGAGTTGCGGCGGGCGAGACGTGACCGGCCGCGTCCACCTGGCGAACCGAGAACGTATAGGTACCGTCGTCGTCGAGGGTGTATTCCTGCGGGCTCGAACAGGAGCCGTAGGACACGATGGCAACGCCATCCTTGTCGAGTTGGCATTCGAACGCCGCATCCGTTTCTCCATCGAAGTCCCACGTGGGCGTCGTGTCGGTGCCCGGATTGGCGACGGGCCCGGTCAGGCTCGGCGCGCCCGGGGTTTGCGTGTCGACGGTGAAGTCACTCGTGGCCGGCGTGCTGTCGATGTTGCCCGCGGCATCCACGGCCCGCACGCTGAAGGTGTGAGGTCCGTCGGACAGCGCGAGGTAGTCCCGCGGTGACGAGCAACTCTCGTAGCCGACACCGTCCAGGTCGCATTCGAATGCAGATCCCGGGTTTCCGGAGGAGAACTCGAAAGTCGGGGAGTTATCCGCCGTGGGGCCGGTCGGGCCTTCGTCCAGGGTCGTCTCCGGTTCGCCCGTGTCCAGCTCGTAATCGCGCGTCGCCTCGGCAGAGAGGTTGCCGGCGTCGTCTGTCTGCCGGACATAGAAGGTGTAGATCCCGTCACCGTCGACGAGGGTGTAGTTCTGCGGAGAGGTGCACGGCGTGAAGTCTTCGATCAAAGTCGTGTCCTTCATCACCTTGCACTCGGCGATTGCGTTCTCCTCGATGTCGAACTCGAGGTCCGGCGTGGCATCGTTGTCGGGACTCGCGGGTCCGCTGATCGAGGGAGCCAGAGGAGGATCTGTGTCGAGCTCGTAGTCGGTGGAAGTTAGCGGCGAGACGTTGTCTGCCTGGTCGAGCTGGCGAACGATGACTGTGTAAAGCCCATCACCGTCGTCGAGTGTCGGACTGTACGGAGAGGTACACGACGCAACGGGGATGACGATCGTCATGCCCTTCCATACTTCACACTCGAAGGTAGCGTCGGTCTCGCCGGTGATCGTCCACTCCGGCGTGACGTTGTTGCCTAAGGTGGGACCCTCGACGGTCGGCGCCTCCGGAGTGGTCGTGTCGACGGTGAAGGTCACCGGCTCGCTGGTTCCCTGGTTGGTGGCGCCGTCGACCTGCTCGGCAACGGCCGTGTAGACCCCATCATCCAGGCCGGCGCTGTCGATCGTCCAGTCACCATCCGACTCGCGGTTCGCAACGAGCGTTTCCGCCACGGCTCCCGTCGTGTCCGGCCCGGCGTGAATCTTTACCGTTACATCCTGCGAGTCGCTTAGTTCAGAGCCGGCCGTTCCCTCCAAGGTGGGTGTGGAGTCGGAGATGAACGAACCTTCGATCGGCTCCGTGATCTCGACCACCGGAGTGTTCGTGTCCATCTTGTAGGTCGCGATCGCTCCGGCCCAGGGAGACGAAGCGCTCAAAGAACCGGACGCCGAATAGGAGCCTGCCCCCGACACGATCTGATACGAGGGGTGCAGGGATCCATAACCGGGGGCGACGACCGAGGGAAGGCTTGTGAAACCGCCTCCCGTACTGAAGGTGGCCCCACCCGAGATGACGAACGACCCCACAAGCAATTCGTTCGGCGCGCTGGTTGTGGCCGCGCCCGATGTTGCGGTTGCGCTCAGACCCTGCGCCGTGCTGGTTGCATCGCGGGCACCGGACTCGGCCAGCCCGGAGAAGTGGCTGACACTTGCGCCGCGAGCGCCGACCGGAGGGTGCGTAATTGTGATGGAATCGCCCGCCGTCAGCCGCTTCACGTTGTGGGCCGACAGTATTACTGTCCGTGCGCTACCCATCAGGGTGGAGTCGGCGTCGACGGAGTAGGAGTTGCCCTGGGTGTCGGTCGCGCTGACGGGACCCGTGACGTCGGCGTCGAGACCGAACGAAACGAGGACGCTGTTACCCGGGGGCACTCCGTCACCACCCACTCCCACCGTGAGAGAGGTTCCGGGGGCGGGCCCCCAGTTCAGGACGAGCTCAGGGTCCCGAGCGGTCTCCCTGCTGTCGTATCGCTGGTTGTTGGACGGGTTGAGGGGATCACCTTGGACGACAAAACCGTGGTTGGTCGTGTCGTACATGTCGAGGACGTGGGTAGTCACGTTCCACTCGTTCCAGCCGTTGCCGGTGGTCAGGAACTGCGGGGAGCCGGAAGTTCCCGGCTGATTGTTCCAGGTGATAGAGCCTTCCGACCACGGTGCAGCGACCCGCGACAGCGAGTGGACGACGCTGCCTCCTATCGCTTTGTGCAATCTGACGGTGGCGGACTGCAATTCACACTCGGTCGGAATCGTAGGAAGATCGAAGTGAACAAAAGCGTGTCGCGTATTCGTGCCGTCTCTCTTTACGAACAGCTCAGTGTCTCCTCCGTGGTTGGTCGTGGGCCCTTCGTTCTCGACGTAGGCGTCGGCGTCGGCGAGAACGGTTTGGGTTCCCCCAGAAAGACACCCGGCGCCGAGCTGTGTGCCGACGTGGCCGCCGAACTGGATGATCCCCGCCGCCTGGGCGGGCGTGGTGCTTTGAAAAGCGAGGAAGAGCGGTAGTCCGACCAGCAGAATGAGTACGACGGCTAGAGCGCGCGCTGCAGGTTGATGCATACGACCGTCTGCTTTCGGACGCCGCACCGCTTTGGGCTTTCGAGCCGGACGGTCAGGGCGAGGCGCAGCCTTTTTCGCAGGGCGCAGTCTTTCGTTGCGGGGCTTTGTTTCGCGTAGCCCGCGCTTTTTCTGCGCCGGGCGCGCCGTCCGCGTTTTCGGTGCGGGCACGTTGGTGGTCGATGCCTCGTGCGTGGGTGGGGGCTCGACTTCTGTTTGTGGCTCCGCTGAGACTGGCTTCTCGACTCGAACAGCCTCCGCTCGTTGCAGTCTTTCGAGCTTGGCCGCCTCGACCCGCTCGGCTCGGACTGCCCGGTTCTGGGCGCGCCTAGAGCGCCGGCCGCGGATCTTCTCCGCGGCGGCAACGCCGGCCTCGGCAAGGGGGCCGATAATCAGCGCCGGCAGTGTCTGCCGTTGCCGTTGCGACAACTTTCCTCCTCCAGGCAGTGGGCCCCCGGGTGCGGGGCAAGGTCCCCGGGATAGCGGCCCTTTGGGTCGTCGAGCGGATTCCTCTTCTACCTATCGGCCCCCCCGGGCCCCTTTTGAGAAAGCGCCTGGAGAAATTTGGCGGAATGTCCGGTTTTGACCGAATTCTCGTATCCGAGACTGACCGGGCGGTGTTCTTGCGGGCAATGGGGGCACTTAGCTCAAGACGGGCCCCCCCGAGTCGATGCTTCAAGAGCAGGATTGGACGCGCCCCGGCTCGCTGTGGCCGGGTCCCGAGGCCCGAAGGAGCGAGATGGCCCAAGTTCAGGTTGTCGATGCCCGGCTACGCCGGGTCTTGAGGCCGTGGGCCCGGACCTCCCGCAAGGACGAGGGCCGGACGGTCGCCGCTTCGACGACCGGTCGCGTCATGGCCCCGACGACGAAGCTCCATTTCCACGCGCTCCGGCTGGGGTTCATCGCCGTTCTCTTGTGGTCGGTCGTGTTCTCACCGAAGACGATGGTGATCGGGCCGGATCTCCTGGCTCTGGGAGCTCTCGTTTACGCGGGGGTAATCCTGCTGAGCGAGTTGGCCAGGCGGACCATCGCCTCGGTCACAAGTCCAATGGTCGCGTTGATGCTAGTCGCGGACGGTCTCTTTCTAAGTTGGATCCTTTACGTAAGTGGCGGAACGTTGAGTCCTCTTCGCTTTCTCATCTACATCCACTTGATCGCGGTGACTCTCACTTACAACTCCCGTGCCGGGATCGCCGCCGCGTTCGTGCACTCCATCCTCTTGTTTGTCGTGTTTCGCACGCCGACGATGACCGAGATGGATCTCCCGCCGGGAGCCATTGCTCCCAACGTGGGGGAAGAGGACATGAGCCTTTACCAGTCGTGGATTTTCAACACGCTGATCTTCTGGCTGATCACACTGGCAACCGCACCGTTCTCCTCGCTTAACGAAAGAGAACTTCGGCGCCGTCGGAGCGACCTTGGTGTCCTCGCGGCCATGGCGGACGAACTCGAGGATCTAGATGATCCCGTTGATATCGCCGAGGCATCTCTGCGCCGAGTGTGTCATGCGTTTGATTTTGGACGGGCTACCGTTCTGGCTATTCACAACGATCAATTGGTCTCGATGGCGAGCCGGGGACTTGAGGGAGAATTGACGCCGTCCCTTCGCGTCGACGCGCTGGTCGACAGGGCATGGGACGAACAAGAGGCCCTTCTTGTCGCCAGACTCGACGACAAAAAGGACCCGCTACTGGCGGAGCTCTTCCCCGGGGGCCGCAACCTTCTCGTAGTGCCGATGTTTGCCGACGGCCAGCCTCTCGGAGTGCTGGTGTTGGAGAGCGCCAACCAGGATGAGCCCGTGATTCAGCGACGAGTTATCTCGATGGTCATGCAGTGCGCCTCTCACGCTGCGCTCGCCATGCGAAAGGCGTGGCTGTTGCAGCAGGTTCAGGTACTGGCCGACACTGATGCTTTGACCGGGCTCGCCAACCGTCGCTCGTTTGAGAAGGCTCTGTCCCAAGATATCTCCCGCTCCATCAGGACCGGCGAGGAGTTCACTCTGGTGATGCTCGACCTCGATCACTTCAAGACTTTGAACGACAGATTCGGTCACCAGGCCGGCGACGACGTATTGCGCAAGGTCGGTGAGGTCTTACGTACGGCCTGCCGCGAGTCGGACACCCCCGCTCGTTATGGCGGTGAGGAGTTCGCAGTCCTTATGCCCTCGTGTGGCAAGAGTGAAGCTTTCCAGACCGCCGAACGGCTGCGAGAGCTCATTGCGAATATCGAAGCGCCCGTTCCCGTTACGACCAGTGCGGGCGTCGCGATCTATCCACTGCACGCGCCCGACGGCCAGCACATCATCGAAGCCGCCGACGAGGCTCTGTACGAGTCGAAGGCGATGGGCCGCAACCGGTCCCGCGTGTCGGCGCGCCGCGTGCTGCAAGCGGTCGACGTTTAAGGGAACCCAGCCCTCTTACTCTCCCCGCATTGGGAGGGCCAGTCGCATGCGGCCCCCTCATGGAGATCACCTCGCAATTAGGTAGGTCTCCTTTTTGCCCCGATCTACGGTGCGCGTGCAGTCGTACCCAAAGCTCTGCAATAACCGAGCACAGCGCTGCTCGAGCTCAAGCGAATGCACCTCAACGATCACGGCTGGTTTCTCTGCCTTCAGAACCGAAGTCGCTCCCTGGAGAACGTCAACCTCCGCGCCCTCGACATCGATCTTCAGCAGCCGCGGCACGCCGTAACGCTCGCTTGCCTCATCGACCGTTGTCATTTCGACCTCCAGGTCACCACCTTCCGACACGACCTTGCCCCGCGTAGCTCGCCACCCGCGGGCGAAGCGAACTCTTCCCGTTGCGGCTCCCATCGCAGCGATTACCGTTTCGACGGGGTCGGAGGGCCCGACGTTGCGCTCGATGTTCCGCGTCAACGCGGCGGCCATCTGGGGATCGGGCTCGAAGGACACGACTCGCCCACCCGCACCGACGGTCGTCGCCATCACGAGTGTGAAGTAACCGAGATTGGCACCGATGTCGAAGGCGACGTCGCCGCCCCGGAGCGTCCTCTCCAGCATCTCCTGGATCGCCGGCTCGTAGCGACCGATCACCATATCCAGCGCCCGCGGGTCCACTTCGAGTCTCATCCCTCGCAACGGGCCCGCCCGGATGCGCTTAGATAGGAGCGTGTTCGGCGCGAATGTGGCATCGATCGCCCGCAGCATCATGTCCCCGATCCACGGGAGCAGCCTTACGAAACGAAAAAGCCGCGGTGGCACGGAAGCGAACAGGGCCCCCGCCGTGGTTCGCGCGGCGCGTCGTGGACTGAAACTGCTGGACAAAGCATCAACTCCCGCAGGTAGGAACGACTAGAACCTTACGTGCGTGTTGTGCCCGAAGATCCTTTGAAGTAGTCGTCGCCCAAGCGGTGAGCCCGGTTCGTATCTATTCACTCGTTAAGCCACGCTCGCCAAAGCGATTGGTGAGATGAACAGAAACGCAGGGTGAGAGGGCTCGGGTCAGGCGAGGGGGCCCCCGAACGTGGGCCCCCAGGGACTCGAACCCTGCCCGCCGGATTAAAAGTCCTCCAGCGTCGATGTCGAGGGGGGACATCCCTTAACTTCTGGTCCTGCAGTCCGCCTGATTCTACGACTCATCCCACGTCTTTGTCTCGTCCTGTACCAATGAATATTGCGCAATTTGGTTGCACGATGGTTGCAACCTGGATTGCCGACTCAAAGCTCAGTAGCTCCTTCACTATGCGCGCGGATGAGTTTCGTGGACGATCTTCTTGAAGCGCCGCCTTGGCAGAAGCAGGCCGCCTGTCGAAACGCCGACGATCCCGATACGTGGTTTCCCGAACAGGGTGGAAGTGCGAGACGCGCGCGGGTCGTATGCAACGATTGCAAGGTGAAAGGGCTTTGCCTGCAGTGGGCTCTGGAGACCTCACAGGAGTTCGGTGTCTGGGGAGGGACAACTCCAAAGGACAGGCGGCAATGGCGCGGCGGGCTTCGAACGTGGAGCTGCTGTTCGCGGCGCTGCCCGCAATCCAGGAACTCCGTCGTCCCCTCGACGACCTGAAAGTGCAGCTGTCCAGTACGCACGGGAGAGAGGTGCGTCATGGGAGGAGCTTGCAGAGGCGGTGGGAACCTCGCGTCAGGCGCTCCAACACCGGATAAAGGTGAGACAGATCAGCGATTGACGCTGCCCCTCGCAGCTTCATCGGCTCTAGTCGGACAGGAATGACGGTCGTCGTGGCGAATCCTCTTGGGGATGAAGGTGCGGATAGTTGCCGCGGGGCTCTTTCTTATTCTCCTGATCGGCGGTCAGGCGCATGCCGACGACCACAGGCCACCTCGCGCCAGACTGCAAGTGGGGGCGCTTCGGCAAGAAGGGCTGCGCTACCACGCCGAGTGGTCGAGCCCGGATAAGGATCCGCGTTTTTGTATGACGCGTTTTAGTGATTCCTGGCCCAGCTTTCGAAAGGCCGTTCTCTACTCGGCTGATGATGAGCTCGTGGTCAGGCTCCAGAAGGCGTCGATGCCCCTTGAGGTCGAGGCCTATCGTTGGGAACGTCTGGACGATGAAGGTTACGGACGCGGCGAGCCCACGCCTCTCGCATCCGTTCTTCGCCCAGTGATTGTGAACGGTGCGACACGCGCATGGGAAGTCGTAGTGGTGCCCGATGGTAGGAAGCGACACCTCTACTTTGGCGTAAGCGCGTACTGGTCGGACGAAGATGGCTGCATGAGTCAGCCTGATCTGGGATCGCAGGGCGCCGGGTGGACGTTTCATGTCAAGCGCGCGGGTTGAGGGCGCAAGTCAGGGTTCGCCAGAAGTTCCTGGGGGAATGGAAAGTTAAGACCGACCGTACGGGCCGCGGCCCCCAACCAGGGTGTTGACGCCGGATCTCGCAGATCACGGCTTTGAGCTCCGAGGCGATCTGGTGGCTGCAGCTGTGGGGCCGATGCGACCCATCGGTCAGTGCTATTGACAAGAAGTGGTGGGCCCCCAGGGACTCGAACCCTGCCCGCCGGATTAAAAGTCCGGTGCTCTACCTGATGAGCTAGGGGCCCTGTGGCGAAGCCTATGGGCCGGTTGTGCTACTGGCGTTCGCGCGGTCGCGGTACGAGGCGGTAACCGACATTGCGGATCGTTTCGATCAACGCCTCGTGCTCGACTCCGAGTTTGGCGCGCAACCGCCGGATGTGAACATCCACCGTGCGTGTCCCGCCGTAGTAGTCGTAACCCCACACCTCTCGTAGCAACAGGTCCCGATCGCAGACCCTTCCCGGGCGCTGCGCGAGGAACTTCAACAGCTCGAATTCCTTGTAGGTCAGATCGAGTGGCCGACCGTGCACATAGACCTGATAGT
>JALZEI010000011.1 GCA_030862115.1 Actinomycetota bacterium
GGAGCATGTCCTGGATAGTTGGCTCGTTAACCGGCTCCATGGGCGACAAGATATTCGATAGCGCGCTCCAGTACCGCAACGTCATCCTCGATCCGCCCCAGGGCTCCATTGCAGTTGAAGCACAGGACCCCACGCACCTTGCCCGTCCGATGGCAGTGATCCAAGTGCTCGGCGGCCTGCTCCCGGCATATAGCGCACCCTCCGCCCTGTTTTTCGATAAGTCGAAGGACCGTTTGCTCCTCGACCCCATAACGAAGGCCGAGCAGGAAGTTCTTCCGACTCCCGTGCTTCTTGGTTACGTGCTCTTTAACGACTTGGTTGTGACAGGGCTTGCAATACCCTCCGAACCCGGTCCGGGTGCTTCGATTTCGAGAAAACTGAGCTGCCGGAACGTCTTTTCGACAGCGGGGACACCAGGGCATGTTGAAACCTCCTTGGCTGATTCCGTGACTTGATCTGACGCGGAGCTCGAGGGCGCGTGCTCCCTCAGATAGGCGATCGCATTGCGGATGGTCTGAGTGTTTTCCTTGAACTGGCCGAGGGCCCCGTTGCAGCGCTCGCAGAGAATCGCCCGCACTCTTCCGCTGACGTGATCGTGGTCCACATGAACCGCGGGCCGCTTGCGACAGACGGGGCACAGACCACCCTGCTCCCGAATCATCCGGTCCACTTCGTCCGCGCCTATTCCGTAACGACGCTTCAGGTGGTAATGCCGACTTCCGCCATAGAGTCGCTCGCGGGTTTCCCGACCCCGCGCGTTGTGGCACGGTTTGCAGTAGACGCCGCGCCCGTTGCGCTTTCGTTTGTTACGGGGAAAGTCCTCAAGAGGCTTGTCGGCGCCGCAGTCTGGACAGCGCATTCATTCATTCGCCTTTCCCCCCGGTGTTGGTCCAATCTGTACAAAGGGGAGGCTCTACTGGCCTCCTTTTTGTACGAAGCTCCTTACAAAATCCTCTGCGTTCGTCTCGAGGACCTCGTCGATTTCGTCCAGCAGCTCGTCTACGTCCTCCGCGCTGGACTCGACCTTCTCCTGCTCTGCGGGAGCGGTCTCTTCGTCTTGGCGGGGCTTTGCTTTGCGTGTCTGATCGCCTGCCGGGCTCATGTGATCCCCTTCCTGCCTAACGGCGCACCGGCCTGCCTAACGGCGCACCGGGCAATGCTACCCGTGGTCTGCGACATGGAACCGCAGGCCACCGCGGGTGCGGCCTCCTGGGACAAGCGTCGGCAGCAAACCGAGCGCTCTTTACAAAAAACGAGCTAGGTGCCGAGGTTGCCGATGAGCTCCGAGGCGGTCGAGCTTCCGTCCAAAAGGCCCTGCACCCTGTCCTTGGTCCCCCGCATGGGGTCGAGAGTGGGGACCTTGCGCAAGGGCTCTTCGCCGGTGTCGAAGATCAGCGAGTCCCACGACGCGGCGACGATCGAAGACGAGAAACGGCGGAGGCACTCGCCGCGGAAATGCGCGCGGGTGTCGGGGGGCGGGAAGTCGACGGCCCTCTCGACCTCGGCGTCCGAGAACAGCCGCTCGAGCTTGCCGGAGTCGACGAGCTTCCAGTAGAGGCTCTTCGTCCGGCGAACATCGTGGTACTGGAGGTCGATGAGTTTGAGCTTGGGAGCGTCCCAGGCGAGACCGTCGCGGTCCCGATACGCCTGCAGCACGGACATCTTGGCGACCCAGTCGAGCTTGTTCTTCTGCGACAGCGGATCTCTCTCGAGCCCCTCGAGCACGTCCTCCCACCGATCGAGGACGTCGTCGGAGTGCTCGTCGATCTCGTTGTCCTGGGCGTACTTGCGCGCGAGGCGAAAGATCTCCCACTGGAGCTCGATGGCCGTCATGTTGCGGCCGTCGGCCAGCTCGACGGTCGTCGTGCAGGTGGGGTCGTGCGATATCGCGCGTATCGACTTAACCGGCTCCGCGAGCGTGAAATCCTCGTCGATGAAATCGTCTTCGATCATGCGAAGCACCAGAGCCGTCGCCCCGACCTTCAAATAGGTCGAGATCTCGGACATGTTGGCGTCGCCGACGATGACGTGTAGGCGGCGGTATTTCTCGGGGTCCGCGTGCGGCTCGTCGCGCGTGTTGATGATCGGACGTTTGAACGTGGTCTCCAACCCGACCTCGACCTCGAAGAAGTCCGCGCGCTGGGAGATCTGGAAGTCGACGTTGGCCGCGCCGTTCTCGGCCCCCACTTTGCCGGCACCGGTAAAGACCTGGCGCGTCACGAAGAACGGGATCAGATGCTTCACGAGCTGGGGAAACGGAACGGTTCGATCGACCAGGTAGTTCTCGTGGCAGCCGTAGGAGTTGCCTTTACCGTCGGAGTTGTTCTTGTAAATGAAGATCTCGTCGCGGTCGGGAACTATCACCTTCGTCGCGTCGAGCGACGCCTCGAGGATCCTCTCCCCCGCCTTGTCCCACAGGGCGCAGTCGTAAGCATTCGTCGTCTCGGGGCTCGAGTACTCGGGGTGCGCGTGATCGACGTAGTAACGGGAGCCGTTCGGAAGAATGACGTTCACCAACCCCGACTCGTCTTCGACCGGACCCTCCGCCGGGGCACGTTCGAAACCCCGAGCGTCGCGGAGCGGGTTCTCCTCTTCGTAGTCCCACTTGACTCGCTTGAAGGCCGGCTGGGCGTACGCGTTTATCAGCAGAGAGGACGTCAGTATCGGGTTGAAGTCGGAAGGATCGCGTACCGAGATTCCGTACTCGGTCTCGATGCCGCAGATCTTGGGGATCGCCATAGGTGAGAGAGGGTCCTACAGGTACTGGCCGGTCTGAACTCTCTCGACCTGCCT
>JALZEI010000029.1 GCA_030862115.1 Actinomycetota bacterium
CGCAAGGCGGACTTCACCTTCGAGGACTTCCTCACCCAGATGAAGGCCCTCAAGAAGATGGGTCCCATGACGCAGATTCTCGGGATGATGCCGGGGATGTCGAAGATGGCGATCTCCGGCACCGACATCGAGCAGCAGCTACCGCGCATCGAAGCCATCATCCATTCGATGACGTTGCGAGAGAGAAACGATCCCTCGCTCATCAACGGGAGCCGGCGGATGCGCATTGCGCGCGGCTCGGGCACCTCTGTCCAGGAGGTCAACAAGCTCGTCAAACAGTTCAACGACGTCCGCAAGATGATGAGGTCGATGTCGGGCGGAAAGAAAGGGAAGATGCGCCTGCCGGCCGGCTTCAAAATGCCCCCCGGCCTGGGCCTCTAACCCGCTCGTCCCCCCGTCGACTGCTCCATTGGTTGCGGTATCCGCAACGAGCGGAGCACTCGGCGAGGGGAACCGCTTGTTAACATGGCTTATCCCCTCGTGAATTCCTAGGAGGACCATGGTCAGGATCAGATTGATGCGCGTCGGAAAGAGAAAGCAGCCCAGCTATCGGGTTGTGGTTGCCGACGCGCGCAGCCCCCGCGACGGGCGCATCATCGAGGCCCTCGGGCACTATGCCCCCCGGCGGGAGCCCTCCGAGATCTCCATCGACACCGACCGCGCCGTCTACTGGCTGCAGCAGGGGGCTCAACCCTCGAACCAGGTACGTAAGCTCCTCCAGCTGAGCGGGGCCTGGTCTGCCTTCACCGGCGAGGCCGCCCCCGAGATGAAAACGCCCCCCGCTAAACCGACGCCGGCCGCCTCGATCAAGGCGACTCCGGCGGCGTCCGTCGACGAGGAGCCCGCCGAGCTGCCGGAGGCCGAGGACCAGCAGGCCGCCGCTCCCGATGCGGAGCCCCAGGAGGACAAGTGAGCCGCGAGGTGGTCGAGTACGTGGCCGAGTGGCTCGTCGATCACCCGGACGAGGTCGAGGTCACCGAAACCGAAGGCGACGGGGGGCTCGTCCTCGAGCTCTCGGTTCACCCCGACGACGTCGGCAAGGTAATCGGAAAGCGAGGTCGCATCATTCGCTCCCTTCGCGCCGTCGCAAAGGCGTCGGGTCAACGCCAGCACCAGAACGTCTCCGTCGAGGTAATCGACTGAGCGGTCCCGACCGGGCCCCCACCTCCGTACCCCTAGCGCAACAACTATGACTCCCGACCCGCCGGCGCGCCTGCTGGCCGGGCAGATCGGAAAACCACACGGCCTCGACGGCGAGGTTTACGTGCTGCCCATCTCCGACGACCCGCTTCGGTTCGAGCCCGGGTCGGTTCTGCTCGATCCCGACGATCGCGAGCTCGCGGTGGTCGAGGCGCGGCGTCATCGCGACAGGCTTCTGGTGAGGTTCGAGGGAGTCGTCGATCGCGAGGGGGCCGAAGGGCTTCGTGGGGTGACTCTTTTCGTGACGCCCGCGGACCTGCGGTCGCTCGAAGCGGACGAGTTCTGGCCGCACTACCTGATCGGTAGTGAGGTGCGCACACCAGACGGGGCCGTCGTGGGACGGGCCGTCGAGGTCGTCCCGGGCGCGGCCCAGGACCTGCTGCAAGTGGAAACGAAGACGGGTCCCAAGCTCATACCGATGACCAAAGCTATCGTCGTAGAGATCGACGCTGCCGCCGGTCGCATCACGATCGACCCTCCGCAAGGGCTGCTGGACTGACATGCGCATCGACGTCATCACCCTGTTTCCGGATTTCTTCGACGGCCCTCTGCGCGCCAGCCTTCTCGGCAAGGCTATCGACGCGCGGACGGTTTCGATCACCACGCACGACCTACGGTCGTGGGGGATCGGACCCCATCGCTCGGTGGACGACGATCCCTACGGCGGGGGAGCAGGCATGGTGCTCCGACCGGAGCCCCTCTTCGACGCGATCGAAGCGACACGCGGCGACGACGGGCACGTCGTGTTGCTTTCTCCGCGGGGGCCGACACTCAACCAGCGAAAGGTCGAGGAGTTGTCCGCTCGCCCCCATGTGGTTCTCGTGTGTGGAAGGTACGAGGGCGTCGACGAACGAGTTGCGCAGGCCGCCGTCGACGAGGAGATCTCCGTCGGCGACTATGTGCTTGCCGGTGGCGAGGCCGCGGCTCTGATCGTTATCGAGGCGGTATGTCGAGTCGTTCCCGGGGTGGTGGGCAACGAGGACTCTCTGCGTTTCGAATCGCACACCTCGGGTGGCCTGGAATACCCGCAGTACACGCGGCCCGCCGACTACAAGGGGCTGAAGGTGCCGGAGGTCCTGCTGTCCGGAGATCACGGAGCGGTCGCCGAATGGCGACGCCGGCAGGCCGAAGACATAACCCGGGAACGCCGGCCGGATCTGATGTAACGATTGGCCCCGGCCCCCGGCCTCGGCGGGTGACAATGAGGTTATGACCACCACCAGGGTGAGCCGTCCCGAACGGGGCGCGATACCCACAAAACCGGGCGTGTACCTCTTCCGGGACCGGGCGGATCGAGTCGTGTACGTCGGCAAGGCTCGGTCGCTCAGGTCGCGCCTGTCGAATTACTTCGCGGCCGATCTCCACCCCCGCACCCAGGCGATGGTCGAGGCCGCCGCCGACGTCGAGTGGATCGTCACCGAGACCGAGATAGAGGCTCTCCATCTAGAGGTCGGCCTTATCAAACAGCACCGCCCTCGCTACAACGTTCGCTATCGCGACGACAAGAGCTATCCCTACCTCGCGATCACCCTGGACGAGGAGTACCCGCGGGCGCGGGTGATGCGAGGTGCGAAGAAAAAGGGCGTTCGCTACTACGGACCCTTCGCTCACGCTTACGCAATCCGCGACACGCTCGATCTCCTGCTGCGGACGTTTCCCATGCGGACCTGCTCACAGGGGGTGTTCGACCGCTGTCGCAGGCGCGGGAAGCCCTGCCTTCTGTTCCACATCGAAAGGTGCGCGGGGCCCTGCGTCAAGGCCGTCGACGCCGACGAGCACCGCCGCATCGTTATGGAGATGTGCGACTTCCTCGACGGCAACACGAAGCCCGTGCTCGAGCGGCTCGAGACCAGCATGAAGGCATCGGCCGATCGTCAGGAATACGAGATCGCCGCGAAGTTCCGCGACCAGCTCGCCAACGTGCGTAAGGCGATCGAGAAGCAGCAGATGGTTACCTCCGACAAGGAGGACCTCGACGTGGTGGGGCTCGTCGAGGACGAGCTCGAGGCGGGATTCCAGGTGTTCTTCGTTCGAGGGGGCCGCGTGACGGGACGGAAGGGCTTCGTCGTGGACAAGGTCGAGGACCTCTCGACGCCGGCCCTCGTCGCCAGCTTTCTCGAGCGCGTCTACTCAGACAACGAGGTCCCTAAGCAGATCCTCGTGCCGGTCGATCCCGACGACAAGAAACTCATCGAACAATGGCTGGGCGCGGCGCGGGGCGCGAAGGTCGCGGTTCGCGTTCCCCGGCGCGGCGAGAAAAGGGCACTACTGGAAACCGTCACCGAGAACGCCCGCCTCGCCTTCGAGAGACATCGCTTGAAGCGGTCGAGTGACTTCGCCGCACGCTCTCGCCAACTCCGCGAGCTGCAGCTGGCGCTGGGGATGGACGATGCTCCGCTTCGCATCGAGTGCTTCGACATCTCGAACACCGGTCCCACGGAGGCCGTCGGATCGATGGTGGTCTTCGAAGACGGTCTCCCCAAACGCTCCGACTACCGGCGCTTCGCAATCAAATGGACGCAGGGGCCTGACGACGTGGGCATGATGGGCGAGGTCGTACGCCGGCGCTTCTACCGACTCGCCGCGGAGAGACTTGGGGACGGCGACGACGCCGACGAAAAGCGCACCGGCAAGTTCGCCTACCCGCCCAACCTGGTGGTCATCGACGGAGGCAAAGGTCAGCTGCGGCGAGCGGCCGAGGTGATCGACGAGCTCGGCATCGAAGACGTCACCGTCGTGTCGCTCGCCAAGCGGATGGAGGAGGTCTTCACTTCGGATCGCGCCGAGCCCATCGTCATCCCGCGCACTTCCGAGGCCCTCTACCTGATGCAGCAGATCCGCGACGAGGCTCACCGTTTCGCCATCACCTATCACCGCCTGAAGCGCGGGAAGCGCATGACGCAGTCGGCCCTCGACGGGATCCCTGGATTGGGCGAGGCGCGCCGCAAGGCCCTCTTGAAGGAGTTCGGTTCGGTCAAGCGGATCAGAGAGGCCACGCTGGAGGAAATCGTCGCGGTAAAGGGCGTGCCGCGCGGGGTCGCCGAGACTCTTTACGGCTCCCTGCACGGAGAACCTTTGCAAGAGGGACGACAGGCGTCGTGATGGTTCGGCGGGCGAACGCTCGTAACGTCGACATCACCGTCATCAGCGGTTTATCGGGGGCCGGTCGGTCCGAGGTCGCAAAGGTCTTCGAGGACCTCGGCTACTTCGTCGTTGACAACCTCCCGCCGGCGCTGATCAGAACCATGATGAAGCTCGCGCTCACCCCCAACAGCGACATCAAACGCATCGCCTTGGTAATCGACGCGCGCGGCGGACGGTTCTTTGAGGAGGCCGCGCGCGAGCTCGAGAAGTTACGTCGAGACATAAGCAATTACCGTTTGGTCTTCCTGGAGGCCTCCGACGAGATCCTGGTACGTCGCTTCGAGGCGAGCCGGCGCCGTCACCCTCTCGCGACGGGCGAGCACGCGGGAGTCGGCATCCAGCGGGAGCGCGAGGTGATGAAGCACTTCCGCGAGGGGGCCGACCTCATCATCGACACCTCCGAGCTCTCCGTTCGGGAACTCCGAACGAGGATCCGAACGCATTTCAGCGACACCGGCGGCGACGAAGGTCTGCACACCACGGTCATCTCCTTCGGCTACAAGTTCGGGCTTCCCATCGATGCCGACGTCGTGCTCGACGTTCGTTTTCTTCCCAACCCTCACTGGGTCGAAGGCTTGCGCGACCAGACCGGGCTGGATGAGCCCGTCAAGGACTACGTCCTGTCCCAGGACGCCACCGGCGACTTCATGGCCCGCGTGAAAGATCTCTTTGCCATGCTTCTGCCCGCTTTCCAGAAGGACAGCCGGCACTTTCTCACCGTCGCGGTCGGCTGCACCGGGGGCCGGCACCGGTCGGTCGTTCTGTCCGAGGAGATCGCGGAGTTCATCCGCGACAAGGGTTTCAAGGCAAAGGCCATACACCGCGATGTCGAGCGGCCGCCGGTGCAACCTTGAAGGTCACCGGCATCGGCGGAGGCCACGGTCTCGCTCAAACGCTCAAGGCCGCGCGCCGGTACGCGGACGACGTCCAAGCGGTCGTCACAGTCGCCGATGACGGCGGCTCGTCCGGGCGCTTGTCGCGCGAGCTCGGCATTCCCCCTCCCGGAGACATTCGTAACTGTCTCGTCGCGTTATCAGAAACCGATCGTCTTTCCGAGCTCTATCAGCATCGCTTCGCGTCCGGCCCCCTCACCGGCCACACGGTCGGCAATCTGCTCATCGCCGCGCTGACCGAGGTGACCGGCGATTTCGCGGGGGCCGTCGACGAGGCCGGCAGGCTGCTCGCGACGCGCGGTCGAGTGCACCCGGCAACAACCGAACTCGTTAGTCTGCGCGCTCGCGTCGCGGGTGGAGTGGTGAAAGGTCAGGTCGCCGTCGCCCAATCCGAGGGCCTCATCCAAGCCGTTTATCTCAAACCGCCGGAGCCGGCCGCCAACCCGGGTGCCGTCGAGGCGATCATGTCGGCCGATCAAGTCGTACTGGGGCCGGGCAGCCTCTTCACCTCACTCATCGCGACGCTTCTGGTGCCGGGCGTTCGGAAAGCGCTGCAGGAGACCGATGCGTGTCGAGTGTTCGTGTGCAACGCCCGCATGCAGAAGGGCGAAACCCAGGGCCTCGACGCAGTCGCCCACCTCCACGCGCTGTTTGCCCACGCCGGTCCCTATTGCGTCGACGCCGTGGTCGTGCAGGCCCCGGAGCTGGAGGCGGACGCCGTCGCGGTCGACCGGGACGCCCTCGAATTTCTCGGGCCGCGCGTCGTTGCTGCCGACGTCGCCTCTTCGACCGGTCACGATCCCTCGAAGCTCGCCGAGGTCCTGGCGGATATCAGTTAGGTCGTCGCATCCTCGTCGGGCCCGGCGACCTGCCAAAATAGACATCGAGCACCCGATAACCCAATAGCCCCTAGGAGGATGTCAATGACGACTCGCATCGGAATCAACGGCTTCGGCCGCATCGGACGCAACTTCTACCGAGCCCTCATCAAGAAGGGAGCGGACCTCGAGCTGACGGCCATCAACGACCTCGGCGACGCCGCCACCATGGCCCATCTCCTCAAATACGACTCCATCTTCGGGCGCTTCGATAAAGAGGTAAAGGTCACCGACGGGGGCTTCACCGTCGACGGGACCGACATCAAGCTCCTGTCAGAAAAGGATCCCGGCAATCTGCCGTGGGGCGACCTCGGCGTCGACGTAGTCATCGAGTCGACGGGATTCTTTACCAAGAAGGCCGATGCCTCCAAGCACCTCTCGGGCGGAGCCAAGAAGGTCATCATTTCTGCCCCCGCGAAGGACGAGGACGTCACGATCGTCATGGGCGTCAACCACGAGGACTACGACTCCGGCAGTCACGATGTCATCTCCAATGCTTCCTGCACGACGAACTGTGTCGTTCCTCTCGCCAAGGTGCTCCAGGACAACTGGGGGATCGAGAAGGGTTTCATGACGACCTGTCACGCTTACACCAACGACCAGAACACCCTCGACCTCGCGCGCGACGACCTGAGGCGCGCAAGGGCCGCAGCGCTCAACATCATCCCCACCACGACGGGTGCCGCCAAGGCCGCTTCCCTGTCGATGCCGGAGCTGAAGGGCCGCCTCGACGGCCTCGCCCTGCGTGTGCCGGTACCCGATGGGTCGATCACGGATCTCGTGTGCGTCCTGGGGGCCGAGGTGTCGAAGGACGACGTGAACAACGCCTACCGCGAGGCCGCCCAGAGCGCCGGCATGCAGGGGATCCTCAAGTACACCGACGACCCCATCGTCTCGAGCGACGTCATCGGCGACTCCCACTCGTGCATCATCGACGGCCAGTCGACGATGGCCAACGGGAACTTCGTGAAGGTGCTCGGCTGGTACGACAACGAGTGGGGCTACTCGAACAGGCTGGTGGACCTAACGGAGCTGGTGGCCAACAAGCTGTAGTTCGCCGACGGTCGGGTCTTGCCACGGAGGCCCGCTTGCGACAAGCTGTACCGGCCCATTCACCCAACGAAGGGAGAGAGCATGGCTCTGTTCATGGACGTACACAACATGGAGGGCGGCGTGGCCGCCGGAGACGTGGCCAAGGCCCACCAGGCCGACGTCGAGACCCAGGAGAAGTACGGCGTCAACTACAAGAGCTACTGGGTCGACGAGAAGCAGGGAAAGATCTTCTGTCTCGTCGAGGCACCCGACGCGGATGCCGCCAACACCGTCCACAGGGAGGCCCACGGACTCGTGGCCGACGAGATCTACGAGGTCAGCGAGGGCAGCTGAGGGCCGAGCCTCACAGCAGGTCGTAGCTGAGACCGGGTCCGTAGAGATTGGGGCGTATCGAGGCCATCTCGTAGGGCTCAGGACTCCCAAAAAAGTCAAAATCTTTTCCTCCGAAGGGGGGAGATCTGGCGTCTTTTTGTCCTAGCCCCCTGATTGGATGGGTGTCGCAAGGGGCGAAAGCCGCGTCCGGGGCGCATCGGCTCGAGCCCGCCGCTGGGCCAGGGGGAGGGGCCGCGAACGAAAGGCCCTGAATGGGAAACGGCAGCACCGCTGTCACCGACCGAGTAGTTGACCTGGTGGGCGCTCTGAACGGCGCGCTGGTCGCGACCGGAAGCTCGCAACGCCAGCTGCTGGCGGCCATCGCCGGCCTGGACCACGAGGACGTGTGGGAGCGCGACGGCCATCGCGACATGGCCGAATGGGTCTCGGCCAACGTGGGCATCTCGA
>JALZEI010000052.1 GCA_030862115.1 Actinomycetota bacterium
GGCCTCAAAAACGATTTCTCGCAACTCTTTCTCGTCTATGGCGGCGAGACGGACCACGACCCAGTTGTAGCGGAGATCGGAAGGCTTGGGCAGCATGAACTTCTCCGGTTCTGAAGCCACCAGGGCATCCCTCTCCGCCTTGGGGAAGGCAAATCCCATTAGGGTCTCGTCGCGCGAGAAAGCCAGGTACACGATGCGCCCAACCCGAAACTTCACGCGATCTCGAACCAGAGCCTCATAGCTGCGCGGAAGGGTCGAAGCCAGCCCCCGCACCTGATCGATCGTCACCACTTGAGCTGCTTCCTAGACGGTTGTTTCGTTCAGATGAGGTTCGCCGGTGCTATCACGGCGCCTAAAGCATCCTTAGCGAAAGGCCGAAACACATGGTGGACGAAAACGTACATTCGAGGGGGATGTCATGAGAAACCGTGTGTCGGGGATCATTGGAGTTCTGTGCGGCAGCATATGGACCTTGAATGCCCTGGTGTCGCCTCCTGTGTCAGACGGAACGAGCGGTGCCTACGCCATGGCTTAGTTCGCCGCGGCTCTCTTCGGAGTCGTCTTCTTGGCGACCGGTATCTACTACCTCCGCAAGGGCCTTCGCGAGAGAAGCTGAGTCTTCTCACCAACCGGAGTTCAAATGGCCGACTTGACGAAACCTCGAAAAAGGCTCTATCGCTGGATCGTCGCCGGCCTCATAGCGGCGTTCCTCTTCCTGCTCGGGGTCGCCGGCGCCATAATGACGAAGGGTTACAACGACGACTTCTGCTTCAGCTCGAGAGTCACCCCCCCTCAGGGTTGGACATCGGGTCAGATCGAATCAAGGTACTTCTCGCGCACGGTCGAATGCACATACCAGCTTCAAGATGGACGAACCGTGACCGTCAGACACGAGGCCGGCACGTACACCTTCTGGTTCTTCCTCACTCTTGCGTACGGCGCGCCTCTCGTTTGCCTAGCGGCGCTTCTGTTCGCAGGTGCTAGGCGAGGGCTGTCGGCCAATCCTTAGCAGTGACCGCGGCTCTTTTACCTCAGGGTGCATCGGCCGTACTCTCAGATCATGCGGACAGTGGCCACCGTCGTCATCCTCGTCGGTCTGGTTGCCTGCTCGACTCCGTCAGAAGAACAAGCAACTCAACAACCCGCTCCGGCGATCGATCCCCTCGCGACGACGTGCGGAGTCGAGATAAGGGACGACGCCCGAGAAGCCACCGCCGGCGCCCTGGCGGCCGCAGGAGCCTACGCGGACGCAGTACCGGCCATCCTCAAGCTCAACTTGACCGGGGCCGTTCACGCCGGAACGATCCTGTTCAAGGGGATCGACGACCGCCCCATCATGTCGGGCGTGCCGGCGGAATTGCGCCACCTAACGCGACCGATCGAGCGCGCCTTCAGGAGGATCCGAGATAAGACCCGCGTATATAGCCGAACACTTATGACTCTGCGGAACAGCGCAAAGGAATGCGCTAAGGCCGCTCGCGAAGTCGGAGATAGTTGTGTAGAGAGCGCGGCGGCCGATACGGCGCGGTCCGCCGCTGTCACCCACCGCCTCGTTCGTAGCCGCTTGGAGGCAGTCCAGGGACGAACCCTCCAGCAGGCCTCGACCGAACTCGAAGGTGCCTCCCTGCGAGTAGAGATATCGAGCACCAATCTCTCGCGCAATCTGGCGACACTCGAAAGATGCCTTCTCGCCCGCGGCTAGCGAACCGCTGGGACTGTCGGCGTACCGAGCACAGAGGATTCTCTGTCCTCCATATCGCGAATAACGGCGAAGTGAGGGACAAAGAAAGCCGCTCCGGTGGGAGCGGCTTTGTGGTTGCAGGGGCGGGATTTGAACCCGCGACCTCCGGGTTATGAGCCCGGCGAGCTACCAGACTGCTCCACCCTGCCCCCTCAGGATAACGTCCGCGTCACAGGCTCGGCCCTAGTCGTTGCCGCCTTTTGGTTTGTCGCCGGTTTTGCCGTCGGCGCCACCCTTACGTCCGGAATCACCGCCGCCGTCAGCCTCCGAGAGCTCCTCCGCTTCCTGGAGGAGCGCGCCCACCTTTTCGATTAGACGGCCGTACTCGGCAAGGTCTCCGGTCTCCAGGGCCGCCTGGGCCCTCTCGTAAAGTCTCGCGGCGTCGGCAATGGTCGCCCGTACGTCCTCATCGACGGGCTCTGTCGGTTCCGTGGGCTCCGTGGGCTCGGTCGGTTCCGTTGGATCGATCGGCCCCTCGCCGTCGCCGACATCGAACAGTGAGACCAGCGCCTCTTCGAAGCTCGGCTCGAAGGCGATCTCGTCGTTGTAGATGAGAGCGACGTACTTGAGCTCGGGGATTCCTACGTTTTCTGCGATGACATAGATCGGCTGCACGTAGAGGATCGATTCCTGAATGGGAAGGATCACCTGCGCGCCGTGCTCGACGCGCGACCCCCGTTGTCCGAGGAGGGAAAGCGTGCGCGATATATCCGGCTCCTGATTGATGAGGTTGTCGGCCTGAGTGGGGCCGAGCACCGCACGCTGCCGCGAGAATTGCAACGCCAACAGTTCTCCGTAGTTCTCCGGATCGGAAGGAGCCGCCATCAGGGAGATCATGTTCGGCTTCGATCGGGGAGTGAAAGGTCGCGTGAGAATGAACTGCTGACCCACGCCTCCGGGAAGTTGAGCAAGTAGGTAACGAGGAGGCAATTCGTCAGTGGACTCATCGTCCGCCGGGTTCGGGTTGGGTGGAATCCCCCATTCGTCCTCGCCTGCAAAGAACACATTGGGGTCGGTCATGTGGTACTTCGAATAGACCTCGGTCTGGATGTCAAACAGATCCTCCGGATAGCGGAAATGCGCGCGCAGATCCTCGGACGGCTCCTCATCCGTGAATAGGTCGGGGAAAACGTTGCTCCACGCTTCGATCAACGGATCGTCGGCAACGATATAGAAGTTCATGGTTCCGTCGTAGGCGTCGACCACAACCTTGACGGAATTTCGCACGTAGTTCTCCCGGCCCGAGAGCGTTCCCTCTTCATCTCGGTCCACCGCGTCGTCGAGGTCATAACGCTGTGAGTATGGATAGTGGTCCGTCGAGGTATAGCCGTCGACTATCCAAACCAGACGTCCCTCGACGATTGCAGCATAGGGGTCGTGATCGAGCGCCAGGAAGGGAGCTGCTCGAAGGACGCGGTCACGCACGTTTCTATAGATCAGGATTTTCGACTCGGACTTCACGAGGTTGGAAAGCACGAGGTTGGGATCGCCCTCCCGGATGGCGAAGGCCAGTTTGTTGAGAAACCCGCCGACATTCACTCCGCCCTCGCCGGCGTATCTCGTGCGCTCGAGTTCGCCCTCGGTGGGAAAGTCGATCTCCGCTTGTCCCGAGTTGACAATTGAGTACTGCGTCGATTCAAAGCTCTCGCCGTAGTAGATGCCTTTCTGATCTAGTTCAAGGTCTTCCGCCCCCACTAGCGGTTTGGCTTCGATATCCCGCACCAGAAAACTTGGCTGTCCCTGTGTGTCGCTCTCGTTTGCGAGGCTCGCCACGACGCCGTAACCGTGGGTGTACTGCAAGTGCAAGTTGGTCCAGTTCTGGTCGGGAATCTCATCGAGATTTACCTCTCGTGGTGACAGCAGAACCTGACGCGTCTCGCCGTCGACCTCGTAGCGGTCGATATCGACGTCGCTGAAGTCGTAGTAGGGGCGGATGGCCTGCAGCTGTTGATACGCCTGCTGCAGCACCGCAGGATCCCAGACTCGGATGTTCGCAAGAGCTTCGTCCTCATGCAGATCCGCCTCGGCAGCCTGGCTTGATAGATCGAAGGGTTCCTCGGACACGTTGGCGACGCCGAAGGCCTCTCGCGTGGCTTCGATGTTGCGCTCGATGTAGGGCCTCTCTCTCTGCAGCTCCTGCGGGCGCACGGAAAACTGCTGCACCAACGCCGGCCACACTCCCCCGGCCAGAACAGAGCAGAGAATCCAGATCCCCACGGCCGCGATCGGAAGCGTTAGCCGACGCACTCGGATGTTGACCAAGAACAAGACCGCCGAGATAACAGACACGATGGCCAATAGCTTCAGAGCGGGAAGCTGCGCGTGGACGTCGGTGTAGCTGGCGCCTGTAACCGTTCCACGCTCGGAGAAGTTCAGTTGGTACTGACCGAGCCAGTACTGCACGGCCTTTGTCAAAGCCAGGAGCCCCAGCAGAACGGAGATATGCACCAGTGCGCCGGACGCGACGCCGGACCATCCTGCCTCCGGCCGGATCGACCCCTGCAAGAAGTGCGCTCCTATCGTCAGGAGAGTGACGACGATGAGGGCGAACCACAACCACGAAAGAAGTTGGTTGTAGAAAGGAAGCTCGAACACATAAAAACCGACGTCCTTGCCGAACTGCAGATCGCGCGTTCCGAAAGAGACACGGTTCTGCCACAACAAAAACGTCTGCCAACCGCTACTGGCTCCCAAGCCGAGCAAGAGACCCAGGCCGAGCGCAATCCCGAGTCGCAGCCAGCGCATGTGGGGACCCATGGCCTCCCGATAGCGCTCCATCGGATCGGGAAGGCCGGCGATCTCGAAACGCGGTACCCGGTAAGTCGGCGTCAGACGTCCGGCGATGACGAGGTTCACGTAGATCAGCAGCGCTAGAAGGATGCCTCCGGCCGCACCCAGCAACACTTGACTCGTGATGGTTTTGAACAGAACCGACGAGAGCCCGACCTCGCGGAACCACAAGACGTCTGTGTAAAAGCGCGAGAGCAGAAGAGCGGCGAGGACGACCGCCACGATTACTCCGATGATGATGGCCCGAAGGCGCCTTCTGCGAAGCCTCATAGCCATGCGAGCAGGGTAATCGCTGGGTAGCCGTTAACCGCTTAGGTCCGACCGGTCGAGTGCGCCGTTGATGCGGGCCACGAGCTCGTCGGGGCTAAAAGGCTTCCCGACGAAGTCGGCCCCCTTCCAGGCGGCATCGTTTTGGGCCATGCCCGAAAGCACCAGGACGGGGATTCCGGCCGTCGGTTCATGCTTGCGCAGGGCTTGAAAGACTTCGATGCCGTCCATCTTGGGCATGATCTGGTCGAGCAGGATCACGTCCGGAAGCGAGTTGCGAGCCATCTCGACCGCCTTGGCGCCGTCCTCGGCGAAAAGGACGTCAAATCCCTCGTATTTGAGTACGAACTCCAGCGTGAGCCGGACGCTCGGGTCGTCTTCCGCCACCAAGACAAGAGGTTGTTTGGCCGTCAAGCCAACGACTTTAGTCCTTGAGCGGTCGGCGCGGGTCGATTATGTCGGTGGGCTCCGGATTCGGCGAGGTGGCCTTCTCCACGGTGCACTCGACGAGGCCCTCGCACGTGGGAGGCGGAGACGGCGGCGGGCTTGTGGGAGGAGGTCCGGGGCTCGTGGGAGGCGGATTAGTAGGAGGCGGGGGATTGCCGGGATCGCCCGGGTCGCCCGGATCGCCGGAGTCGCCGGCCCCGGGGCCGGAACCCGGACCTTCGGCGCCGGCGAGCGCGAACTCGAGGTCGTCGCCCGAACCGTCGGCGAGCGCACCCGTTCCGCCCACGACGTCCTCCAGCTGGGCGACCACGCCGTTCAACGGCTTGGCCTCGCAGAGCTCGAGGATGCAGGAGACAACGGCCCACTGCCCGCCACCTTCGACGAGATCGAAGGCCCTGACGAAGTTCTTCGAGGTTCTACCGGGGGCCTCGTCGGCCACAAACAGACCGACCAAGAGGTCGGTCGTATAGGCGGGCCTCTTGGGTGACTGCTTGGCGACGAACTTTCGCATGAAGCTCACGTTCTGGCCGGCCTGCTGTTGGAAGTAAGCGAGCGAGGGAAGGGAGCGGCCCATTTCATTGGCCATGAACCCAGAAAGAACCTCGAGGTCCGCCTGGAATTCGATCAGAGCCGCCAGCTCCCGCTGGTCCCAGTAATCCTCCGGGCTGAGCCTGTAAGGGAGGGGGTCTGACAGGTTTCCGGCGGTTATCTCCGTTTGGTAAAGCCTCTCAACCGTCACGCTCGGGGACCCGGGCACTGAAATGGCGGCCTCACCGTCGAAAACCCCGACCCGTGAGGTGCCGTAGGGGCGGTCGACGCGGAAGGTCGCCCTCCGCGAGCGAATCTCCGCTGCCCCCACCATGACCTTGAGCGGATCGGCCGCAGCGACAAACAGGTTCCCGGACTGGCTCGAAACGCCCGCTCCACCGAGGATTTCGACGCGAGCGGGACCGAGGAGCCCCAGCTCCCGCTCTCCCTCCAGGCGTAAACGCGCCACGGCCCCAGGGCTCGCCACCACCACGTCGTCTTCCTGGATGGAGGTTTCGTCGATGACGACCACCGTCTTATCGCCGCGCTCGATCACGACCTTTCCGTCCTGTGCGCGAATCCGCATCTCGCCCAGGACGTCGTCCCGAGTGAGCGCCCAGAAGAGACCGCTTGCAAGCAGCGCAATCACGGCGCTCAGAGCGACGATTTTCTTCGTGGTTACCGCATCCATATCTGTCCCACTCGTTGGGTTCAGCCCCTATATGGCCCCCTACGGGACCATTTTCGCCCACCTTGCGCCGTAATGGAATAGCCCGAAATGACTAGTCATGCACCGCAAGCAGGTCAAGCACCCCGTGTTTTCTGGGCGGTCGGGATCGTGATCGTGAGCCGTGTGCCCCGATCCGGCTCGCTGTCGACCTCGACGGAGCCCTCGTGCGCCTCCACGATACGACGAACGAAGGCCAGGCCGAGACCTAGGCCCCCGTACGTCCTCGTCTCCGACCCATCCAGTTGATGGAAATCCGAGAAGATTTTGGCAACATCTTCCTCCGCAATGCCGATCCCTTCGTCCGAGATGGTGACCGCCACCGCTCGCCTGCGCTTCCCGTTTTGAGCGGCGCCCTTGACCTCCAGCCGGATCGTGCCCCCCTGGGGCGAGAACTTGACCGCGTTGTCCAAGACCTCCTCCAGGGACCGGCGCAGAAGCCGCTCGTCCCCGATGACCTTCGGGAGCCGCGCTCCGATCTCGACCACTACTTCGTGACGCCCCGCTCGCTTGCGGAGCTTCTCGCCGAGCTCTTCGACTAGCTCTCCGACATTGACCGGCTTGGTCCGGGGTGCCAAACGGCCGGCCTCAAGTGCGGCGAAATCGACCAGCAACTCGACGATGCGTTCGAGGCGGGCCGTGGACTCGAGGATGCCTCCGGCAAACTGTTTGGTTTTCTCGGCGGGGATCGTCTTAGAGCCGAGGATCTCGGCGTAACCCTTGATCGGTGTCAACGGCGTGCGCAACTCGTGCGAGATGTTCGAAAGGAACTCGGATTTCATTCGTTCGATCTCGCGCTCTCGCGTCATGTCTCGAATTACGGCGACCCCACCTGCCGTCTCACCCTCTTCGTTGCGCAGGACCGCGCTGTCGAGCGCTATCGGAACGGGGTCGGTTCCCTTTCGTACGAGGTAGATCCCGTCCAGGGATCCCTCCGCCAAGTCGTAGATGGGGAGCGTAAGTTTGGTGCCGTTGGAATCGCGTGCATCTAGGACTCGATCGATCTGTTTGCCCATGGCGGATTTGGCCTTGATCCCCGTTAGCTCTTCGGCCTGCGGATTGAACGCGAGAATCTTCTTGTTGGCGTCCACCGCAACCAGGCCGTCGGCCATCGATTGAATGATCGTTTCGATGCGGGCGCGAAGCCGTTGCTCCTCGAGGGCCGCTTCCTTCAAGTCCGTCGTATTGCGGAGTAACGCGGCGGTCATGTCGTTAAACGTTTCGCCGAGCCGACCAACCTCGTCCTCGCCGGAAACCTGTGCCCTGGCGGTGAGATCTCCCTCGCGCACCGCGCCGGCGGCGGCGGTAAGGCGCTGGATCGGTCTTGTGATGCGACGACCCGAGAGCCAGGCGAGCACCAAGACCACGGCTCCAATTCCCATGGCAACCAAGAAGAGGATGCGGGTCACCTCGTCGCGGGTACTACTTACGATGCGCGCGGGGGAGGAGAGGACAACGATCGTGTCGGCCAGAGGGTTCTGCTCCAGAGTCTGAAGGGGCGCAAAGGCGCTGAAGTAGGAGCGAGGCCCAAGGGGTTGTTGCAGAGCGGCCGTTCCGTCCGTGCGCAATTGGGCTGCGGCAGAGGGTGGGATCTTGAGCTTTGAGGCGGTGCTCGACGGAAGGTCCGATGCAACCACTTCTCTATCGACGATGAGCGACGCCCGCGCCGGGGCAAAGCTGTTCGAGATCCGCTGAAGCGCAAAGGCATCTATATAGCGACCCACAATTGCGATCCCGGAGATGCCCCCGCCGTCCGTTGGACGCCGTACCCGTGACGCCGCGAGGATGACGACGAAGTCCGGCGCGTTCGGTTTGCTGTTGCTGATGAGGACCGGATTGGCCGAACTTTGGTTGCCCGCTTTCACCGCTTGTACGACCGGTGACTGAACCATGCCGGCCAGCTCCAGCGTCTCCAGTCGTGGTTGAACGATCTCACCACCTCTGCTTGCCGCGGGACCTTTTCCGCTGAAAGCGAGCAACTCCTTGGAGGGACCGACGAAGGCGACGAACGCGATCTCCTCCTCGCGAGCATCTGTAATTCGGTCGGCCTCCCTTTTCAGTCGGCGCCCTCCCTTCGCTCCCGCGTCGACAAGAGACTCGATTTCGTCGTCGGCCGCGATTGATGACGCGGCGCTGGCGAGTTCGTTCGTGTCTCCCTCACGGAACTCCGTGAGCACTCCATCGAGCTGAGAGGAAATGCTGTCGAGCTGCTCCTCTTCCACGTTCTGCGTGATGACGCCGGTTAGGGATGACGACAACACCAGAACCACCACGATCAACAAGCCCGCAAAAGACGCCACGAAGCGAACGCGGATGCTGGAGCGAACGCCAGTCCACAGCCACGAACCCAGCAGGAGGAAGCCGAGACCGCGGGCTCCGTGTGCTGCATAGGAGTAGTTACGGAAGGAGCCAGTACCGAACTCGACGTTCGGAGCAAGGGCGGTGATGACAGCCGCGGCCCCCAGCAAGAAAGCCGCGGCGGCGAGCCTGTAAAGCGCGCTGATCTTCCCGCGAGCGGCTCCCAGCAGAGCCACGAGACATAGGAAGGCGGCGGCCCCCGCGGCGGCGAGCGCGAGCGGTTGCTTTATGGGGAAACCCAGGAATGCGCCCGCGCCGGTCGACTCCGGCCGCACGGAACTCGCCAGGGCCAGAGCCAGCAAGACGAGGCCGACAGAGTGCGCGGCGATCAGCACCTTGTCACCGTCGAGCGGCAAGAAACTCCCCCCGTGGGCCACCTCGGCGGCCGCGATGACGCCCAGCCCGAGGGCCGCAATTACTCGATTGGAGGCAGGGCCCGGAATGAGAGACGGCCGGGTCATGACCAGGAAGGCGCCACCGGTGCAAACGAGAAAACCGAGGAACTCAACGGTGAAGTGGAGGGGCACCGCCAAGAAGGTCTCGAACATGCTCACAAGTTTCCCACGCAGAGGGCCGCAATGGCACTAAGTCGCTCCTCGGACCGGGTCGGCTCGAGCGAAGAGGCAGATCTATCAGTCCAGCAGGTCTTGGATGGAGTCGATGACGCCGCCCACGGGATCATCCGTGGGGGGTGGAGTCGAACTTTCCGACTCGGTGCAGCCGGCTTCGGGGATCGGAGTACCGGAAGAGCTTTCGTATAGCCATTTGCAACCTAGTTTCTGGTGGGCCGCAACAAGCTGGTAGTCGCTCACGTTCGAGGTGATCGTCAACGCGATGCCCGCGGTCGAGTTGAAACCCTGATCCTCGAGGTGGGCAACGGTGTCGGCGCCGGAATAATCACCGCGATGCGCAACGGCATGTGCCTCGATCGCGGTCGCCGCGTGCTTGAGCGTTGCCCGCGCCTGCGACTGCCAGCTCGCGTGCCGCTGACGAAGGAAGAACGGAACCGCAACAGCGGCGAGGACCGCGACGATAAGTCCGACCACTAGAAGCTCTACGAGAGTGAAGCCGTTCTCACCGGCTTCATCCTGTTGAAGCAGTCTGCGGAACAACCGTGGCACCCCCTCGTGTGCCCTCCCAGCCGCTCCCGAATCACCTGCTATTGCCCGATATATCGGCACCCGAGCCAAAATGATTCACCCATTCGAGGTAGGTATTTCTACGTAGGTTTGAAGCGCCGTAAGGAGACCGGCTGCGCCGACGCCCGCCCCCGGTACGTTGGGATGACGCTCAGTGACTCAGGTCTGGCGTCACTCGAGGCCTTCGAGGAAGCGCAGGGCGTCGTCGAAGCTCGAGACCGAGACGATGCGGATGTCGTCGGCGGTGGCCTCGGCCGCTTCGACGTTGCCAGCCGGGGTGAGAAATATCTCGGCGCCCTTGGTCTCGGCGGCCGCGATCTTTTGTTCGATACCGCCTATCGCCCCTACTCCCCCGTCGCACGCGATGGTTCCGGTGCCGGCGATTTCCCGGCCTTTCGTGAGGTCGTCGGGAGTGAGACGGTCATATAGCGCGAGAGCGAACATCAGTCCCGCCGAAGGGCCGGCGATCTCGCCCGTCCGGAACTCCACTTCGAAGCCCGGATCGAATTCGTACGCCACATCCTCCATGTAAACACCGATGAACGGCGCGGCGGGATCTCCCGGGTTGCGCGCGGTCTCAAGCGACAAAGTCTCCTTCTCGCCGGCGCGCCTGACCGTCAGTTCGACATCCTCTCCCACCTCGTGTTTGTCGATCGCGCGCCCTACTTCACAGGTTGTGGATACCTTTGTGTCGTCGACAGAGACGATGACGTCCCCCTTCTTGAGGACGTCGGCGGCGGGAGTCTCGTCGATCGTATCGATGACGCGCGCGCCCCGGCCCTTCGGCTCCGCGATCCCGAGGGCCGCTAACGCCACTTGCTGCGCGTTCTGCTGCGAGGCGTCCATCTCCGCCGCTTGCCGTTTTTCAAGTTCCTCTAGTGACGTTCCTCCCGTCACCTGTTCTTTCAGCACGATGGTGCGCGTGGGATCGATCACGGCGGTGACCCAATCGCGAAGCGTCACTTCCACATCCACGTTCACGGTCGTCAGATAGAGGGACCCCTCGGAGGAATAAGTCTTTGCATCACCGACCTCCACCAGGTCCTCGGCGTCGCGGATCGGTCCGGGGATGTAGGCATAAAAGATAGGAATGGGAATCCAGTTGGCCCCGGCTATGAGGATCGCCAAGATTCCCGAAACTATGATCCACCGCCAGGTAGCGGGGCCGCGCACCGGTTTGATTCCGGGAGGCGGGTCCGGCGGAGTGCCGAGGTTGTGCTGCATGCCGCTAAATGTAGGGCCCGGTGCGCGCTAAGCGCGCGGCGTCAGGCTCGGCCGGCGAGGAAAACGGACTTGGCGGTATCGAACGCCTCGAGACAGCGCCCCGCACCGAGTACGACGGACTCCAACGGCTGCTGCGTTAGGTGAACAGGTACCTCGGCCTCCTGCGAAAGAAGCATGTCCAGCCCCGAGAGCAGGCTTCCGCCCCCGGTCAACGTGATCCCATTGACAAGGACGTCGTGTACGAGGTCGGGTGGCGAGGAACCGATGCACTCGAGAACCGCCGTCACGATCTGGCGCACCTGATCGTTAATCGCCTCTCTGAGCTCTTCCGAGGTGATGATCACGTTCTTGGGGAGTCCCGTGGCGAGATCGCGGCCTCGGATCTCGGCCTTTTCCTCTTGTTGACGAGGAAAGGCCGACCCTATGGCGATCTTGATTCGCTCCGCCGTCCGTTCGCCGATCGCGATCGAGTACTCGCGCCGCACGTAGTTCTGCACGGCGGCGTCGAGATCAAAGCCGCCCACCCGACGAGCGGTGTTGGTGACCATGCCTCCAAGCGAGATGAGCGCCACCTCGCTCGTGCCGCCGCCGACGTCGACGACGAGGTTGCCCAACGGTTCGTGTACAGGAAGTCCGGCACCGATTGCGGCCGCCATCGGCTCCTCGATGAGATAACAGGAGCGCGCGCCGGCGGAAAGCGTCGCCTCCTCGACCGCCCGCCGTTCGACCTCCGTTAGAGCGCTCGGGACGCAGACCAGAACGCGCGGACGCGAGAAGCGGCTAACTCCCGCTCGCTGAAGTATCAGACGGATCAGTTTCTCGGTGATGTCGAAGTCGGAGATGGCCCCCGATCGCAAAGGGCGAACGGCCACGATGTAACCGGGTGTCCGGCCGATCATCTGCCAGGCTTCATCGCCCATGGCAAGAACCGCACCGTTTTCTTTGTTCAGCGCGAGAACGGTTGGTTCCGCGAAAAGAATGCCCTTCTGTCTTTGGTAGACGAGGGTGTTGGCCGTGCCGAGGTCTATCGCAAGGTCGCGCGCCATGAGTTCAGGCGCCCGAGCCTATGCTCGCACCTGCCCCGTACGTCGCAGCTCGATACGCCTCTTGGCGGCGTCGCGGCGGTGCTGTTCGAGAGACGCGCGGCGGCCCTGAGGCCGCACTCCTTCAAAAGGAGGGAGGTGCCGCGGCTGCCGTGAGGGGGCCGGGTTCTGCACGCCCACGTCCACGGCGGGTGCGGGCTCGCGCCAGAACGCGTCTATCGCCCAACCGGCGTCGCGGCGGGGACCGCTGAACTCTTCAATCACTGCGGGGGTACGGGTGTAGGTCACGAACCAGGGCTCGCGCGGCTTGCGCCACAGGCGCCGATTACCAAGGTACGAATAGCGGGGGTCCTTCTCCGGCTCGAACTCCTCGGCGAAAAAGTCGTCACCGGCCTCCGACGCCTCGAGGCGAGCGGCCTTGCGCTCTCTGCGGGCGGCGCGGAAGCGACCCTCCTCGGGTAGGTCGGATGAGGCCAGAGGCTGAGTTGCCAGGCGCTGGAGGTTGTAACGGAAGTCTTCGGCGACCTCCAACTTCTGTTCCTGTCGCTGCAACAGCCACAGACGAATTCCTCCTGCCACGGCCGCGAACAGGATAATCAGCAAATAAAGCACGAACCAGCTTCCTTTCCGGACACCCATCTGGGCCCTGGGACCCCGCCACCGGCTGTCCCTCGATGAAACCTCTTTGCGAGGCTAACAGACCTATCCTTCGGCGCCCGGCATAGATCCTCCTGCCCCACGCCGGCGACGTTCTTCCCCGGGTCGGACGGGGACCCGAAACTTCTGGGGGCCGGAGCCAAAGGCCGAGGCCTAGGCGCGGCTCCTGGCCGCCCTGACGGCGGCAACCGTGCCGGCCACCCCCAACCCGGCGGCCGTCGCCGTGGCAACCCGCCTTTTTCTAAGCCGGCGTTTTCCGACGCGAACGAAACCCCGGACGCTGGCGACGGTCTCGGTGAGGGCATCGACTCCGCTCTTCGAGCAGGTAAATCCCGCCTTGGCGAGCTTGTCGACAGACATCACCCAGGGGTGCATGACGTAGTGGAGCATGCCGGCCGGGGCCTCCGCCTGACCCATCGCCCACAGCCGCTCGGCCAGCGCAAAGGCGGTTGATTCGGAGATCTCCCGCCGGCGGCGTTTCACCACCACGAGGACCTCGTCCGATGAGAGCCAGTCGTTTGGAGCGAGGTTGTAGTCGCCATCGAGGTCGTTGAAGACGGCGAACCGAAGGGCCTCGGCCACGTCGTCCTCGTGAACGAACTGAAGCGGAGGCGCGTAGCCTTTGATACCCACCAGCACCGGCATCTCGAGTTGGTGCGACCAGGCGTTGTCCACGTTGGCTCCGAACACAATGGCCGGCCGGAAGACCGTCACCTGGACCTCGGGGTGCTCCTCCCTGAACTCCTTTACGACGTACTCGACCTCGAGCTTGTGTGCGGCGTAAGAGAAATCCAAGTTCGCTCGAAGGGGTGATTCCTCCGTAAGCGGAAGATCGTTGTCGGGGTGGGCGCCGTAAACGAGCGCGGTGGAGGTGTAGATGATTTTCTTGACGCCGGCCGTTGCCGCTGCGCGAAAGACGTTTTGCGAACCGTTGACGTTTACGTCTCTCATCAACGTCTCGTCCTTGATTGGATCCATAATGAAGGCCAGATGGACGATCGCATCTACACCTTCGAAGCGGGCGGCAAGGTTCGGGTTTCTGACATCGACGTTGTCGAAGATGAATTTGGGATGGCGAAAGGAGGGCGTCCTTACGTCAAATCCCAGAACGCGATCGATACGAGCGTCGTTGCTTAAGCTCTCGATCAACTTTCCCGCCACGTAGCCGGATGCCCCGGTAATCGCGACGGTTAAGCCTCGGGCCGATCCGTTCTCCGCACGTTTCATCTTCGGTTCACACTACTTCTCGTCCGAAAGGACCCCCTCCAAGCGAAGGAGAAACTCTTTGCGGAACAGTCCTCCGGTGTAACCGCCTAGGCCCCCGCTCGTATGCAGGACACGGTGGCACGGCACGACGATGGGCATTGGGTTCGAGCCCAGCGCGTTGCCCGCCGCCCTGTAGGCCCGGGGGCTGCCGGCCCTTTTCGCAACCTGCGTATAGGTCGAGACATGTCCGAAGGGGATCTTGGCGGTGGTTCGCAGAACACGTCCCGCAAACCCCTTGGCGAATCGCCAGTCGATGGGGACGTCGAAATCCGTTCGCCGGCCGTCAAAGTATTCGTCGAGCTGCCTCCTGACGTCGTCGCTTCTCTTCGTCCCGCGAATGATCCGCGGCGACACGTCCTGGGCAAGCTCCTCCAGCAACACGTCAAGAGGCGCATCGGGATAGAAAAGCCTGGTTAGACCGCGCCTGGTAAGCGCGACCAGAAGAGGACCGAGCGGCGAGTCGGCGACCTCGTAGGTGACGTCGTCAAGCTCCAACCGTTCGGCCTGGGTTCGAAAGCGAGCGAACGCGGCGTCGGGAAGAGACGCCTTGGGGGCCGTCGACTTGAGAGCTCGATCTAGTTCTTTCATGGGGTCCATTCCTCTCTGAGCTTTTTCAGCCCTTCGTGAACACTTCTCCGCGCCGCTTCCACCGAACAATCGAGCAACTCCGCTATGTCCGCGTACCGAAGATCGGATGCGTACCGATAAACGACTGCAAGGCGCTGCTTGTGAGGCAAAGCTCGTACGGATTCCCAGAGATCGGGGCTGCCTTCAGCAGAGGACTTCGTCGGCACATCCGGCACCCGTTCGATCGGAAGCGGGCGGCGGGTTGTCGAACGGTGCGAATCAATGGCCTTTCGCTGGGCGATTTTGAGAATCCAGGCCTTGAGGTTCGAGTCCGGTTGCAAACGAGGATAGGCGCGCAGCGCAGCTATAAACGTTTCCTGCCAGCAGTCGTCGGCCTCTGACGGGCCCACGCTCGCGCTGAGAAATCGCCACACGTCGTCGGCGTAGGCCTCGATAAAGGACTGAAAAGGGGGCGGCGGCGTCACGGCATATCAACGAGTGGGGCGGTCATTTTGTGAGATAACCACGACCTTCACAGTTCGGGGAGAATGGAGCGATGGCCCAGGAACCCTTCGGTGACATCCCGCTCTTCCGCGAAATCCAGCGCATCCTTGCCTCGAGTGAGGGGCCGGTCAATTTGGAGATCGCGAGGCAGGTGGGAAACGCCCTGGCGACCCAGGGAACGCTCGACACCTCGGCCGACGACGACACGAAAAAGATCTTGGAGGAGGGGGTCCATGAGGCCGAGTCGCTAGTAGCCGGGCTCTCTCGTCTCCCTCTCGATGAGCCGTTGCAGATGCAGACGATGGGACGAGGTCGCTGGGTCGAATCGACACTTTCTTCGTGGAAATGGGTGCTCGAGCATCTGGCCCGTCACTTCGTTACGGAGCTCGAGGGGGCCGACCCTTCGATGCAGACGGCTACGGGGCCCCTACAGGGGGCGCTCACGCAAGCCGCTCCCCTTCTGATCGGGGTTCAAGCCGGCACCCTCGTTGGACATCTGTCGCGCAGCGCCTTGACGCGATACGACTTTCCGATCCCTCGCGAGGACGACGGCAAAGTTTTTTTCGTCGTACCAAACGTCGATAAGGTTCAGACCGAGTATTCGCTCGATAGACGTGCCCTTCTCCGCTGGCTCGCCCTTCACAGCGCGGCGCGCCATCTCGTGCTGAACTCGAGTCCCTGGATCGTCCGGTACCTACGGGGTCTCATTACCGAGGTAGTGGACGCAACCGAGATCGATTTCGCGGGTCTCGAGCAGCGGCTCGTTGAGTTGCAATCAAAGGGCATGGAGGGGATCGAGGCCGATGCCGATCTCCAAACCGATCTACCCGTAGTTTCGACCGAGCGGCATCGGGAGGCACTCGATCGGCTGAGCGCCTTCGTTGCCGTCTTCGAGGGATACAGCGACCATCTCCAAGAGTCGATAGCTCCTCAGCTCATCGACGACGCCTCCCGAGTGGCCGAGGGGATCGCTCGGTCCAGGTCGGATAACCAGGACGCCGAATCCCTGCTCGCCAAAGTTCTGGGCGTGTCGTTCGATCGCCAGTTGGAAAGCGCGGGCCGAACGTTTTGCGCGGCGGTCGTGCAACTAAAGAGTCTCCCGCTCCTCAATAGCGTCTGGCAGGCTCCCGACAACCTTCCCTCGCTGGCCGAGATAAAGGATCCGTTTGCCTGGATGGAACGGGTGGGCGAGAGCTAGAGGTCGATGCAACGCGACATCGTCTGTGGGGAGAGGATGATCCAGGCGACCCTGCCCGACGACGTCGTCGTTCTGACGCAAGGGATCTCGCTTCCACTCCCACCTCTTGACGATCTGGGTGCCGGGGTTCTGGACGCGGTGAGGCATCCACTCGACACTCCTCCGCTGGGCGAGCTTGCGAGAGAGGGCTCGACCATCGCGATCGCCTTCGACGACCCCACCGTTCCCTGTTACGCGCCGCTGTGGGCGACGGCGCTGCCGCTCCTCGTGGAGGAGCTGAGGTCCGCCGGCGTTCGTGACGTCGACATGAGGTTCATCTGCGCAAACGCTCTTCACCGACAGTTCACGCTCGACGAGTTGTCGACGTTAGTGGGTCCCGAGTTCGTACGAGAGCACGAGGCCCGGATCCGCTGTCACGACGCCGAAGACCACGACGCGATCCAATCGCTGGGAACGACGAACTCGGGTTTGCATGTGGAACTGAACCGAGCAGTGTGCGAGTCGGATCTCACCATTTACCTGAACTGTTCGACGACCCGAGGTTTCTCCGGCGGGTGGAAGTCGGTCTGCGTCGGCTTGTCCACGTATCGCTCGATCGCCCATCACCACACTCCCGAGATCATGAGCATGTCGATCGATCGCAACGAGATGCACAAGATGCTTGACGAGATGGGAACGGTTGTTGAGGAGCAGCTCGGCTCGGATCGTATCTTCAAGCTCGAGACCGTGTTGGCGAACCCCTTCGCCGTGCACCGCATCTTCGGTGGAACCGTCGGGGCCACGCGGTCGGCCGTGCTGAATGTCTTGCGCTCTCATCAACCGCCGAGACGAGACCTAATCGAGGAGCTCGCCGACGTAGTCGTCTACGGGGTGCCCGAGTGGAGTCCGTACGCAGCGTTCTCGCACAACAACCCGATCCTTGATCTGATCTCAACAGGCTTGGGATATCTCGGCGGGATGATCGAGGCGGCCGGCAAACCCGGTTGCACCGTGGTTCTGGCTACCCCTTGTCGCAACCGATGGGACGAAGTCCATCACGCCTCCTACCCCGAGGTGTGGCGAGACGTGATCCCCATAACCCGTGATCCAGACGAGGCGCGCAGACGGTTCGAACCCGAGCTGGCGGCGCGCGCGGACTTGGTGGACAAGTACCGGCGATCCTTCTCGTTTCATCCCGTGCACGCGGTCATGGCGCTCTATCCACTCAAGCGGCTACGCCACGCGGGTCGGGTGATCGTCGTGGGGGCCGAGGATCCGACCGTTCCACTGCACGTCGGCTTCGAAGTGGCCGACTCGATAGAGCGCGCGCTGGATATGGCCGCCGAGGAACACGGCCCCGCGCAGCGGGTCGTAATGGTCGACAACCCGATGGCCTTTAACCGGGCCTAGGAAGCCGGCCGGTCCACCTCGCAGATGTACTGGAGCTCGGCTCGCCAGTCGGGGTATCTCACGTACCTCAAGCCCGTGAACCCATGATCTCCCACGAACTGATTGCGAAGCGTGTCCCCGAGTTGGAAGAGATCCTGGGTGAGCAGCCGTCGCCGCTGTCTCGAGTAGACGTACACGTTCAGAGAACTGGGCTCGAAACCATCGTCGAAGTAAAGAAGCCGCACGCGGAATGGGCCCAGCTTGCTCTCCCGCTCATCCTGGTCGCTTCGAACCGTTAGCTCTTCCGTTTGGAACGTCGACGTCTCGAGATTTCTCCTGAACGACAGCTTGCAGGTAATGGCATTCGACGATCTGTCGGGGCTCGATGCCGCCGAGGGGGCCGAATCATCCGCTCCGCAACCAACCAGGACTGCGATAGCGCACATGACGAGCGACATGATGCGAACCCGGCTGGTCGTCGACCTCATGCGTGGTTTGACGTGGGAGCGGCACATGTAGTTCCCAACCTAAGGATGGCGGGCCGCCTCCCTGAAGGTCTCGAGTCCCAAGGCCCGGTCGAGGAAGTCCTGGCCCAGGGCTGCGTGCAGTAGCTCTACCTGGCTGACCTGGGCGCGAAGGGCCGCCAGCTTGACCTCGTATAGGTCACCGTCCAGCTCGTGGGCGATCGCCATTTGCCCGCGAGCTCCGACAGGAGGCGTCCCGGGGGCAAAGACGTTGTTGCGCACGAGATCCGGACCGAACTCCTCGAACCACTCCTGGTCGTGGATCGCGTACAAGAGGCTCGCTCCGGCCTTTCCGAAGCGGTCAAAGGTGACGGTCGTCCACGCCGACACCGCCTGGTGGTCGGGATGCCCGGTAAGGCCCTCGGGACCGAACGTAAGAACGGTGTCGGGGTTCACGTCCTCGAAGATCGTGCGCAGCTTCGCCACGGCTTGTTCCTCGGGTATCGAATCGCACGTTCCGTCGACGTAATCGAGCCAGTGGTGCTCCTGAACGCCCAGAGCGGCGAGCGAGGCCTGCAGTTCCGCTTCGCGAATGGCGGCCATCTCGGACGAGGGCCACCGGATCTCATCCTGCGACCCGGCCTCCCCGCGCGTAGCGGTGACGCACACGACGCGTTGTCCGTTTCGCACGGCCTCGGCCATGATGCCCGCCGACAGGTAGGTCTCGTCGTCGGGGTGGGCCCAAACTCCCAAGATCGTTCCGAGCGCACGGACCGACGACGGCATGCATCTCCTATCTTTTTCGCTCGATTGGTCACCAGTCCCCGATATCCGGGGGGGCTTATTTGACCACTGGTCGGGCTACACCGGAAAGATCTCGCCTTCGACGTCGCCGTTATCTACCCACAGGATGCCCATCGAGGGAAAGGGGGCCGTGCGTTTCCATGTGGGACTTCCCGGGTTGAACAACAAAAGTCCATCGACATCCTCGTTCACGGGGATGTGAGAGTGACCGAAAACGACGACGCGCGCGTCGGGAAAGCGCTTTCGCATCCTCTGTCTGCGCCCGGAGGAAGTCCCGGAGTCGTGCAGCATGGCGATCTTCAGCCCGCCGAGTTCTATCTCGGCCTCTTCTGGTGCCCCCCACTCCTTAATATCGAACGAGTCGCAGTTGCCCATCACGACGGTGACCGGCGCGAAGACCTTTAGCTCCTCGAGAAGTGCGGGGTCCACTACATCTCCCGCGTGCAGGATGTGATCTGCCGTTTCAATATAGGGCCACGCGCCGAGAGGCATCGTCCGCGACATGCCCCGAGTGTGCGTATCGGCAATCACGACGACCTTCATACGTTGCATTCTCCCTGCCGCGGCCGCCGCGACTACCGCGTCCTCACGGGTAGCGGCGGCTCCTTCCGCCGCCTCTAAAAGGGACGCTATTCGGCGGGGGTGCCGCAGACCGGGCAGGAGGGGTCCCGGCGCACCTTCACCTCGGCGAAGCGCGTCGTTTGCGCGTCGAACGTAAGCAGCCTCCCGACTAAGGGGTCGCCGTAACCCGCTATGAGTTTGAGCACCTCGTTTGCTTGGAGGCATCCGACGATTCCCGGGAGCACGCCCAGGACTCCGGCCTCACTTCAGGTGGGGGCCAGTTCCGGAGGAGGGGCCTCCGGGAACAGGCAGCGGTAGCACGGGCCCTCGAACGGAATAAAGGTCGAAGCCATCCCCTCGAAACGGAAGATCGATCCGTGAACGACCGGCTTGCGGAGTTCGACCGCGGCATCGTTGACGACGTAACGGGTATCGAAGTTGTCACATCCGTCCAAAACGACGTCGTAATCGCTCATTAATTCGCGTGCGTTGGACGATTCGATTCGGAAGGGATGCACTTCGACTTTCACGTCGGGGTTCAACTTGGTCAAAACCTCTTTGGCCGACTCGGCCTTCAGCATTCCAATCCGTTCGGTGTTGTGGATCACTTGTCGCTGCAGGTTGCTGGTCTCAACATGGTCCGAGTCGACGATGCCGATCGTTCCTACCCCCGCGGCTGCAAGATAGAGGAGCGCAGGCGAGCCCAAGCCCCCCGCCCCGATGGTGAGCACCTTGGCTTCGAGGAACTTCGTCTGGCCCTCCTCGCCGACCTCGGGAAGGGTCAGGTGTCGCGAGTACCGGTCGCGCTGCGAGGCGTCGAGCAGACTCGGGATGTCGTACTCGAATCCAAGTTCCTTCCAGCGGTTGAAGCCGCCGCTCATCGAGGAGACGTCCGTATAGCCGAGGTCCTTCAATGTCTTGGCGGAAAAGGCGCTCCGGACGCCGCTGGCGCAGTAAACGACTACGGGGGTGTCTTTATCGGGAAGGACGTCCTCCGCCCGAGACTCGAAGTGCGCCCTCGACAGCGTCTTGGCGCCCGGCAGGATTCCCTGCTCGATCTCCTCTTGCTCGCGCACGTCGAGTACCTCAACGGAGGAGTCACCCCCGTCCAGTCTCGAGCGGACGTCCTCGGGGCTTACCTCGGAGATCTGGGACTTGGCCTCCCGAAGAAGGTCCCGAAAGTTAGACATTTATCTACCTTACAAGGGTTACTAAGTATCAGGCGACCCGGGTGAGGGCCTCCACGACCTCCCGAATCGAGGGATTCACGAGAAGCCGCCCGGCCGCCTCCACGGTGGGCACGGTCCGATAGCCGCCGGAGGCCGCCTTAATGCGGGCGTTGAACTCCGGGTGCTCGTCGACATCGATCTCCTTAAAGGGAATCCCCAGCTCGCTCAGCTGTCGCTTCAGGCGGCGGCAGGGGCCGCAGGTGATCGTGGTGTAAACCGTCAACTGGTGCGCCATCGGCCCTCCAGGGGGCAGACGGAGGGGGACTCTCGGCCTACGATTCGTGGAGCCGGCATTGGTCGCTCCTCTCGAAAGGGAAAACCTCTGACACATAGGACCTATTCCCCCGTGGGCAGCCCTCCATGCGCCCCCCGGCGGGGCGGGGCGGCCCCGGAAGGAGCCCTATGAAGGCGGTCGTCGTCGCCGGCGAGGGAGCGGTGCGCGTCGACGAGGTCGCCGATCCGACCCCGACGGACGACGGTGACGCCATCGTCCGCGTAACCCGCAGCTCAATCTGCGCCAGCGACCTCCACCTGCTCCACGGAAAGACGCCCGGGATGCGAGTCGGAGGCGTTATCGGCCACGAGTTCACGGGCGTCGTAGATGCCGCACGTGGCCTCGCGGGGGTCCGCGAGGGCGACCGCGTACTGGGATCTTTTCTTATCGCCTGCGGTCGCTGTCCCGCCTGCGGACGCGGCGACTTCAACTTCTGTCACAACCGCCGGGCTCTGGGTCTCGGAGCCCTTACCGGTGACCTCGACGGTGCTCAAGCCGAGTACGTGAGGGTCCCCGACGCGGCGATCAACTTGAAACCGCTGTCGGCAGAGGCACCGGCCGACGAAGATGTGCTGTTCGCGGGGGATGTTCTCGCCACAGGGTTTTACGCCGCGCACCTTGCGCGCACCGAAACTTCCGAGTCGGTGGCGGTTGTCGTGGGGGGAGGACCGGTGGGTTTGTCATGTGCTCTCGCCCTCGGACTCGAACCGGATACCCGAGTTCTACTTCTCGACACCGACCCGAGTCGCGTTGACTTTGCGCAGCGAGCCGGCGTCGAAACGATCGATATCTCCGAAGTGGACCCGCAAGCCGCGGTCGCCGGCGCGACAAACGGGGCCATGGCCGACGTGGCAATCGAGGCGGTGGGGGTTACTCCCGCGTTCAAGACGGCCATGAAGTGCGTGCGGGACGGTGGTCGTGTGGTGGTCGTCGGCGTTTATGGAACGGAGCGCTACGAGCTCCCAATGGGCATGGTGTGGATCCGAGGGCTGCAGCTGCGCTTCTCGGGCATGGCCAATGTGCAGGCGCACTGGGACAGAGCCGTGCACGCAATCGCCGATGGATCGATAGACGCGTCGTTTCTCATCACCCACCGGCTACCGCTCGAAGAGGCCGAGCGCGGCTACGAGCTCTTCGAATCCCGCGAAGCGATGAAAGTCGTGCTGATTCCTTAAGAGGCGGCCTTCTTGGACGTCGTATCGCCGGCCGCTTCTATCCTTGTCTTCTCCGCGATGATGTCGTCGGTCGACTTCCCGCAACCGGGACAGAACTTCGCATCCTCTTCAACCTGCGTTTGGCAGAAGGGGCATGGGCCCTCGGCGCTGTGCACCTTGCCCTCTTTAAAGCCCTGTTTGAACTCCTTGCTCGCCTGACCCATCGAGCGGGCCAGTTTGGGCAGCCGCGAGGCCCCAAAGAGCAACAGGAGAATTGCCAGGATGATCAGCAGCTCCGTTCCACCGAGATTGCCCATCGTTAATTCCTCCTCATCACTTCAGACGGGTGACGACCTCTGCACCGAACAAAGCGACATCGTCCTCATCGCTTACCTGAAACGGCAGCGCACCAAGGCCGACGACGATCTCCTCGACGCCCAGCGACTCGAGCTCACCGAGCCGGTCGACCACCTCCGATACCGTTCCGGCCACACGAGTGCGCCGGAACTCATCCCAGGATACTCCCGGCCCCCCGGTAGCGGATTGCATTACCCCCGCCGGCGTTCTGTTCAGCAATCTCTCGAAACGCGCCGCCGCATCGGCCTCGTTCGTGCCCACCAATGCGTACACGCCCACCGACCTCTTGAGGGTTGAGGGATCTCTGTCAAGGGATTCGCAGGCGTTGTCTGCGAAGCGGGAGCGTTCCCGATACGCGTCGAAATCCGTGAGCCAGGAGAGGTTCCAACCATCCGCATGTCGTGCCGCGGTCTTCACCAGGAAATCACCCTTGCCGCCCAGCCAGACGGGGGGCGCCGGATCCTGCACCGGGCGCGGCCGGACCACGGCTCCGTCGAGTTGGTAGAACCGACCGTCGAGAGTCACCTCCTCACCGCGCAACAGCCGTCGCACGATCTGAGTCGCCTCGCCGAGCCGCCTTATCCGGTCCCCCGGCGCCGAGAATTCGATCCCCGCCGCCTCGTATTCAGGCTCGTACCAACCCGCGCCCAGACCAATATCCACGCGACCGCCGGACAGCACGTCGAGCGACGCGGCCATTTTGGCCACGAGCGCGGGAGAGCGGAAGTCGTTACAAGTCGTAAGGGAACCGATGCGAACGCCTTCCGTCGAGGACACGAGCCCGCCCATCGTCGTCCAGCACTCGAGGCTTCCCTGCACCTCGTCGGAACCGCCGTACTTCGACCAGTCGAGAAAGAGGTGGTCGGAGACCCAAACCGAATCGAATCCCGACCGCTCGGCAGTCTGAGCGACGCGTTTCACCACTTCCCACGACGCGGGCTCATTACGAAAGCTGGTGTCGTAATGGGGCAGGGCGAGGCCGAATCTCACCCCACCAGTCTAGAGACAGCGCTTGCCAGGACGAAGTTCTGACGCAAACAAAGGGGGGTGTGGGGATAGCGAGCTTGCGAGCGGCCCCCTACGCGCTCGACGAAGGGCCCTTCAGGGCCGTTCGGAGAGCGCTCGCAAGGACTCCGTCCTTGCGCAAACAATCAAAGGACGAACTCCCCCAGATCGATCTGCAGGGTGGCGAGGCTGAGCTCGCTCGTTATGCCCGGCTTTTCGATGATGTGCACAAAGGCGTCGACGGTCTCGGGATCGTAGAGCGTTCCCTTGCCGTCGGTGATATCGATGACCGCATCGTCGGCGCTTCGACTCGGGCGGTGTGCGCGCGTGGTCGTGATCGCGTCGAAGCTATCGGCCACTCTGAGGATTCGGGAGATAGCGGGAATGTCCTGACCACCCACTCCGTAGGGGTAACCCGATCCGTCGAAGTTCTCGTGATGCGTGAGCACAGCCGACACGACGTCGGAGTACAGCTTGATCGGTTTGAGAA
>JALZEI010000068.1 GCA_030862115.1 Actinomycetota bacterium
CCCGTCGTGGCTCCCGAGCTCGAGACACCGGGAGATGTTTTGTTCCGCTTTGCCATCCTCGGCGACATGCATATCGGGTCGGATAAGGCCGCGGAGACCGTATCGACCGCTATCGCCGACATCAACCTTTCGGGGGCCGAGCTCGTCGTGCAGCTCGGCGACATCACCGATCAGGGAAACCGAGATCAGTTCGAGGAGGCATCCGAGCTGTTGAAAAAGGTCGATATGCCTCTGGTCACGATGCTTGGGAACCACGACGTGTTCTCGCGCGAGGAACAACGCCTTGCCGGCCGCGAGTACTACTCGCCGAGTTTCGGCCGGGAGCCGGACGGAGTGATCCTCGAACACAAAGGGTTCCGATTCGCGGTTTTGGACTCGGTCGAACACGGCGCCTCGCCGTTCTCTCCGTTCAACATGGTGACCGGCGCATTCGTGGAGGGGCCGGGGGGCGCCGTCGTCCGCGGAGCGTTAACTCCCCCGCAGCACGACATCCTGGCCCGAGTGGCCGAGCCCGACTCCCCTCCCGCCTTCGTCTTCCTCCACCATCCGCCCCAACCCTTCACCGGTTTCCCACCGGTCCTCTTCGGCCTGCGCGACGAGGACTCCGGGCGACTTCACGCGACGGTCGACTCCGGAAACGTTTGGGGCGTCTTTGCTGGCCACACTCACCGCAACGCCCGTACGAGGACGTATGGACCGGTCCCCGCGCATGAGGTCGCCATCCCGCGCGACTTTCCCTTCGGCTACGCGCTGGTCGATGTCACGCAGTCGGGTTACCGGTACACGTTTCACCAGATCTCGGACGAGGAGTTGCTCCGCGACCTCTATCCGAGCGCCAGCGCCATCCATCGGCGTTACGCGCGCGGGTCGGGCGAGGCTCTCGGTTTCGTCTGGACGCGCTAGGTCGCGTCCGCCTCCTCGGCGAGCTTCTTTTGTTTGGGCATGACCAGACGTCGTTGTGCGACGCGATAAAGAGGTGGGGCCAGAAGACGAGGGATCTGTAGCAGGTAGTACCAGCGGGGAACGACCCGCTCCATCTTGCTCTTGCGAATCGCGTGGACGATCGCGTCGGAGACGTCTTTGGTCGATCCGAGGGCGTACTTGAGAAGAGGGTCCTTCTTGAAAGGCTCCTGTGGAAAGCCCTCCGTGGGGATGAGACCCGGTTCGACAACAGAGACGCGGACGCCCCGAGACTCGAGTTGGAAGTGAAGTGCCTCGGACCATCCCACGAGAGCGAACTTCGACGCGCAGTACGCCGGCGAGCCCCCCATCGCAAGCCTGCCTGCCATTGAGGCAACGTTGACGACGTGGGAGGGGGCCGAGGCCAACAGCAACGGCAGCAACTCGGCCGTGCAGTAGACGGCGCCGTTGAAGTTCGTCTTCATCACCTTTTCCAGGTCGCCGACCGCGCCCTTTTCGTACAGAGGCCGTTCCTTCGAAAAGCCTGCGTTGTTCACCAACACGTCGAGGCGCCCGTAGCGCTCGGACACCTCGGCGGCGAGGGCCCGGACGTCCTTGCGAATCGAGACGTCGGTGACCACCAGCGAGTGACCGGCGTCGCCTCCGCCCATGACGTCGAGAAGGGTCTCCAGGAGCTCCCGGCGGCGGGCGGTGACGCACACGCGGGCGCCGAGCTCGGCCAGATCGAGGGCCGTTCGGCGACCGATCCCGCTCGAGGCGCCGGTAACGACGCAGACCTTGCCTCTCAGCTCCACCGGCGCCCCCAGGGTTTGGTAACTCTCTGCATTTAATCGCCTACAATTTGTTTCAGGCCCGAAAGCAGAGGGTATAGCTCAAAGCGACACAGGCGAAGGCGGGGTGAACGAGAGGAGAGGCATGAACATCTTGTGGCTCATCGCGGTGGGGGCGGTAATCGGAATCGTGGCGAGATTTCTCATGCCCGGGCGCGATCCGATCGGTTTCGTCGGCACCATTCTGTTGGGAATAGTCGGCGCCGTACTCGGCGGCTGGTTGTGGGACACCGTCAGGCCCAGCAACGACAACGAGGGCGTCGCCGTCTTTGCCGGAATCGTTACGGCAATGATCCTGCTGTTCATCTACCGCAAGGTGACCTACGGACGTCACGACACCTCCCACGTAGCTCGCTAGCTAATCAACCCCCGGCTGTTCCGCCACCAGCCGGGCTCCCAGGAAGCGGCCCTCCGGGGCCGCTTCCTCGCGTCCGGCCCCCCAAAGGCGCGGCGGCAAACTCGGTTACGCCGCGCTCTTCCGCCGGAGAACCCGATCGAGCACGCCCACGCGGCTCGACTCGCTCAGGTTTAAAGATTTGCCCTGGGCCTCGGCCGCCAGGCTGACGGCAGCTTCGCCGACCGGCGCGAAGAGATCATTGAACCTCCGCCCCAGCACGACGTCTCCGGTAATGCGAAGCCGGCCGAGCAACACGGCCTCGTCGCCGGTAACCCGGCCCTCCGTCATCGCCAGCCACGTCGTCGCATCCATCTCGTAGCGAACGTTCGGCCGTTCGTCGGTTCGGCCCACGGAGATCCTGCATTCTCCGTCGAGGACCCGCACCGTGTAGATGCCTCCGCCCTGACCGGCTAGGTCGAATTCGTAAACCGCGTCGACACCCTCGGCCTCGTCCGGCAGAAAAGCCAGGTACAGCAACATCATCGACAACCCTGGAGCGAAGTTCGGAGCAAAGCGGCCGATCGTCCTGATGATCCTCGTCGTCGTGCGCTGACGTAGGTCTTGCGGAATCAACCCACCTCCGGGCGGCGGCCACTCCGCGTCAATCGGAGGCACCGAGACGTCCACCGAGGGAATCGGCATGCCGATCGCGCGCATCTTCTTCTCGAGTTGCAGACCGCCGTAGTTGAAGAGATCGCCGAGGGAGTAGCCGAAAACACTCGTGTATGTGACGTCTCCGTTCGGCGGTTGATACAGCGAGGTACCTAATTTGAGCGTCTCTTTGATGCCCTCGTGTACCGGCTCGATCAAAGTCGGATCCTCGATGAGGAGATCCCGGATGACGCGCGCGCCAAATGCTACGTGGCGGGACTCGTCGCGAGCCACCGCGGTGAACCCCGCCCGAAACCCGGGGAGTATGTCGTTGTTGCGCGCCCACGCCAGAATGAACTTCTGGCCGGTAAGGGCGAGCACACCTTCGATGACGAGGTGATAGACGGCCATCGCCTTTGCAAACAATCTGATGTCGCGAGGATTCTGCCGGAGCTCCGAAGTGACGTCTTCGAGGTAGACGTCGAAGAGCGGCGCAAAGCCCGGGCCGACCCACTGACGGGAGGATCGAAGCCGCCGGGCCAGGTCGCCGTCGCCCGCCGCCACGACCTCCTGGAACCACCTATCGAAGAAGACCGTGTGGCGCGCCTCGTCGACACACTGCGTCGAGAGAAACACCTTTTGCTCGAGCGTGGGGGCCGCCGTCACGTAAGGGGTGAGAGTTGCCGCCACGCGTTGTTCCGCCACGTAAAAGGAGGCGAGCGTCCAGAGCAGACGCTCGCGGTAGTAGTCGTTGAGGGCCTGCCAGTCGAGACGGTCCTGAGAGAAGTCGAGATCGGAGACCCGCCAGTTAAGCCTCTCCCACCTCCGGTAGAGATCGCGGTACGACGGCATCTTCCGGGCGATGTTCTCGTTGAGCCGGTCGAGGATCGAATCGGGATCGAGATCGGCGAGCTGCTTGAGATCCTGAGTATCCTCCGCGATCGCCACCGACTCCTCCTCTCCACATCGTCGAATGCTGAAATCTCTGCGATATGCGCAGCAATTTTCAGCAATCGACGTACAGGATAGCGAGGCGGCTCGGGGAGAATCTGCGCATGGCCTCGGTCGATAGGTTTCCGCGCTTGTCCTTGGGGCGCTGGCCCACTCCGGTGAGGTTCCTTCCCCAGACCTCAGCCGTCCTGGGCGCGGACGTGTACGCAAAGATCGAAGACGCCTGCAGCGCCTGGGGAGGCAACAAGGTCCGCAAGCTCGAGTACGTCTTGGGGCGCGCTCGAGCCGAGGGCCGTTCCGGGGTGCTCACGTACGGCTTCGAGGGATCGACGTGGGTCGCGGCCACCGCTCTGCACGCGCGCCGCGCGGGGTTCGATGTCCGGCTGGTGCTGACCGAACCCATCCCGGACGATCATCTTCGTCTTTACGATCACCTGGACGTCACCGTTCACACCGCGCGCGGGACCGCGGGCTTCCCCCTCGCGGCGGCGCGCTCACGCGTGGCGGCGGATCGCAACACGGCCGTGCTCCCGATCGGTGGAAGCGGCGGCGTGGGTGACGTCGGTTCGAGTGGGGCTGGCCGCGAGATCGCCGAGGCCGTCCGCCTGGGTCATATCCCCGAGCCCGCGCGAGTGGTCGTCCCGGCGGGGACGTCGGGGACCGCGGGAGGAATTGCCGCCGGCCTCGCGTTGGGCGGTCTCCGCGTGCCGGTCGTTGCCGTCCGGGTAACGCCGAAACCGCTGGGAACGAGAAAACTCGTGCTGCGACGCGCGCGCAACGTGTTGTCTCTGCTCGACGCGGAAGTGGCACTACCTCCGATCATCGTCGAAGACCGATTCCTCGGCGCGGGCTACGGTCGGCCCACCGCGGCGGGTGCCCGCGCGATGGAACTCGCCCGCGCGGACGATCTCGAACTCGAGCCCACGTACTCGGCAAAAGCCTTCGCGGCTCTCATCGAGCTGGCGCGCAGCGGCGCGGGAGGGCCCTTTCTGTTCCTGCACACTCCACCCGGCCCCCTCGCTCCCGTACTGCCGGCGGTCTAGCCGGCGAGAGGTTACGCGCCGGTGGACGCGGCCGAGAAGCCTCTGCTCACGTACAAGCGCGGCGAGCGAGCAAAACTTCTCTCGCAGCCAGGTGAACAGAAGTAGTAGGTCGTTCCGGCCAGCGTGCGCGTGCCGGTTGCCTCGTAAGGGGCCACCTTCATGTGGCAAACGGGATCGATGACTTTCTCGCAGACCGCGTGTCCCTTTAGCGCGAACAGCTCGACCGGCACCGGAACATGTCGAAGCGTCCGCAACCCCACGCTCTCTGCGCTCGCTCCGTCCGGAAGACCGGAGTCGACCACCTCGGCTGTTGTCAATATTTGATCCGGCGCCGCCTCGCAGGCGACGCGCGAGGCGAGGTTCACGGTCCGTCCGAACACGTCTTTGCCCCGCATGATGACCTCGCCGGTGTGGAGACCGATGTGTAGGGCCGGGTAGTTGTGGAGCTCGTTGGTTCTCTCGATGAGCTCGAGCGCGGCTGCAATGGCTCGCTCGCTGGACTCCGACGTAATCAAGAAACCGTCTCCTATCGACTTGACCACGTCCACCCCGGTGTGGACCGCGGTCCGCGCCACCTGCACGACGAAGCGGTCGAGGATGTCGTTGGCGAGCTCATCGCCGTGCACCTCGGCGAGAGCCGTGAACCCCGAGACGTCGGCAAACATCACGGTGAGGTTCCCCGTTCGCCCCGTTCGGCCCGCGCGCCCGCGCAGCCTGCCGGCGAGCTTGCTGGTCCTGCAGTCCTCCCGCATGATGTCGCTCCTCCGCGTTCGGTGACCAGAGGTCATTATCGACCAAAACTGACCACCGGTCAAACGGGCCCAATCGCACAGAAACTGGAAAAGTCGCTACAGGACTCGCCCGAACGGCCGATGGATAGGACATGTTGGTAAGAGAGCAATTCACCCAGACGACGGTGGCCTGTGTCTCCTGCGGTCACACGAACGACGAGCGCTCCGAATGGTGCGCCGACTGCCTGAGCGACCTGCCGGTCCCCACGGCGGTCAACCTGAAGCTTCGCCGCCACTACGGCAGCCGGACCCGCTAGATACCCTCTCCGGCCCTCGCGGCCACCTCGAAACGATTGTCCCGGTACGGATGACCCCCTTTCGCGCGCGCCCGGAGCGCCGCGACCAGATAGGCGGGTCCCATGAGCGGCCCCCATCTCTCGAACTGAGCCACGTGGACGAGCTCGTGACGAAGAAGTCTGTCGTCGGGCTCGTCGACGGCGAGCACGACGTGACCGAGAGTTATCGCCCGGTAGCCCCATCCGAGCTTGGCCGGCCAGCCCGCGCCCCAGCACAAGAGGATTCCCCGGGTGCGACGCCGATAGCTGAACCCGGCCCCCAGCACGAGGCCGACCAGCGACCACGGCGCGGCCCAAACCCGCACGAGCGCGCGCCGCATCAGGCGAGTCTCTAGAGAGGGATGCTCGAGAGGACCAGGATCTTGGTCTCGCTCATCTCGGCCATCGCATAGCGGAGGCCCTCCCGACCGGCTCCGGAATCCTTCGTTCCTCCGTACGGCATCTGGTCGGCACGGAAGGCGGAGACGTCGTTGGCGATGAGCCCCCCGACCTCGATGTCGCGCCATGCCTTGAAAAGACGGTCGACATCCTTCGTGAACACTCCGGCCTGCAATCCGTAGTTCGAGTTGTTCACCTCGTCGAGGGCGGCGTCGAAGTCGGCATATGTGCTCACGGTTATTACGGGGCCGAAGATCTCCTGACATCTGACCTTCATGTCCGCCTTCGTGCGCGCCAGGACCGTAGGCCGGTAAAAGGGATCCTCTCTTTTGCCCCCGGTGATTACTTCGGCCCCCGCCTGCACGGCTTCGTCCACCCACGCCGACACTCGCTCGAGAGCGTCGTGGTCGATCAGGGGGCCCACGTCGGTCTCGGGATCCATCGGATCGCCGGTCTTTAGTTTCTCCACCTCGGTCACGAGCTTCGAGTTGAAGTCGTCTGCGACGTCTTCGTGGACGAGCACGCGCTGTACCGAGATACAGGACTGTCCCGCCTGGTAGAAACCGCCGAACGCGATGCGCTCGGAGGCGGTATCAAGATCGGCATCGGAGTGCACGATCAGGCCGGCGTTTCCGCCGAGCTCGAGAGTGACGGCTTTCTTGGGAGCGGCCTCCCGCAGCTCCCAGCCCACCTCGGTCGACCCGGTGAAAGAGATCTTTGCGAATCGATCGTCGGCCGCCATCTTCCCCGCGTCGCTGCCCCCCACCGGCAGGACGCTGCACATCCCCTCCGGAAGATCGGTCTCGAGGAAGAGCTCGCCGAGTAGCAGCGCGCCGAGCGGAGTCTTGGTCGCCGGCTTGATAACGATCGGAGCGCCGACCGCGAGGGCCGGCGCCATCTTGTGGGCAACGAGGTTCACCGGGAAGTTGAAGGGGGCGATAGCCAGAACGGGGCCGAGAGGAAAAAGACGCACCAGCCCGAGACGGGAGCCGAGTGCGGGTTCGGTGTCGAGCCGCATGATCTCGCCGCCCTCGCGCCGCGTCTCCTCGGCGGCCCATCTGAACGTCGACACCGCGCGGGCTGCTTCGACCTTTGCCCATTTGATCGGCTTGCCCCCCTCGCGCGCGATTACCTCGGATACCTCATCGACTCTGTCCTCAAGTCTCTTGGAGATGTGAGCCAGCGCCTCGGCGCGCACGTGAACGGGAAGCTTGCGCGATTCCTCGAACGTGTCGTGCGCGGCCGCGATCGCGTCCTCGACGTCGGTCGGTGAGGGGCGGGCGATGGTCGCCACGACGGAGTCGTCGTATGGACTCGCCACATCAAGGGTGTCCTCGGAACCTCTCCATTCACCCGCAACTAGGAAGCTCTTTGTTTCGGCCATTGGTTCCCTCCATCGGTGATGGCGACGTCGTCGGCTTCGCCCAATCGTAGTGGGGGTGTGGGGGGTAGCGAAGCTTGCGAGCGAACCCCCACGCACTCGACGAGGGGCCCTTGTGGCCACTCGGAGAGCGCTCGCCGGGACGAAGTCCTGGCGGAAACAAGAGGGGTCCGTGGGCCCGTTCGCCGAAAGCCCTCCGACTCGTTGTACGAAGTGGCAACCTCCGGGGGTGTGGGGGATAGCGAAGCTTGCGAGCGACCCCCACGCACTCGACGAGGGGCCCCCGTGGCCACTCGGCGAGGGCTCGCCAGGACGAAGTCCTGGCGGAAACAAAGAGGAGGGCCGTTACTCCCTGAGGACCTCCGCCGCCTTTAACGCAAGCCAGACCTCGAGGCGGTCCTCCGGATCGGCCAGATCCCTCGCGAGGAGGTCCTCGGCCTGGCGGACGCGGTACCTCAGCGTGTGGCGGTGGATCCCCAGGTCCTCAGCCCCCTGCTCCCACCGGCCGCCGGCCTCTATATAGGCCCGCACTGAGTCCACGAGATGTGAGGAACGCAGATGGTCACGATCGATGAGCGGACCGAGGACCGAGCGGACGAACGGCTCGAGCTCGCCGCCACGCTGCGCCCCCAGGAGAAAGGCATAGGAACCGAGATCGCGTTGGAGCGCCACGGCCTTCTCCGCCGGGGCGCTGCGCAAGGCGAACACCGCGGTCAGATACGACGAGCGGACCTCCGCGGAGGTCACCGTTTGACCTACCCCGATCCTTAAAGAGGGTTTGTTAGGACTCGCGACCATCTCCTTAATCTCCTCGAGCACGGTCGCGGCGAGGCCGGCGGGGTCCTCGTGCGCGACGAGCGCGGCGACCTTTTGCCCCACGATGCCGACGCGGGCGGGGCGAGTCCGCGCCCCCGTCGAGGCGTCGACCGCCCAGGCGAGCTTGTCGAGATCCATGGCCTCGCCGGACCCTTCCACGACGAGAACCGTTAGCCGATCGGCCGGACCGAAGCCCGCCAGGTCGAGTCGGCGCTCCAACTCGGCCCCCGTGCTGGCGCCGGAGAACGCCTCACTCAAGACGTCGCCCGCCAAGCGGCGCTCCGCCTCCGCGATCGCGCGCCGCGAGGCGAGAAGGAGACCGAGGACGCTCACGGCATGGTGAACCACGATGCGGTCCCTCTGCTCGAGACGTCCCGTCCTGCCGAAAACGAGGGCGGCCTCGGGTCGTCCCTCGGGCCCGGTCGTCACCGCAAGGGCGACCCGGGTGCCCTCCGGGCTCGTCAGGCCTGCAGTGGCCGGACCCCGCCTGGTGGTCAGACCCGCGGGCAGGTCGGCCCACACCTTGTCCGGGTTGGGAACTGCCACCCCCGGGGTCGCCGCCGCGGCCACAACCTCTCCGCGAAGGTCGAAGAGCGCCGCCCACCCCGACGCCAGCTTCACCACCTCGGTCAGAACCCTCTCGGGGCCCGCCCCCTCGGTGACCATCTTCGTTAGTCGCTCGTGGATCTCGACGGACATCTCGGCGTCCCGCAAGCGCTCCTCGGTGAATCTCTGCAGAACGGCCTCGCTGATCGCAATAAAGGGGACCGGGTAGGGCACCTCGACGATCGGGAAGCCCGTTTGCTCCCCCACCTCCCGCACCGGTTCGGGCACCGCCTCGAACTCGAAGCCGAGGCCGAGGCCCAGCCCCGCCAGGTCGGCCTCGACCAGCCGCTCGACGTAGGCGCGCTGAAGGTCCGGGGACCCGCGGAGGCCCATTCCCGTGGTCAACAAGAGCTCGCCTCCGGACAGCCACTCCGTGGGATCGGCGAGCTCGGAGGTGTGGACCCAGCGAATGGCCCGCGCGGTGCCGGCGCGGCCCGCCGCCAGGCGGAGCCCGAGGCTGGACATCTCCAATAGATCGCGAACCTTTACCGGCATCTCCGCCAGATTGTACAAACGCGGAGGCCGGAATTTGCCGGGTAGCACCTAAGGGGGGCGCCGGAGCCGGTGCTAGCGTCCGAGCCGCCGGCGGCGGACGAAGAGCAAGGAGCACCATGGCCCGTACCCCCGAGAGTCTTCCGGGCCCCAACTCCAGGGAATGGCTCAAGCGGCGCGAGGAGGCGGTGCCCCGGGCCGTGTTCAACACCACGCCGATTTTCGTCGCCGGCGGCGAGGGCGCGGAACTCGAAGACGTGGACGGCAACCGCTTCATCGACTTCGCCGGAGGTCTGGGTGTGCTGAACGTGGGCCGCGGCAACGACCGAGTTCTCGACGCGGTGCACAACCAGGTCGACAAATTCCTGCACGAGTGCTGGCACGTGTCCATGTACTCGGCCTACGTCGAGCTCGCCGAGCGGCTGAACGAGATAACGCCCGGTGATCACCCGAAGAAAACGATGCTCGCCAACTCGGGGGCGGAGGCCGTCGAAAACGCGGTCAAGATCGCTCGCTATGCAACGGGACGCGACGCGGTCATCACCTTCTCCAATGCCTTTCACGGCCGCACGCTGATGGGAATGACGCTGACGGCAAAGGAAATGCCATACAAGCGCGGCTTCGGACCGTTCGCTCCCGAGATCTACCGCGCGCCGTTCCCCTATCCCTACAGATGTCCGGCCGGAAAACGCAAACGGGAATGCTGCGACCTCTCCTGCTTGCAGCAGACCGTCGACATCATTGACTCAGAGGTCGGCTTCGAGAACGTGGCCTGCGTCGTGATCGAGCCCGTTCAGGGCGAAGGCGGGTTCACGGTCGCGCCGCACAACTATCTGCCCGAGCTACGTGCCGTATGCAGCGAGCGCAACATCTTGTTCGTGGACGATGAGATCCAAAGCGGGATGGGTCGCACCGGCAAGTTATTCGCCGTCGAGCATTACGACGTCGTGCCCGACATCGTGACGACGGCCAAATCGCTTGCCGCCGGTCTTCCACTGTCGGGGGTTACCGGACCGGCGGATGTGATGGAGGCCCCGCACGTCGGAGGACTGGGTGGAACGTACGGCGGGAACCCGGTTGCCTGCGCCGCGTCGCTGGCCGTGATCGAAGAGCTGACGGAAACCGATCTTTTGGAACAAGCGGAAAAGCAGGGCCGGATCATCAGAGAACGATTGGACCCGCTCGAAGACCAACTCCGGATCGTCGGTGACGTGCGCGGGCTCGGACCCATGGTCGGACTCGAACTCGTAACCGACCCCGACTCCAAGGAGCCGGCGAAGCTCGAAACCGCGGCGATGGTAAAACGCTGTCACGAGCGGGGCGTGCTCGTCCTCAAGGCGGGGACGTACGACAACGTCGTCCGTTTGCTGGCTCCGCTCGTCATCTCCGAAGACGATCTTCACGCCGGACTCGACGTCGTCGTCGAGTCCCTCGAATGGGCCGACGCCGGGGGCCGAGACCAATAGAACTCACGACGACGAGGGGTGACTGCCGATGCTGATCGACGGCGAGATGACGGAGGGCAAAGGACGACCGGTCGCGGTCATCAACCCCGCGACCGAAGAGACTTTTGCTGAGGTGGACTCCGCCTCAGCCGAGCAGACCGACAACGCGGTGTCCGCCGCACGGCGCGCCTTCAAGTCATGGAAGAGGATTCCCGCAGCAGAAAAAGGTGAGTTGCTACACGCCCTATCGGACTGGATCACGGCTCACACGGACGATCTGGCGGTCACTCTCACGCGCGAGGGAGGAAAGCCGCTAGTCGAGAACCGCGACGAGATGGGATGGAGCGCGGCCTGCTGCGACTTCTACGCCGAGCTGGGCCGGACCGAGCGCGGGCGCGTAGTTCCATCGGGCGAGGAGGGACAGCTCAATCTCGTTTTAAAGGAGCCGTTCGGCGTCGTAACCGCCATCGTGCCCTGGAACTACCCGGTCCTGCTGCTGATGTGGAAGCTCGCTCCGGCACTTGCCGCCGGTAACACCGCGGTGGTCAAGCCCTCGCCCTATACGCCGCTCTCGACTCTCGCTCTCGCTCACGGCCTCGCCGAGGTATTCCCCCCGGGTGTGGTCAACGTGGTGACCGGCGAAGCGGAAACGGGCAAGCTTTTAACAACTCATCCAGAAATCGCGTTGATCGCGTTCACGGGCTCGGTCGAGACGGGAAAGAACGTGATGAGAGCGGCAGCCGACGGCGTGAAGAAGGTCCACCTCGAGCTCGGCGGGAAAGACGCATTCATCGTCTGCGAGGACGTCGACCTCGATGTAGCCGCCCGCGGGGCCGTATGGGCCGCCTATCTGAATACAGGCCAGGTCTGCACCTCCGCCGAGCGCTTCTACGTCGTCCCCCAGGTCTTCGACGAGTTCGTCGACGCCTTCGTAAACGAAACGAAAAAGCTCGTCGTCGGCGACCCCATGCAGGACGCAACCGACATCGGGCCCATGGTTCGGGGCGTGCAACGCGACCGAGTCGAAGCGCAGCTCGCGGCCGCGCGTTCCGCGGGTGCGCGCATCCTGGCAGGTGGAGATCGCTCGGGGTTCGAGCGCGGCTACTTCCTCAATCCCGCCGTGGTGGTAGACGTCGACGACAACATGGACTTGATGACCACCGAGACGTTCGGGCCGGTCGCCCCCATCGCTCGAGTGTCGTCGCTGGACGAGGCCATCGAGCGCGCCAACGCCACCGAGTACGGGTTGGGAGCGAACGTGTACACACAACGTCTCGATTACATGTTGAAGGCGATGGAGGAGCTCGAGGCGGGCACGGTCTGGTTCAACGATCCCCTAACCGACAACGACGCCGCGCCTTTCGGCGGCATGAAGTCGTCGGGCAGCGGCCGCGAGTTAGGAACCGAGGGAATCGACGACTTCCGCCAAACGAAGCACGTTCACATCGACACGAAGGTGGACGCGAAGTCGTGGTGGTATCCGTACTCGGATTACGTGGCATATCAGGCCGAGCACGGAACGGCCCCCGGGTAGGAAGATATAGGGATGTCCCAGGTACGCCTCGAGAACCTCACCAAAGCCTTCAAGGAGACCGTTGCCGTGGACAACGTCTCGCTCGACATCGCCGAGGGTGAGTTCTTCTCTCTTCTGGGCCCCTCGGGATGCGGGAAGACCACGACGCTACGGATGATCGGCGGGTTCGAAGACCCCAGCGGGGGCCAGGTTTATCTGGCGGGGGGCGACGTCACCGACCTCCCCCCCTACAAACGCAATGTCAACACCGTCTTCCAGTCGTATGCGTTGTTCCCGCACCTGACGGTCTTCGAGAACATCGCTTATGGGTTAAAGCGTAAAGGAATCGACAAGGCCGACATCCGGCCACGCGTCGAAGAGATGTTGACGCTCGTCGATCTCGAGGGCTTCGGCGACAGGAGGACTACGCAATTGTCCGGTGGTCAACAGCAGCGTGTCGCCCTCGCTCGCGCACTCGTCAATCGGCCGGCAGTCCTCTTGCTCGACGAACCGCTCGGTGCACTTGACCTCAAGCTTCGCAAGCAGATGCAGCTCGAGCTGAAGCGGATCCAGAGCGAGGTGGGGATCACGTTCGTCTACGTCACACACGATCAGGAAGAAGCCATGACGATGTCCAACCGGATCGCGGTCATGAACGGCGGCCATTTCGAGCAAGTCGGACCGCCTCAGGACGTCTACGAGTTGCCGGCCACCGAGTTCGTCGCCTCTTTTCTCGGTGCCTCTAACTTGCTCGACGGCGAGATCGAATCCGTCGACGGAGACGTCGCCAAGGTGCGACTTGCCGCCGGGGGCACCGTTGCCCTGCCCGCCGGCAGACTTCCGGCCGACAGAGGTGTGGTGGCCGTCGGGGTCCGACCCGAGAAGATCGAGATCCGCCCCGCAGGCGGAGCTCCCGGAACCGCGAGCAACTCCATCGACGCGACCGTGTCGATCTCCACATACACGGGAGTAAGTACGTCGTACGAATGCAGTACTGCAGACGGATCGAAAGTAGTGGTGTACGTGCAGAATCTCGGGACCGACATCGAAGGGATCGGAGCCGGGGCAACAGTCAGGTTGGCATGGGAGCCCGAGCACACGTTCGCGGTATTACGGCGCGGCGACGGGTCCGAACAACGGGAGGAGTCGTAGATGAACTCGGACGACAAGAGGTTGGAGTTGCAACGGTTGCTACGCAACAGCCCCCGCGCGACGCAATCGATCAGTCGACGAGAACTTCTAAGGCGAGCAGGTATTGGGGCCGGGGCGGTCTCCGCATCGGCTCTGTTGGCCGCCTGCGGGATCGGCGGCGAGGAGGAGGAGAACGAGGGTCAGAAGGACACCCTCACCACGACCGAGCAGCAAGGTGAGCTCGATTTCGCCAACTGGCCCTTTTACATCGACCCCGGCAAGAACGGGACCGTCGCGGACTTCGAGAAGAAGACCGGCATCGACGTCAGCTACAAAGACGTCATCGACGACAACGCCGCGTTCTTCGCCACCATTCGGGAGCCACTTGCAAGCGGTCAGCCGACCGGGTGGGACATCATCGTGGTCACCGACTGGCTGATCACGAAGATGGCGCGCCTCGGTTACCTCGAAAAGCTCGACCACTCGCTGCTTCCAAATTTCGAGGCTCACGCCGGCGAGGTCTACAAGGACCCGGAATACGACCCCGACAACATGCACAGCATTCCGTGGCAGGGCGGTATCACGGGGATCGGCTACAACGAAGATCTCACCGGCCGGGAAATCACCAGCGTCGAGGACCTCTTCGATCCCGAGTTCGAGGGACGCGTGGGCATGTTCAGCGAGATGCGCGACACCATGTGCCTGACGCTGTTGGGTCTGGGGATCGAACCAGTCAACGCAACCATTGAGGACGTCGAGCAAGCCCAGCAGAAGCTGCTGGAACAAAAGGATGCCAACATCGTCCGGAAGTACTACGGAAACGAGTACATCGACGCTTTCGCGCGCGGCGATCTGGCCGTGACGATGGCGTGGTCCGGAGACGTTGTCGGAAGGTCCGCCAACAAGCCCAATCTCAAGTTCGTCGTCCCGGACGAAGGGGGCCTGAGATGGGTCGACAACATGGCTATCCCGCAGGACGCGGCTCACCCGATCGACGCTCACGAGATGATGAACTACGTCTACGATCCTCAGGTCCAGGCCGACATCACCGCATGGGTGGGTTACATCACGCCGGTCCCCGAGGTCCAGTCGATCCTGTCGGAGTACAAGGACAACTTCTCTCAGGCCATCGCCACGAGCCCTCTGTCGTTCCCCGACGAAGCCATGGAGTCCCAGCTCCACCGCTACAAGGATCTCACCGAAGACGAAGAGACGCAGTGGAACGATCTCTTCAACGAGGTGGTCCTGTAACAAGGCGCCACGGCCGCGGCCTCGCCCCATATCTTCTGAGCTTTCCGGGCTTTTTGTGGCTGGCTGTTTTCTTCGCCATACCGATGGTGACGATGGCGTCGACGTCGCTGCAGGAGGGGTCCCTCGAACGGGGCTTTGAGTTCACCGGCAACTGGCGGACCTACACCGATAGCATCGCGCTGTACGACTCGCAGATGATGCGCTCAATCGGCTACGGGTTGATAGTCACGATCCTCACGCTGGTCATCAGCTACCCGATGGCTTACTGGATCGCCCAGAAGGCGGGCCGGGCCAAGAATCTCTTCCTGTTGCTCATGCTCTTGCCTTTCTTCACTCCGTTTCTTATTCGGACCCTGTCGTGGCGGTTCATCCTCGCCGATGAAGGGATCTTTTTGGGAACGCTCAAGGATTGGGGTGTCGTCGGCGAGGGCTTCAGGCTACTGGCGACTTCGACGTCGGTGGTGGCGGGCATGACGTACAACTTCTTGCCCTTCATGGCTCTTCCGCTGTACCTCGCCCTCGAAAGGCTGGACCCGAGCCTCCTTGACGCCGCCTACGACCTCTACTCGAACAAACGACAGGCTTTTTTGAGGGTCACCCTCCCCCATTCACTTCCCGGCGTCCTGGCAGGGTCTCTCCTCACCTTCATCCCCGCGGTCGGCGACTTCATCGACGCGGACCTGCTCGGCGGCGTCAATCAAACGGTGATCGGACAGGTGATCTACCGCGAGTTCCTGACGAACTTCGACTATCCGTCGGGGGCTGCCCTGTCGTTCGTCCTAATGGGCGGAATCTTGCTCGGCGTGTTCTTGTACGTGCGCGCCTTGGGAACCGAGGACCTGACCGGATGAGCCTCGCCCCCTCCCAGAAGGATTCGGCTCGTCGCAGACTTCGGGCGACCGGTCGCGGTTCCGGCCTCAAGCTCTACACGTATCTGGTGCTTGCATATCTCTTCATACCGATCGCGGTCATGATCCTGTTTGGTTTCAACGACTACACGGGGCGCTTCAACTTCGCGTGGGAAGGCTTCACGCTTCGTCACTACGAGCAGTTGCTCGATATTCCCGAGCTGACGATCGCGTTGAAGAACTCGTTGATCATCGCGGCGACATCGACGGTGATCGCCACGGCCCTCGGAACGCTGGTGGCCCTTGCGCTCACCCGCTACGTCTTTCGAGCGCGGCCGGCCATGAACCTTTTCATCTTTCTCCCGATGGCGACGCCCGAGATTGTGATCGGGGTCTCACTGCTCGCACTGTTCGTCACGATGCAACTCGAGCGGGGCTTTGTCACGATCGTCATAGCCCACGTGATGTTCCAGATCTCTTACGTAATCGTCACGGTCAAAGCTCGAACGTCAAACCTGGACCGTCACCTCGAGGACGCCGCACAGGATCTCGGCGCCAGCCCCTGGACCACCTTCTGGACCGTGACCTTCCCGTTGATCTTCCCGGGCATCCTCGCGGCCGCGTTGCTGGCCTTCGTGCTATCGATCGACGACTACGTCGTGACCACTTTCACGGCAGGAGACGTGACGACGCTGCCGCGCTGGATCTACGGCGCCTCTCGCTTCGGAGTGCCCGGCCAGGTCAATGTCATGGGAACGGTGATCTTCATGATCGGGGTGGTCTACGTAACCGTGAGCCTGATCCGGCTCCGCCAAAAGGAGCGCATCCAGATCCCGCTCCCAACCCGGGCCTGACCCAGGCTGCGCTTCAGCCACCTCGCCCGCCGCGGTTCTTTGGAGCCAAAGGACCGCTGAGCGCATGTCTGGCTCCAAAGAACCCGCTCGCCGGCCTGCCGGCGCCCCACATGACGCACGCGGCCTAATTTTTGTGCGAACGGAGCCCTCTCAGGGCTCCCAACATCCTCAGAACATCCAAGGCCCGGAGCGCCGCCGGTACTAAGAGGTGACTGCGGCGCAGTAGTCGGCGAGGATCGCGATCGTCTTGTCTATGTCCTCGTCGGTGTGCTGGACCGATATCGTCCACTGCTCTTCTTTGCCGGGGGTTTGGTAGATGCCGCGGTTCACGACCCAGTACCAGTAGGCGTCGAAGATCGAATCGTCGACCTCCTGGAAGTCCCGATACTGCTCGAGCGGTTTGTCGCGGAACGTGATCGACCCCTTGCAGCCTAGGTCGGTGGTCACCGCCGAGATCCCGGCTTCGTCGAGGACCTTTTGACAGCCCTCGGCCATCTTCGTCCCGAGCTTGCGCAAGTGCTCGTAGGCCTCGTCCGTGAGCACCTCGGTCAAGGCCGCGAGCGAGGCCCCCATGGAAAGCGGGTTGCCGTTGAAGGTGCCGAGAGCCGCCACGCCGTTCTTGATCTCGTCCATGATGTCGGCGCGGCCGGCAAAAGCCCCTATGGGCGTCCCTCCACCGATCGACTTAGCCAGACAGATGAGATCCGGTTGGACGCCGAAATATTCCGTCGCTCCGCCCGGAGCGATCGTCACGCCCGACTTCACCTCGTCGAAGATGAGGATCACCGAATACCTGTCGCAGATCTCCCGAACGTTCTCTAGGTAACCGGGCTTCGGGAGAACGATGCCGATGTTCATCATCACCGGCTCCATGATCAAGGCGCCTATGCGATCCCCGTGTTGGGACAACACGCTTTCGAGCGCGTCGGCGTCGTTAAAGGGAACGATCATCGTCGAGTTGGCCGTGTCCGCGGGGATCCCGCGCGAGAACGGAACGGTCCACGGCCTCTCTTCGGGTCCGCTTGAATCCATGGTCGGGATAACCGAGTACATGACGGCGTCGTGGTGGCCGTGGTACGAGCCCTCGATCTTGAGCAACACCTCTTTGTTCGTGGCCGCCCGCGCCAGGCGAACCGCGTCCATCGTTGCTTCGGTTCCCGAGTTGGTAAAGCGCACCTTCTCGACACCGAAGCGCCGCTTTATCTCCTCGGCGAGCTTCACGCCGTTCTCGGTCGTCGTCGCGAAGTGAGTTCCGGTTGCAGCGGCCCGTTCAATGGCTTCACGCACCTTGGGATGGGCGTGGCCGACGGCCATGGAACCGAAGCCGTTGTGGTAGTCGATGTATTCGTTTCCGTCGATGTCCCACACGTGGCTCGCCCGCCCGCGCTCGAGATAGATCGGATAGGGATCGCCGGCCTGGAAGGACGACGTCACGCCGAAGGGCATCGCCGTTTCCGCTCTGTCGTAGAGCTCCTTGGACTTGGGCGTGCGGCTCTCGTAACGACCTACCTCATCGTCGAGCAGCTTTTTCGCACGGGCGTCCAGCATTTCGGTCGACACAGGTGGACCTCCAGGGGTGCGGCGGTCTCAGACGGGCATTTCCCCGTCAGGCTAGTCAACCTCAGGCAATCGGCAATGTTCCCCAATGGCCAACCATCGCCGAGGCATCACGCCATCCCGCACCATCGGTCCCCCGGTAGTGCTCGTTGTGACATTCTCAGGCGATGCTCTTAGCCACTTGCCATGACCGGTCCTCCGGGTGGACAAAGGTCGAGAACCTCGACGAATTGTCCGACTTGCGACAAGAGAGCGGAAACCTCCTGTGGGCCGAGACGAACGTCGGGACGCTTTCCGACGAAGACATCGCCCTCATCTCGGAGGAGTTCGAACTCCCTCGACTCGCCGTAGAGGATGCGGTCGAAGCGCGCTCCCGCCCGAAAATGGAACCCTTTGGCGAGCTGCTGTTCTTGGTGATGCATCAGCTCGACGAGGTCAGCGGCCAGCTCGAAGCGGTTCAGATCTCGGGCTTCGTCGGCCCCCAGTTCGTGCTGGTCTTCCACGACAATGCCGAGCGAACGCTGGAGGAGGCCAAGACGAGATGGAAAGAGCTGGACAAGACCGAAGAGCGCCCCTCGTGGTTGTTGCACACGCTGATCGACGTGATCGTGGACGACTACCAGGCGATCGCCGACCGACTCGAAGACAGGATGGAGACGCTCGAGGAGCTGGTTCTCGAGGATCCGCAAGCCGAGGTGTCGCGTCAGCTCTACGGGATGAAACAGCAGCTGTCGCGCCTGCGCCGCTACGTGGGACCCGGGAGCCGGCTACTGGAACGAGCTCTCGACCCGGGAACGCCGCATCAACCGTTCTCGAAGGACACCGCACTCTTGTTCCGCGACATACGCGATCACCTGTTGCGCATCAACGATCAGATACGAAACATCGACGACCTCGCACAGGCGGTCATCGACCTGACGAGGGCGGAGCAGGCCGCGACTTTGAACGAGAACAGCAGGAGGCTCAGCGCGTGGGCCGCGATGTTCGGAGCCGCAACCGTGATCGCCGGGATATACGGGATGAACTTCAGGCTCTATCCGGAAGACGGGACCTCTTTCGGTTTCTGGTTTGCGATGGCGCTGATCGTGGTTTCGACGGCGGGGCTGTACACGTACTTCAAGCGCCGGAACTGGTTGTAGCCGGCGACGGATGAGCGCCTGCTAAATTGAGACCATGGCAGAGGGAAAGCAAAAGAAGGTCATCCAGAGCGTCACGCTCGACGTCTATCTGACGTCACCGGGCGGAAAGCCGCGCCGTTCCTACGCGGGCGAGGTCAAGAGACTGCAGAAGCTGGGCTTTCGCGAGACCAATCGGCGGATGGCCAACCGCGAGGATCGCCTGCGAATAACCTACGAACGCGAGGTCGAGCGCTTTCCCGGCGTACCGCTTCCCGGAGTCGCCCCCTACATCGACTGACCTTTTTCGCCGAGTGGTAAATCGTGCGGGATTATCCTGCACAATCACCCAGTCGGCGGACGGGTGGCCGGGGTTTAGCCCGGAGTCCACAGGCCTCCCGCATCTCCTACGAAGGGGTTGAACCTCTTCTCCTCGCCGAGCGTGCTGGGGGGGCCGTGCCCCGGATACACCGTCACGTCCTCTCCGAGTGGGAACAGCTTGTTCTTGATCACTCGTACGAGCGTGTCGGAGTCGCCTCCGGGTAGATCGGTCCGACCCACGGAACCGTTGAACAGAGTGTCGCCGGCGAACACGACCTCCGGAGCGACGAGCGAGATGGAGCCCGGCGAATGTCCGGGGGTGTGAAGGACCTGGAGCTCCAGGGAGCCGGCGCGCAAGACGTCCCCCTCGTCCGGAGACGTGTCGACCTCGGGAGGTGGCGGCAGCCGCGTTCCGAGAAACAACAGACCCGACTCTTCGAACCAGTCGAGGATCACGTGATCGTCGGCATGCAGGAAAAAAGGCGCGCCGGTTTGTTGTCGCAGGTGCTCCGCCGCGACTATGTGATCGAAGTGCGCGTGCGTGGCCACTATGGCGGTGACCTTGAGCTCCAAGGCGGCCAGCTCCGCCGCCAGTTCCTCCGCGTCGCCGCCGGGATCGATAACGATCGCCTCTTTGCTGGCCTCGTCGCCGACCACGTAGCAATTGCAGGCAAGAGGACCGACTTCGCGGTGAATAAACATCTTCATGACGACAAACCCCTTGACGATGGCTCCGACGCGACCTCAGAGTTCCGCCGCCGAGAATAGAGGTGCGCGGCCCCCACGCCGATCGTCCCGAAAACCCCCAGCCACAAGGCCGCCAGCAACGCCGTTGGAAGGGGGGCCGGCGCGATCGCTCCGAAACCCTCTTGCGGAAGGGCGCCGGCGGCGAGTCGCGCAGCCGCCGCCAAACACAGCGCTCCTAATAAGACTCCACAGCCGAAGGCGGCCACAACAACCGAGCCGATCGCGCGAGCGAGCGACCCGGGTCGCCGCGCCGCAACCCACCCCGCGATCACTCCCCCGGCTATCGGCACAAGAATCAACGCCCATGCCAGCGGCGGTGTTGGTCCGCTCGCCCAGTCCAGCAACGAGTACGACGAGGTCCGCTCGAGGTGAGCCTTCGCCGAGGTGAAGGAGGCTCCCACCTCGACCGAGGACCCGACCGATAATGCCGCCACGGCGACGGCCGCGTTCGGCGCGATCGCCACGAAGTGGACAAGCGATCCCGCCATGCGCGCGGCGGAGCCCGCCAAGCGCGTAAAGGCAACCATAAGTGCGCCCCCCGCGCTGAGTCCGGCAACGACCGCCGCCATAACAAAGACCGCCGCCCCAGCCGGTCCTCTATCGCGAAGACGGCGACGCTCGGGACGCTCACTGTCGTCACGCCGGAGCACATAAAGGGAAACTCCGAGTGCCCAGACAACTCCGAGTACGCCGGCCCGGGCCGGGTCGGCAGACAAACCGTCACCCGAATCCACCTCGAAGATCGCCGCGCATGTCCCACACAGCAGTCCGAACCCGATCGCGAACGTTCCCACCATCACGCGACGCTCGAGAGGCGATCCCGGCCTCGCCCGGTCCACGGCGCCTCGCAAGTTGCGGGTGAAGAGAATGAGCGTTAGGCCCAGCGCTCCCATCGGCACGAGCGCGAGCTCGATGTTTCCGAGATGCACCGTCCCTCCCAGGGTCCCCATCGCGGCGACGACGACGGCAGCGAGCACGTCCAGCGACGTTGCCCCGGCCCCAAGACCGGGGACCTGCAGCCTCGCCGCCGCAACGAGAACGGCCCCGACGCAGAGAAGTCCCAGGAACGAGAGAACCGCGGCCAGCGCACCTTCGCCGGCAGACCGCCGCAAGAGGGATCGTCCCGATGTCTGCATCCCTAGGGTGTACACGCTTGCGACCGTGGCTGCGAGAGAGGGTGCGTCCCCAGCCGATCATTCGACGAGACCCCACTAAGGTTTGCGGATGGCACAGGGAGCTCTTTCGCCCGGGTTTCGAGTCGGGCACTGGACGAACGAGACTGCGCGGACCGGATGCACGGTGATTTTGCCGCCGCTACCTAACGTGACCTCGTGCGACGTGCGCGGTGCCTCCCCGAGCTCGCGTGAGCTCGAGCTCCTGCACCCCGACCGCAAGCTCACCGAGATCCACGGCCTTCTTCTGACCGGCGGCTCGGCCTTCGGCCTTGCCGCCGCGCAGGGAGTCGTGCAGTGGTTGGAGGAAAAGGGGGTCGGCTACCAGGCCGGCGTGGCACGGATCCCCATCGTTCCCGCCGCCGTCATCTTCGATCTCGGCACGGAGCGGGCCGACGTCCGCCCCGGCCCCGCCGAGGGGCTGGCCGCATGCGAAACCGCGGCCGACCGTTTCGAGGTCGGTCACGTGGGGGCCGGAGCGGGGGCCACTGTCGGGAAGTGGGCGGGCCGCGAGTACGCCGCGCGCGGCGGCCTCGGCGCGTTTACCGCCCGCGACAAAAACGTGAGCGTCTCGGCTCTCGCGGTGGTCAACGCGGTCGGGGATGTCGTGGCGCAGGATGGATCGGTCGTGGCGGGAACCACGGCCGACAACCCCACGCGGCAAACGTCGTGGACGGATGACGAGCCGTCATCC
>JALZEI010000079.1 GCA_030862115.1 Actinomycetota bacterium
GTAAGGGTTCTGATCGTGGACGACCACGCCCTCTTCAGACGTGGGCTTCAGATGGTGCTCGAGGACGAGCCCGACATCGACGTCGTAGGGGAAGCCAGTGACGGCTCGGAGGCTCTGAAGACGGCCGAGGAAACGACTCCCGACGTGGTCCTGATGGACGTCCGAATGCCCAAGCGCTCGGGTATCGAGGCGACCCGGTCGATCAAGGACGTCCTTCCCTCCACCAAGATCCTCATGCTGACGATCTCCGACGAGGAGGCCGATTTGTACGAGGCGATTAAAGCGGGGGCCTCCGGTTACCTGCTGAAGGAGATCTCGATTGACGAGGTCGCCAACGCCGTTCGCCAGGTCAATCAGGGACAGTCGCTGATCTCACCCACCATGGCCTCGAAGCTCCTCAATGAGTTCGCCACGATGGTCAAGCGCCGTGACGAGCGGGTCCAGATGCCCGGCCCTCGGCTGACCGATCGGGAGCTCCAGGTCCTCAAGCTTGTCGCCAAGGGCCTCAACAACAAAGACATAGGCGACGACCTCTACATCTCCGAGAACACCGTTAAGAACCACGTCCGCAACATCCTCGAGAAGCTCCACCTGCACTCCCGCATGGAGGCGGTCGTCTACGCCGTCAGGGAAAAGCTCCTCGACATCAAGTAGCTCTAGCCCTAGCCCACCCCACCCCCGTCCATTGCTGAATTGAGCGCGCTATGCGCAACCAGCTCAGCATCCGACCATCATTGACTAAGAAGAGGTGGGAAGTGGTCACGGTCGCCGTGCCGGTGGGCGTGGGGCGGCGGGCATAATGGAGCGCTTATGGGACTCCTGAAAAAGGTCCTCTCCGCGGGCGAGGGCAAGAAGCTGAGGGCCATCGAGGCCGTGGTGCCTCTCGTGAACTCGCTCGAAGACGAGATCTCCGCCCTCGACGACGGCTCGTTGCGGGCCATGACCGACGACTTCCGCGTCCAGCTGGACAAACAGGAGACCGACGAGGACAGGATCGATCACCTGAATACCCTCCTGCCCGAGGCTTTCGCCGTGGTTCGAGAGGGGGCCCGGCGCACCATCGGGCAGCGTCATTTCGACGTCCAGCTCATGGGCGGGGTGGCCCTTCACAACGGCTGGATCGCCGAGATGAAGACGGGTGAGGGAAAAACGCTGACGGCCACCCTGGCGGTGTATCTGAACGCGTTGACCGGTCGCGGGGTTCACGTCGTCACCGTCAACGACTACCTGGCCAAACGAGACTCGGAATGGATGGGACAGATCTATCGCTTCCTGGGCCTGTCGACGGGCTTGATTCAGGGACAGATGGATCCTTCTGAGCGCCAGCCGGCGTACGCGTCGGACGTCACGTATGGGACCAACAACGAGTTCGGATTCGACTATCTGCGCGACAACATGGTCACCGAGTACGAGCGCTTGGTGCAACGCGAACACTTCATGGCCGTCGTCGACGAGGTCGACTCGATCCTCATCGACGAGGCGAGGACCCCACTCATCATCTCCGGAGCAGCCGAGGGTGCCACGAAGCTGTATCAGCAGTTCGCGCGCATTACACCTCGGCTCCAAAGAGACGTCCATTACGAGGTCGACGAGAAGAAGCGCACGATCGCCATCAGCGAAGAGGGTGTGTCGAAGACAGAAGAGATCCTGGGGGTCGACAACCTCTACGACCACGTGAACGTCGACCTCGTGCACCAGCTCGAGACCGCGCTCAAGGCAAAGGAGCTCTACAAACGCGATGTCGAATACGTCGTGCAGCATGGCGAAGTAAAGATCGTCGACGAGTTCACGGGACGGATCCTTCCCGGTCGACGTTATTCGGAGGGCCTCCACCAATCGATCGAGGCCAAAGAAGGCGTACGCGTCAAAGAGGAGAACCAGACCCTCGCCACGGTCACGCTGCAGAACTTCTTCCGCATGTACCAGAAACTGTCGGGCATGACGGGTACGGCTCTTACGGAGGCGGCGGAGTTCGGCCACACCTACAAGCTCGAGGTCGCAACCATCCCTACGAACCGGCCGATGGTCCGCGCCGACGAGCAGGACCTCATCTACAAAACCGGCGCAGCCAAGTGGGAATCACTCGCCGACGATTTGGCGGAGAGACACAAGAAGGGCCAGCCGGTTCTCGTGGGAACGGTGTCGATCGAAAAATCCGAGCACCTTGCCCGCATTTTGGAAAAGCGAGGCATCCCCCATACCGTCCTGAACGCCAAGCATCACGAGAAGGAGGCCGGGATCATCGCCCAGGCCGGCCGTCTCGGAGCGATCACGGTCGCGACGAACATGGCGGGTCGAGGCGTCGACATCATCCTCGGAGGTAACGCCGAGGGCATGGCGCGCCAGGAGATGACCGCCGCCGGCTGGGATAACGACGCCTATCTCCTGAACCTGTACACGCCCGAGGAGATGGCCGAGTACGAGGCCGAGTTCCAGCCGCTTCTCGCCCGGTTCGAGACTCAAACAAAAGCGGAGCACGAAGAGGTAGTCGAACGCGGTGGTCTATACGTGCTCGGGACCGAGCGCCACGATTCCAGGCGTATAGACAACCAGCTACGTGGCCGGTCGGGTCGCCAAGGCGACCCGGGCGAGACGCGTTTTTACCTGTCACTTGAAGACGACCTCATGCGTTTGTTCGCGTCGGATCGCATCGCCGGAATGATGGATCGGATGAAGATTCCCGAGGACATACCGATCGAAGCAAAGATCGTGTCCCGCGCCATCGAGCGCGCGCAGACGCAGGTTGAGTCGATGAACTTCGAGATTCGCAAGAACGTTCTCAAATACGACGAGGTTATGGACAAGCAGCGCCAGATTGTTTACGGGGAACGGCGGAAGATCCTGGAGGGCGAGGACATCCACGAAGAGGCGATCGAGCTTGTGACGGGAGTCGTCGAGTCCGCTGTTGCGGAGAACGCAAACCCCGATGTCATTCCGGAGGAGTGGGACTGGGACCAGCTCTTTGCTCGAATGCGCGAGATCTTTCCCACCACGATCGGACCCCGTCACTTCGACCGCGAGTATGCGAACTTCCATGAAGTCACGGAGGTTTTCGTCGAGGATGCTCACGCGGTCTACCGGCAGCGCGAGGAACATTATGGGCACGACCAGATACGCGCGCTGGAGCGTCTCGTCTTGTTGTCGGTGATCGACAACCGCTGGCGCGAACACCTCTATGAGATGGATTACCTGCAAGAGGGGATCGGGCTTCGCGGTTACGCCCAGAAGGACCCACTTGTGGAGTATCAGCGCGAGGGGTTCGACATGTTCCAGCGGATGCAAGAGGCGATCAAAGAAGACTTTGCCCGGTACATGTTCCACGTCGAAGCGGTCAAACAGGATGAGAGGCGCCAACCGACGAGGATGCGGGAGGAGCGACGCCAGATCCCGATGGCTCAGATGACCGCGGATCCAGAGGTGGGCGGGGACGGACTCGGCGCGGCCGAGGAGCCCAGCGCCGAGGGGGCCGGCGTGGCCGTTCAACAGGCGGTGTCGGAGAAGGTGCCCCGCAACGCCCCCTGCCCCTGCGGCAGCGGCAAGAAATACAAGATGTGCCACGGACGCCCCGGAGCCGTCGGGCTTTAATTTTTTTTTCGGCCCCGGCAGCGCTCTCTCACTCACGCGCTGCAGCCAT
>JALZEI010000076.1 GCA_030862115.1 Actinomycetota bacterium
CCTTTTAGGGGTGGCCCGATGTATTATGCAAGAAGCCGCGGTATTGATGCTATTGGCGGCAGGCTTGAAGCGCTGGCCGATGCGCACGGGGAGCGATTCAGGCCGGATGAGGGATGGGAAACACTCAAGGTGAATTAGGTATAAACTGACATCCGACAGGCTTTTTGGGATCTTGCTCTAACCATTTGATTGTATTGCGTATAAAAATGGACCTTGATCTCTGAGGGCGAATGTGCAGACTTCTTCCGGATCAATTTGAAAAAAGGAGGAAGTCATGACAGCCGCCCTCAGTCAGCCTACCCTGGCTGAACAGCCAAGTCCATCGTTTTGTGCCGGTCGAAAATTCTCTGAAGTCGAGCAGGCCATGCTTTGGACCTTACTCCAACAAGACCCTCATTGCACCAGCCGAGACTTGCTCACCAAAGCCGCTCAGCATCAGGTTTGGCCTCGGGTCACGCTGCGCCAGATCAACCGCTGGCGAGCCCAGTGGCAGCGGAGTCGGGGCAAGGGTCGCCCCTGTGGGACTTCAGCGGGTGTCGCCGTGCAGTCTGGCAACGCGGTGATTTGCGTCTGCCCTCGTCTATCCTTTGCCGGTGTGCACCTGTTTGCTCGCTGGCTCGATCAACAACAGGCCTTTGAGCCGGTAGTGGCGAGGCTCAAAACGGCCATGCATGCCTACCAAAGCACGCATCCGGAGGAAGACTTTGCCTTATTGCAGCATCGCGACGTCACCCTGAGGCGTCGCTTTGAAGCCCTCGTTTTCGCACCGTTGCTGGGGATTGAACGCCTCAGCGCCTTCGATAGCCAAGAGCATCCGTTGGAGACTCTTCTGGGCACCCGCTATCAATCGACGACGCTAAGTCAATTTCTCGGTCAGCTTGAGCGCATCGAGGCGGCGCCTTGGCTGATGCCGATTCTGTTGCCCACCCAAGGCGGCAAGCGGGTTTATGTCGATGGGCACATGATCGCGTACTGGAGTCGCAAAGCTATGCCTAAGGGCAAGATCACCATGCGCGGCCGCGTCATGGCGGGTTCGCAAGCGGTGATCAGCCACGAGGAGACGGGGCAAGCGGTGTATGTGGCATATTATCCGCCTGATCTGCATGGGTCGCGGCTTGTGTTGGCCTACTGTCAGGAAGTAGCGCTGGCGACAGGAAGCGATCTGTTTGTGATGGACCGGGCGGTGAATTCGAAGGCCATGGCGCAAGCCTTTGACGAAGCGGGCTTGGGCTTGCTGTGCATGCTCGACGATAACGAGCACCATGGCCTTGAGAGTTTTGAAGCGACAGAGATCAAGACCCTGGACGATGGCACGCGGCTTTATGAGGGCCCCTGGAAAGTGGCCCGAGAGGGCGATGCGCGTCATTTCGTCATCGTCGCGCTCCAAGCCAGGAAGACCTTGGTGTACTGGGGAACTCCCAAGGTGAAGGCGGAGCTGGAGGCAGGGCAGTGGCCTGAGGTGTATCGGGCGCGAACCGAGCTTCAGGAAAACGCCTTCAAGCGGATGATTGAGCATGGCGCCCTCGATATCAATGTGGGTCGCAAAACGATCCTGGGGCCAGACCGGCATCAACAGCGAGCTGAGGCGAAAGTGAGAGATTCGCTTGAAGCGGCCAGACGTCGGGTGGGCAAAAAGGGCCTTGAGCTTGAGGCCAAACGGGAGCAAATGGCTCAGAGGCCCAAGGGCATGGCAAACGCCTTGAGCAGCGCCAACGTGCCGCCACCGAGTTGGAAGACAAGCTCCGTGAGGCACAGCAGCACGAGGCGCACTTGCAGGAGCAAGTCGATGGCTTCGAGGCCCCTAAAGAGCGAGCGGATCGAGATGTTCGCAAGCAGACGATCATGACGATTCGCACGTTGTTTCTGGAGAACTTGCTTCAAGCATTTATGTCGGTGTTGCTATCTGTATTGCCAAAGCAAGTGAGTTTAGAGCAGGTGCTGAAGTTACTCTTTGAACGGAGTGGGTCTCGGATTGAGAGAGATAAGACAGTGATGTATTGGATCAATACCACCGGATTGTCGCGTGGCAATCGGCGACGGCTCGGTGAGATCGTTGAAGGACTCAGTGCGATGGGGTTAGTGGAGAAAGGCAAACCGGTTCGCGTTTGCCTCAAAGAACTCCCTCCATGAAGTCTTCTGGGGAGAAGAGAATCGAATGTCCATTTTTTGGCTCTTCGCCATCTTTGAGGCTAGGCCTAAGTCTTTCCACAATGGGCCATTATGCGCTTTCGACGATTGTGTTCATTTCGCAGACCATACGCCATCCGCTGAATCAGCTTGATCTTGTTGTTGAATCCCTCGGTCATCCCGTTGCTGTAACGATTCCGACTGTAATGGGCTATTGGCTCAAACCACCGCGTCAACGTCCCGGCCATCCCCTGCAATGGCTCTTGGGTACTCTGACTCGCGCGTTCGATCAGCTTCAAGAGCGCCTCGCGAGCCGGTTTTTCATACTTGCGCTCGAACCATAGTCGCAAGTCCTGCACCCAATCAATCACCTCCCGCAACTGTGGAAAGCGCCGACGCCAGTCGGCACGTGTAATCAACTCGTCTACATTGAGTTGATTCGGAGACTTCAGCCAGCGGCGACGGAGCTTCTTCAGAGCCTTGGCCTCCTCGGGATCGAGCTGTTTTTGTACCGACCGTAACACTTCATCGAGCGCCTCGACGGCTAGTTTCACCACGTGAAAACGGTCGATTACCTGCACCGACTCGCCAAAGAGCTCTTGAATCGCCGAGGCGTACGTCTTGGACATATCCAACACCACGACTTCAACGCGGCCGAGCTCGGCTTGCGGGCGACGCTTGAACCAGGCGATGACATCCTCGGCACGCCGTCCCTTAACCGTCGCGAGTGGCCGACCTTGGTCCAAGTCGATGCTAGAGGTGTGGTACCGGTGTCCTTTGCGCCGAGCGTATTCATCAATGCCGATGGCGCGGCCCAGCTGCCTGGGGCGTCCCCCTCGACTGCGCTCAAAGGTCCAGCGAAACACCGTGCGTTTGGAGAGGCCGTAGCGTCGAGCCAGTTCTCGGCTCGGACAACCGCCCAGGTACTCGGTTCGGACCTGCTGGTAAAGCCGCGCCGTCCATTTCACACGAGCGCCGAAGGTGTCGTTCTTCTCCCAGGGCCGAGGGGAGCACTCGGGACACGCAAAACGCCGCAGATGCAGCCACAGCAAGACGGGGCGTTCCAGGATGGGCAAGTCGCGAAGACATCGAGGCCGGCTATCCTGGACGTGAGAGCAGCACGTCTGGCATCGGGGACACACGATGGAGGTCTCACGTCGTTGGAGATGCAACTCCAACTGCTTGGGACGTATGACCTGATCGACCACACGAAATTCTGGCAGACCGAGCAAGACTTCGATACCATAGACGTCCATGAGCAGGATTCCTCCTTTTGGGGGGAGGGTTTCCCAGCATTTTGCGAGGAATCCTGTACGTGTCAAGAGCTACTCTAAGGCCCTTGTTATCAAGCTAATGCGCTGGCCTCAAACTTGGCGAAGAGCCCTTCTTCTCCAATGATGGCGCCCCGGACACGCCTCTGGACCTGTTGGGCGAACACGCCGACCGGATTGGAAATGCGTTGTTCCTGAACCTGGGTACCAACCGGGATGAAACCGTGAGTTGGAGTGAGAACGTGGCCGATGAGGCAGGCGTGCGCGGCCTGGGCCACAAGGGTATTGGCGTCTCCGCGGCGGACTACGACAACGATGGAGATCAGGACATCTACGTCACCAACGGCAATCGCGGGTTCGCCGGGGCGGCCTTTAATGGGCCACTGGACCCCGACGTGTTCGTCTCGGACCTGACTGACGGAAGGTTCGAGTGCGATGGCAGGAACACGCTCTACCGCAATGAGGGGGACACGGACGGTGACGGCATACCGAACTTTACCGACATCACCGGGGAAGCGGGCGTAGGAGACTGCCGCAA
>JALZEI010000209.1 GCA_030862115.1 Actinomycetota bacterium
TCGATCGATAAGCAAGCTAAGCGAGCGGCTCAGGCACACGTGCTCGTCGCCACGCCCGGACGACTGCAGGACCTCATGCAGCGCAGACTGGTTTCCGTCGACAAGGTGCGGATCCTGGTTCTAGACGAGGCCGATCGAATGCTCGACATGGGTTTCCAACCTCAAGTCGATCGCATCGTCGCCCGTCTGCCCAAACAACGTCAGACGATGTTCTTCTCCGCAACGCTTGACGGAACGGTCGGGCATCTTGCAAAAAGCTATACAAATGACGCCGCGCGGCACGAGGTGCACGACGACAGGCCGACCATCGCGACGGCAGACCATCGATTCGTACCCGTGACGGAGCACGACAAGCTCGACAAGCTGGTCGAGATCCTGAACGAGGAGCGCGGTCTCGCTCTCGTTTTCGTACGCACGAAGAGAGGCGCCGACCGGCTGGGTTACCGGATCAAAGGAAAGGGCGTCAAGTCGCTTGTCATGCACGGCGACATAAGTCAGAACGTGCGACAGAGGGCTCTGGATCAGTTCACCGCCGGAAAGGTCGACGTGCTCATCGCAACCGATGTCGCAGCTCGAGGGCTCGACGTCGAGGGCATTACCCACGTCATCAACTACGATCCTCCTCGCGACCACAAGGACTACGTTCACCGCGTAGGTCGGACGGCTCGAGTGGGACGTTCGGGAGCCGGAGTGACATTTGTTGCCCCCACCCAGACCGGCGACATGGGGGCGATCGCAAGAGAGCTTCAGCTCAAAGATGAGTTCCAAAAGGAAGGCCTCCAGATGGCGCCTCCCCGCAAGGTGTTCTCGTCGCACCGGGGGAAGCGTTCGATGATGCGGGCTCGACCCAAGCGCCGCATCTAGGACCCCGCTCGAATCAAGATGAAGACCGTGGCCCGTTTCTTCAGCGGGCCCGTCATGATCCTCGCCGGAATCAACCACTTCGTCATGCCCGACGTGTACGAGAAGATCATTCCGCCCGAGCTTCCCGGGCCCCGCGCTCTCGTGTACATCTCGGGAATCGCGGAGATCGTCGGAGGGTTGGGGACGATGCACCCTCGCACGCGCCGACCGGCGGGGTGGTTCCTGATTGGAACCCTGCTGGCCGTATTCCCAGGAAACATCTACATGGCCGCTAACCCCGAAGAGTTCCCGGGAGTACCGGGCGGAGCAGCAGCTCTTTACGCTCGCCTGCCACTACAGGCGCTATTCATTTATTGGGTCTATCTGGCGGCTCTCGCGCAAGATTCCTCTTCTCCGAGCCTCGAAGCTACTTAGGCGGAGTTCAAAAAACCCTTTCGCAAGTTATGGCGGTCTACGATGCAGCTCGTCGCACTAATTTGTCTGCTCTGAGCAAAGCGCCCATTGACGTAAGGAGAGTGAATTGGCTTCGATTCTTGTGCAGGTGACAACCGGCCCAGAAAACCCCACCAAGGCCGCTCTCGCTTTTCTCCTTGCCCGCACGGCCCTTTCGGAGGGGCACGATGTATCCGTGTTTCTCGGGGGCGATGGGGTTCAGCTGATTCGTTCAGAGACCCTCGACAGCCTCAACGGAGTCGGCACCGGGGCTCTCCGCGAGCACTTCGATGGGATTGTGGACGGCGGCGGCAAGTTCTACCTGTCGAAGATGTCGAGTGGAGCCCGTGCCGTAGGGGACTCAGAGATCGAGGGTAAGCCCGCCGAGATGGTGACTCCAAACCAGTTGATTCAACTGACTTTGGCCCACGACCGGGTGCTCTTCTACTAGCGACTCAAAGGCGGCCGGGCCGTTTCGGTTGCTCGTGACCGATGTGCCATCCGCCGCAGAAACGGCAGGGATAGACGCCCAGGTCCAGTTCGCCGCTCTCCTCGCGTCTGTGACGGGCGGTTTCCTCGGCCTCGCGCGCGCTGGCATAGCGGCGCTTGCGATCACACGTCCGGGCTTTCACCCGCTTGCCGGTGGCCATTAACTCACCTTAGACAGCCGGCGAGCCACCGGGTGGCTTTCCCGGCACTTCGTACATCGGACATATCGGTCGCGATGCGTTGACCGTTTTCTCGTCTGGGCCGAGCATCTCTCAACACTCTGCTGAACCGCTAGCTTGACGGTTCGCCGAGGCAAAGACCTCCCGGTCGATTGCGCGGTTTGGACCGCCCCTGATGGGAACGGTTAGGGGATGAAGGACTGCACGATCACGCCCTATCGAGACGGCCCCCTACTTGTCAGGGGCCCTTTTACGCTCGTAGATCAAGAGGGCACCGAGATCGAGGTAAGGCGACAGACCGTCGCTTTATGTCGCTGCGGCCGGTCCAAGATCAGGCCCTTCTGCGACGGCACTCATGAGGTCGTCAAGTTCAAGGCGGCCGGCGGCAACGAGGATCCTCGCCGTCGGTAGACCTCATGGGGGATTGGCGGCCTTGGGTATCTTTCCTCCGCTGTAGCGGACGCCGCCGGTAGCGCGTTGGTAAAGGGCGAGCCAGATGCATATGCCGCGCTCCAGCAGCCACGCCGGAGCCAGCAAGGAGGCGGCCGGAGAAAAGACCTTGACGCCCCCGGCTCTGCGCCTTCCGATCTCGGCCGTTGCCACGACGACGCCGGTTGCCGCCACGCCCGCACGGACTCGACGACGACGCGCCAGCAAGGCGACCGCCGGTAACATCGACAACTCGACCGCCATGCGTCGGGGCTGGGCGAAGTCGTCGTAGGCCTGACGAACTCTCTGAGAGAAGAACAGCCTGGTCGTCGGCGGCCGGCGTTCGACATAGAGATCGAGCGGCGCGACCTCACGGCCCCCCCGGCGGGCGACGGTTCTTATGAGCTCTAAGTTCTCGAACATCACGTTCCCGTCGTAACCACCCATGGCCAAGAACAAAGAGCGCCGCACGGCCAATGTTCCGGGATAGTCGACCCAGAACGATCTGTTGAGAAGAGTGCGGGCCGTGTCCCACGTCGCATGCCACGGCATCGGGCTCTTGAAGAAGTTTTGAGGCCGTACGAGGTCGGCGTCTTCCAGTAGGTCGGCCACTCTATGAAGAGAGCCGGCCTCGTAGCGGACATCGTCGTCGGCGATCACTACTTTTTCGAAACCGGCCGCCCTAACGCCAGTGACGACCCCGTTGACCTTGCCGTTTTTGAACGACAGGTCCGAGTCGACGGCGAGGTGTTTGACATAGGGACCCCATGCCGCCGCGTTCGCCGAGAAGTGCTCCGGCGCGGAGCCGTCGACGACCACAACTTCAGCGACGGCATCCGACAGCCTCTTGAGATACGAAGTCATCTCGTCGCGGTCTAGGTCGTCCGTCCACTTGAGTGGCAGGATGTAGCAGAGGTCGATGAGGTCGTTCACGCCGGAGGGTTCGCCATCGCTCCCTGTCGACATAGAGTCGAGCGGCCGGACGCCCAGGCCGCGAGCACGTGCCGCGCGAAGGCCGCATCGAGGGTGATGAGGGCGTTGGCCCCGAAGGCGATGTCGCGCGCAATGCCCGGTTCGTCTTGGGCCAGAGCCCCCGCCATGTCGTGTGCCGCGATCATTGCGTGCACGGCGTCGGCCTCGACATGCTCGTCAAAGAAATCGGTGCAGCCGTGGAGGCCCAGCCTGCGAAGGCCGTTTGCGTATTTGCGGTTCGGGACCGAAGACGTCATCTCAAACACCGCTAGATGTCCCACGACCGCGCCGCGCCATCTTCGGTTCAGACCGAACAACGACATCAGGTTGACTGAAGCCAGCGTCACGCCAGGAACGACGCTGAGGTAGGCGCCGTAGGCCGACTCCAGTCCGAGCCCATCCATGAGGTCGGCGAAGAGCCGCGAGTGCATGCGGCGGTGCTCTCCCGATCCGTATTCGTCGGATTGGATATCGACCAAGGCCGCCTTCGCCCGACCCTCGAGACGGGGAATTGCCCACGAATGAGGGTCGGCTTCCTTCAGGTGATAAGCCGAGCGATGGATTACGAACTCCTTGAATTCGTTCAATGTTGCTCGGCTTTGCATGTAGTCCGCAACCGATGGTCCCGTGTCGGAGTCGATTACCGCTTGAAGTGTCTCGGCCATATCGCCGGCGAGCGGAGGGGTCGGGACGACGTCGAGGAGAGTCCTCTCGAAACACTCTTCAAGGGACCGTCGAAAAGTGATGATCGATGGCTCCCATTCCCACCGGTCGTCGATTCCTTCGAGCCCCCGATAATGGAGCTCGTAGCAGAGGTACAGGGCGAGGTGGAGATCGTCGCCCGTCAGAGCGTCGTCGTCGGGGGCCGGCGAGTCAAAAGGATGCGGCGCACGCGCCAAGTGACTCAACAGATGTTGAGAGAGTGGACCTCGTGGTTCGACGGCGCGCGCTAATTCCAAAGCTTGTCTCCCAGATCTTGGGCACATACAAAGGACTGCCGGTCCTGTTAGTTCCCCCGTCCCCCGTCGAGCAAACTAACCGAGCACCAAGCTCGACTCAGCCTTCGGTTTCCGGTGTGGTGGCGTCCGATTGGTCGTAGACGGCCGGATCGAGCCGGTGACGGAAGGCGATGCTGATCCGCGGCCCGGCCTTGGCGACCTTTGGAACGCTGTGTTGCCAGTCCCGCTGGGTACGTCCTCCGGTGACGAGCAAGTCGCCCCGCCCCAATTCGAACGAGCGCGATTTTCCTCCCGTCGAGGGCCTCAATAGGAAGCGGCGCGGGTGTCCGAGTGAAACGAGGACGACCAGCGGCTCCTCGATCTCTTTGCTGATGCGATCACCGTGCCAGGCAACGCTGTCGCGACCATCTCGGTACAGATTGAATCCGACGGAGTCCAGGAGTACGTCGTACCGGTCGGATAGAACGCGACGCATGTCTTCGAGTATCTGTGGTTCCAACGGCCCCCCCGACGAGAGTCGCCAGAGCGACGTGAGACGCGGCTCCTCGACCGTCCTGTCGTACATCTGGCGCCGGCGCTGACCCCACTCACGTTCGGTCACGAGTTTGTCGAACAACTCGTCGGATCCAGACACCCATCCCGGTTGATAGTCGACCCAGGAGCGAGGATCTAGTTGCGTACGCGTGAGGTTCGAGAACGATTCGTCGATAGCGAGCTCGGCGCGAAGGTCCAGAAGTGACGGTTGCCAGATCATTTCGGACGGTCCACCTTCCATGTCCGAATCTTCCCGCACCCGTCGGTCGCCGGGTTACACCCTTTCGTTGTCGATCCCGCGATCTGAACCCGCAATCACCAACAAAACCCCAGGCGCGTTAACGCGCGCGAAGAGGTGGCTCTCAGGGGGTCTTGAAGAAAGTCGGGAGCTTGAAGGCGAGCGCCGGGCGCCGACCCCAGCCGAGGAGGCCACCGGTCGCGAAGGCCTTCAGTGGTGAGAACCGGCCGAACCCCAGCATCAGGTAGGTAACGGGATTCACCGAGGTGTACAGATCGGCCCGCGCCCCCGCGGGCTCAGTCGTGACATAGCCGTCGTCGATTCGTACGGCAAAGCTCGCACCGCCGCGCACGCGAACCTGAACCAGCGCGCGAACCCCGGCCGTGGTTGTCGGGTTCACGGCCAGCGGCATCGTGGCCGCGGTGCCGTACACGCTGAGCTCTGCGGCGTGCCGGTCCAGGTCCCACGGCACGTCCAGCGTGGTCGCGATGTCGTAGCCGTGGATTAAGAACTCGCAGATCAACATGCAGGTGGCGGTAGTGACGGTGGTGCCGAACCCGGTGCGGAAGTAGGCGGGGTCGTCCGGGGAGCGGCTCGTAGCCTCCTGAATAAAGGTGTCGACGGCCTCGCGCAGCAGGCCGGCCAGTTTTCGGGGGTCACGTTCCGGCTCCCGGGCCATGAGCTCTTCGTTCTGGGCAGAGCCCGCGGTCAGAACGTCGTCCACCAGCCTGGGCGTCTCCTCGCAACGGACGCAACGCGTGTCGTAGCGCACGACCGACAGAACGTGGCCGGCGGTTTCGGCGAGCGTCCACTTGAGGGCGTTTGTCGGTTGATCGGGGGAGGAGATGCCCTCTACCAGGCGGGCGAAGGCCCCGGCCTGTTGCCCGAGTGTTTGGAGAGCGTCGTCCCGGTCGACCTCGACGGGTGGGGGCAACCACCGCGCTTCGCCCCCGTTGACCTCTCTTACGTCCTGCCGGGCCCGCGTCTCTACCGCCATCGTCGCCTCCCTCGTAGTTATTACATACTGTCTGTATGTAATATAACGGTCGTCTGCGAGAGGCCGCAAGGGCCGCAAAGGGAGGAGAACGCGATGGTGGAGGGCGCCCCGGTTCGCACCGAGGTAATGCTGCCGGCGGGGACAGTTAGCCTGCGGGACTCGGGTCAGGGCGAGCCGATTCTGTTCGTCCACGGTGCCCTCGTCCACGGCGGCTTTTGGGACAAGGTAGTAGCCGAATTGGAAGGGGACTTCCGCTGTGTCGCCCCCGATCTTCCGCTCGGATCTCACCGTATCCCGATGAACCGCGGCGCCGACTTGAGACCCGGAGGGTTGGTCGAGCTAATGGTCCAGCTCATCGACGCTTTGGAGCTCGAGCGCGTGACGCTCGTGGGAAACGATTCGGGCGGTGCGCTGAGCCAGATATTCGCCGTTCGTCACCCGGATCGAGTGGCCAGATTGGTGCTCACCAACTGCGATGCGTTCGAGAACTTTCCTCCGAAGCTCTTCAGCTACATGCGCTGGACCGCCCTCGCTCCCGGAGGAGTGGCTCTCATGGCCCAGATCTTGAGAGCGAAGAGCGTTCGCAACCTCCCCTTCACCTTTGGGGCCCTGGCGAAGAAGCGAATGGACCCCGCGCTTATGGAATCGTTTCTTCGTCCGGTGATAGACAGCGCGGGGATTCGCCGCGACGCGAAGAAATTGCTCCGCGGCGTCTCGGCTAGTTACACGATCGAGGCGGCGCAGCGCCTATCCGACTTTCCGGCGCCAACTCTGCTGGTGTGGGCTCCCGAGGACAAGCACTTCCCGCTCGACCACGCGCGTCGCCTCGCCGACATCATTCCGAACGCTCGTCTCGAGACCGTTGCGGACTCGTTCGCCTACATTCCGCAGGATCAACCCACCGAGCTGGCGCGCCTAATGAAGGAATTTTTAGGAGAATCAACCCCCAGTGGACACTGAGGTCGGTATTTCGACCTGGCTACCAGGGATCGGACACCGAGCCCGGGAGCTCGGTGACGCTATGGACCGAGTCGTCTAGCCCGGCAGGGGTGGCGCTCCGGCTGGGCGAGGGTGATGTCATGCCTGCCATGATGACCGCCGCAACTCGGTCGTGCGAAGTCGCGCCGGGGGCCGGGAATCGTCGAACGCGAGGCACGATGGATTCGAACGCTAAGCAAGACATCTCGGAGTGGCCGGCCGCTCTGAAGGCCGTCTTCGAGCGATCCTTGACGTGCGAGTTCGCGACGCTTACCCGCCGCGAGACTCCCGTGACCTGGCCGGTAACTCCCTATCAGTCGGCCAAGGGAACCCTCGATATTTCAACCGGCCTTACCTACCCGGCAAAGGCAGACCGTGCACGCCGGAACCCGCGGGTGGCTCTTCTCTTTGCGGATCCGGTCGGGACGGGACTGAGCGATCCGCCCGTCGTTTTGGTGAGGGGCCTTGCTTCCGTTCGGGACCGCGATCTGCAAGCGGGGACCGATCGCTACATCAAGCTCGCTCTGTCCAAGCTGGCGCCCGTGTACCGGTTCACGCCGTGGTGGATTCTCAAGCAGCATGCTTGGTACTGGGTGCGGGCATGGGTGGAGGTAACGCCACTGGAGATGTGGTGGTGGCCGAACCGCGACCTGAGCGAGACGCCTCAGAAATGGGCCGCCGTCGAGGGAACGACCGCTCCGCCCTCCGACCCGGCCCCCACGGGTCCACCCCCGGGCGGCTACCAGTCTGCCCGCGAGGACTGGAGGCCGCGGGCCGAGCAAGTCCTGGACCGCCTGGAACTCGCCGACCTGACCGTGGTCGATGCGTCCGCGTGGCCGGTGGTTTGGCCCGTCACGAACGTCGCGTCCGTCGCCGACGGTTTTGAGCTCAGCTTCGGCCCTCACGCGCCCGCCTCCGCCCGCGGCCCGGGCTGCATCAGCTTTCACTCGCACGGCGAGGAGTTCACAGGTCAGGAAAACGCCGTTTTCGTGGGCCAGGTGACACCGCGCGAAGGAGGCGCCGTATTCGTCGTGGAGCGGGCGCTGGGTGACTTCAGCCTCGCGGGCCATCGTCTTGCGGTAGCGCGCGCCTTCTTTTCAAAGGCTCGCAAGCTTCGTCCGCGTTTGGAGCGAGAGATCAATCGCCGGGAACAGACCACGCCCGCTATTCGGCGTCCATGAGCATTTTCCGAAAGCTTCCACGCTGGGTGTGGCTTGGGGGGGCCGGCTTGGTTGTGGTGGCGATTGCCGTTGTTTCTCTCGTGCGCGGGGACGGAGACACCCTCGACGACCTCGCGCGCGCACAGCGGGAGTCGGCCGAGGCGTCGACGAGCGCGGATCGCATCCGGAGGAGCCTCAAGGAGATAGCCGGAAACCTGGAGTCGGCCTCCGGCCTTTCGAGTCAGAGTTCAAAAATAGAGGAGCTGACCGGCGCGCAGCGCCGCTCGCTCCGTGACTTGGTGGCCCTGTTGCGCGGGCAGCTCGGAACTCTCGAACGGAGTGCGACGGTAGTCGAGAGCACAACTTCTTCCACCGCGTCGCTGACTCGCCTGAGCCGCGCGCAAAGCGAGGAGCTGCGCTCTGCAGTCGCCGTTTTGCGACGCCTCCGAACCGTTGCGGCGGACGCGAGTGGGGACTCGGGGGTGCTTGCGCAAGCAGCTCGCTACAGCGCGCGACTCGCGCGCGACTCGCGTAAGGCGTTCGAAAGATGACGCGGCGTTGGGCATGGGCGATGCTCGGCATTGCCGTGCTTGCCGCGGTTGGTGGGGGAGTCTCGGTTGCGGTTGCGATTCAATCTCGGTCCCAGGCGGCGGGTTCTCTCGAGCAAGCGCTCCGGCTGCACCGCGCCCGAGTGCAGGTCGCGGAAGCCCAAAAAGCGCTTGGAAGCGGCGATCTGTCGGACGCGGTTGTCTCCGGCGAAAAGGCCAACGAGATCGCGCTGCAGGTCGGCAAGAACACCCGGGCGATCGCAAAGTTACTTCGGCCTCTGGGAGGCTCGGCTCGTCGGAGCGTCGTACTCGGCCGAAGGGGCACCGGATACGCGGCCGCGACCAGAGCTCAAACGGCCGTTGCCGCACGCATGCTGGGAGCGATCTCGGGTTATCAGCGCAACGCGGTTCGGTTTGCCTCCGAGACGAATGATGCCTTGAGCAAAGTGTTGCGTGAACTGCGCAGGACGAACGAGTCGTTTCCGTGAGAACGCCTTTTCGTTTAACGGTTGAGTGGGTTGCCGTCGGTTTCTTATTCACCGCGGCAGCCCTCGGCGCCGGTGCCTGGGCCCTGCAATCGGCGGCGGCCGGTGATCTGGATCGCGCCCGCGAAGTGCAAGGCCGGGAGGTTGCTGACGGCAACTCAGCACCTCCGGACGTCGATCAGTACCGGCAGATCATCGAAACCCTCGATCGCTCGATCGCAATACGGAAGCGGATCGACGAGGTCTTGTCCGATATCGAGCGTGGGGTGAGTGCCGTGGATCGCCAGAGGCGTAAGGCTCAGGGTGTGGCGGCCGGCGGGCGGCGCGAGATCGAACGGATCGCGTCGCTCCTGGGCGGGGCGACCGATTCGGCCCGGCGGACGGTCGCAAAGCTTCACTCGCTCGAGACCTCTATCGGCGAGTCGGTTCGATTGTCCCGCCTCATCGCGGAGGAACTGGAAGAGCTCGACGAGAGCCTCGGACCAAAGGGCGCGGCCGATTTCGTTAAAGACCTTCTGAGAAAACTGGGCATCGATCCGTGAGCCTTGTCCTCAGAATCGTTTGCGGGCTCGTCGTCGGGGGGCTTCTTGCCGGCGCGGTGGCGATCGGAGGGGGAGCGCCTCTCTCGCCGGCTGCCATAGCTCGCTCCGCCGGCGAGGCCGCCGACAACCTGGATCGCGCCGAGGCCAATACGCGGCGTGCGGCGGAAGATTCCGAAGCGCTGGCCCGAATCACCCGCAACGTCTCCTCCCAAGTGGACACGAGCCGGCGTCTTCTCGAAACGCAACTGGAGATCGAGGCGACGTCGAGGGCCGGCAGCGGTTTGTCCAGGTCTCTCTTGCGAGAACTCGCGGGGCTTCGATCGACGCTTCAGAGCGTTGAAGGGCGCCTTCGTTCGGTGGCGACGCTATCGAACCGCGTGACCGCCGAAGCCAGAACGAGCGCGGCCGCCGCGGGCAACCTACGGGAGGCTCTGAATGTGTTGCAGGACCGGTTTGATGTGGCCCTGCGGCAATCGCGCAAGCTGAATCAAAAAGCGCGTGCATATGACGAGGTGGCGCCGTGAACCGGTGGGCGCTCGCCGTGGCAGCGGCCGCCGTCACGCTGACGATGTCGGGGTGGCTGAGTGCGCTCGAGAGAACCACAGAAGCTTCTGCCGCGCTGGCAGAAACGAGTGCCCAGGCCCCACGGTCGACTAGAGAGGCCGCCACCGAGGTCAGTTCGTTACCGGAGATTGCGGATCTAACCGAACGTCAGGCCACCGCCTTTGCCGCGCTGGCCGACGCCCTGGAGATCTCGTCGGATCGAGTGTCGAATTTGAACGACACGCTACGCGCCCAGATCGGCGGCTTGAGCGACCTGGCCGGAACTATGGGGGAGCTCGGCTCTCCGGTGTCCTGCGTGCGAGGCCGACTCGGATCGCTGCTGGCCGCCTCCGCCGAGACCCCCGCAGCGCTGGCCCGAATTACGGACCGGATGGGAGCGATCCTCGCCGCACAAAACAAATCGATTCGGCACCTGAAGAGCATCAACCGGAAGCTCGCGGCACTGGCCGCCGTCGCCGCGGCGCGAGACGTCCCTCCTCCTCCCCGTCCGGATTTTCGGCCACCCGACAACCCTGCCGGGTCGGCGGCGCCGCCGCGACCCTGCTGAGATTGCACCTATTACGTATGTGACTAGTTCGTAAAGGGCCGTAGAGTTCTTTCATGAACCGGCGATCGCGCGCGCCCGGCTACGCGGGCGCGTTCTTCTTATTGGGCACCCTGATTGTCTTGCTGGTGTTGCCGGCCGGTGCGGGCCTCGGTGGCGAAGGTGACGCGCTCCTCAAGCCGGACCTACGCACTCGTAAGCCCAATGTCCTCGCGATCGATAAGTCCTCTGTGCCCGGTACGACGCTTCTCAGGTTTTCGAACCTGATCGTGAACAAGGGGGCCGGGCCTATTGAGCTGCGTCCCCAAGAGGAGAACTGTCGAAGCGACGGCGACATGAGCGACGAACGCGTTGCGTATCAGCGCATCTATCCCGACAGCAACGGCGATGGGTTCTTCGACCGGTCGCTCGATAACGCCGCTCCGATTGAGGCCAAGGCAGGCTGTTCGGAGTTTCATCCCGAACACAACCACTGGCACTTCGAGAATTTCGCTCGCTACGAACTCTTGTCATTCGAATCCGACGGAGACGTTGGTGCGCTCGTCTCGGACACAACGATTAGCGACAAGGTGAGCTTTTGTCTCGTCGACACCCAACGCGTGGCCCCCAGAACGCCGGGCTCCCCAGAGCAGCAGTATTACAAGGGCAACAGTGAATTCGTTGGGTGCGCGGCGGACGACACGATGGGCATCTCGATCGGGTGGGCCGATCTCTACAGCACGTGGACGCCGGGGCAGCACGTGGACATCACGGAGGTGCCCAATGGCACCTACTGTCTTCGCTCGACGGTCGACCCCACCGACCTGCTAGACGAAACCAGAGAAAAGAACAACAAGCGAGCCATCCGGGTCACTTTGAAGAAAAATGCCTCGGTGGTCGATTACCTCCCGCTCCAGAGCTGCTGATCGCCGCCTAGGCACAAAAGGAAACGGCCGGCGTGTGTGCCGGCCGTTTCAGGGCAACGTGGTGCACGGTCACTTACTGGTTGGCGCGCTGCTCCTTTTCCGCTGCATCGGCCCGGTTCTGGGCTCTTGCCGCGTCCTCTTGCGCATCGGACTTGTCCTGTTGCGCCTGGCCTTCCCTCTTGAGAGAAGCGCTGTCGGTAACCGCACCGGCGGCTTCTTTAGCTTTGCCCTTTGCGTCCTCGATTGGATTGCCCATGTGTTCCTCCTCCCTCGCTCTAGCGAAGGGGCTCGAAGGCCCCGAGGGTCTCGCTATCCCTACCCGCTGTCGTCGCGAGGAAACTCTTCGTCTCCGGGATAGCTCAGGAACGAGAAAGCCTTGGTGGGTTTAAGAGCGCGAGAACCGGGCACGCCGGGGGTCACAGACCCAGTCTCTTGAGGGCCCGTTGGTGAAGGCGGGCCTCCAACTCCCTTTGGCGCCGGCGGCGTTCGAGAGCGGCCCCGATCGCCAAGCCCGAGGAAAAGACGCCGATACCGCCCAGCCCGGCGGGGATGCCCATCAAGAGCGCGCGGCGGCGCGTGCGCAGTTCGTGAATGGGCCACCCCCTGCTGAGGGCGATCTTCCTTAGCTCCCTGTCGGGGTTAACCGCGTGGGGGTGACCTACCGATTCGAGAAGCGGCAGGTCGTTGACCGAGTCGGAGTAGGCGGCGCATTCCGTGAGATCGACTCCGTGCTTGGATGCGAGCTGCGCCGCGGCCTTCGCCTTTTCGGGTCCATGCGTGACCTGGCCCACGAGGCGACCGGTGTAGTTACCGAGCTCGTCCACTTCCGAAACGGTCGCCGCGACGTCCGTCATCGACAGCGCCTCGGCGACGGTCGTGGCGAGTTCGACCGGCGCGGCCGTTACGAGAAAGGTCAACTCGTCGCGATCCGCATGGTTTTCGATCACCCGCACGATGTCTTCGTACACGTTCGGGAGAATCTGCTCCGTAGCTATCTCTTTCCCCCAGTTGATTAGCTCCTGTTGGTTTCGACCGACGACGAACTCCAGCGTCGACTGACGCGACATCTGCATGCCTCGCTCGTCCTCTCCGCGCAGGCGGAACATGGCTTGTCCCCAACCAAAGCGAATGATGTCTCGGACGCGAAAGATGTCCCTCTGGTACAGACCGCGCGCCAGTAGGAAGAGACTGGATCCCGGTATCAGCGTCTTGTCGAGATCGAAAAACGCCGCCCGGCGCGGTGCTTGACTCACCATCCTCGCCACTCCGTTTTCTCGGCGGCATCCGCCCGGCGTGTGAGCGGTTTCTGCGCGTTGTCCTGCCGGTGTCCCACGTAAATGAATGCTGCCAGAAGCTCGTCGTCTTTAACATCCAGATAGGCGCGCACCTCGGCGGAGCTTGCGGCATCGCCCGTTCGAATCATGGCTCCCAGGCCGAGCGCGTGGGCGGCAAGAAGGATGTTTTCGATGACGGCTCCAACCGCGTAGTGCTCCTCCGTTTCGATCACGCGGGCCACGTTCGTTTTCGGTTGCTCGATCACGCAGATGATCACGGGGGCACGGCGGACCTTCTCGCGCGTCCGCTCGGGATCTTTGCCTTGCCGTTTGGCGCTAATGGCCCACGCCTTTCCGAGCTCCAGGCGCGCGTCGCCGGTCAGAACCACGAAGCGCCATGGCTGGGTCAGATAGTGAGAGGGGGCGCGAACGCCCGCCTCCAGGAGCTTTTCCACAAGTTCGCGTTCTACCTGGTCATCGCTCGGGTTGGGGACCGATCGCCGCGTGACGATGGCCTCGTAAGCCTCCATTTGAGTCGAGGTTATCGGTCGGTGATCCACGAGGTCGCTCCATGTCAAGATCGACCGATGCTCGTCGGCGCAATGAACTTTCCGGGACGCTCCGTCCTCAAGGAGATACACCGCATCCACGAGGACGGCTTCGACTTCGTCGATCTCACGCTGGAACCTCCGGCCGCCTGGACTCCCGACGGCAAGGAGATCGGGAGATTGCTGGGGGACCTGGGGTTGTCGGCGGTGGGACACACCGCCTGGTATTTGCCGATCGCGTCCCCGTTTGCCGAACTTCGAGCAACTGCCAAAGATCTCTACCGACGCGCGCTGGACACGTTTGCGGACGCGGGCGTGACCCTCGTGAATATCCACCCCGACGCACGGGTCCCTCTGACCTCGGTCGACCAGGTTCGGGCGCGCAATGCGGAGTCGATCGCCGAGCTGGCCGGCGACGCGGCGGAACGTGGGATTCGCCTGATGGTGGAGAACCTCGACCGCCTTTTCGCCGGCGTGGAGGATCTCTCGGCCGTGCTGAAGGCGGCTCCCGACGCGGGTTTCCATCTCGATATCGGACACGCCAACCTGCGACTCGCGCTGGGGGAGCGCAACCGGACGACGTCGCTGCTCGAGGCCTTCGGGCCCCGGCTGGCCCACGTTCACATCTCCGATAACCGCGGGGGCGACGGCGATCTGCACCTTCCGCTGGGGGCCGGGGTGATCGACTGGCGATGGGCGGCCGGAGCGCTAAAGGAGGCCGGATACGACGGCACGGTGACCCTCGAGGTCTTCTCGCGCGAGCGGGAGCACCTCAGGACCTCTCGTCGTCTGTGGCTCGAATGGTGGGGCGCCTCTTAGCTCCCGGGCGGCGCGCCTCTTAGCCTCCCCGGGTGGGCCTCTAGCCTCCCGGGGTGGGCCTCTAGCCTCCCCCGGGTGGGGCGCCCCCCCCGAAAGCCGGGAAAGTCGACCCGTTCGGGTGCTGGCGCCGGTTCCTCGCTGCTGCCAGGATCAGAAATAGGAAAAAGCGCGAAAGCCGCCGTAGACAGGGAGACTTCTGTTAAGTATTGTTATTAGATGAATCTAAAGAGGCTGCTGTTATTCTTGTTAATTGGCTTCCTCTTGTTCTTTCTCGTCCAGGCCCCTCGTGAGGCGGCCAGGCTTGTCCAGTCGACGGGAGAGAGCGCGGGGGAGTGGTTCTCGGCGGCAGCCCAGGCGTTCACGCGCTTTTTGAAAACGCTGGCGTGACGCCGTTCACAGCCCATGAGGCCCGGCCGGATTCCGCCCGCCACCGACTCAGCTTCCGGCCGGGCCCCCTCCATTTGGACTTGCTCGCTTCGCTTCGGTAACAATAAATGGTAATGAAGCTCGGCACCACCCGACCGCGCTATGTCGCGGAGCACGAAGAGGCCGTCGTCGAGGTCCGTCGTCATCCCCTGATCCTTCTTCGCCCGATCGGGCTTGCCGTCGTGGCGATCGTCGCGGCAAGTGCGATCGGAGCCTTGACGAGCCTCAACGAGGGCGGGGACTTCATCGACACCGTGATGGGGTTGGTGGCGATCTACTTCATGCTTCGGATGGGCTGGAAAATACTTTTGTGGTGGGAGGACCGCATCATCGTGACCGATCAGCGGATCATCGAGGTCTCCGGTTTCTTCACCCGCAAGGTCGCCTCCATCCCCGTTGAGAAGGTGACCGACATGACCTACCGGCGCACGATCGGGGGCCGGCTCTTCGGCTACGGGGATCTGATCCTCGAGACCGCAGGCCAGCAGCAGGCGCTGGACGAGATCTGCTACATACCGTCGCCAGATGACTTTTACCGGACCGTCACCTCGCTCGGAACCACCGAGACGGCGCCCTCGCGCATCGTTCTCGACGGCTCGTCGGGGGGGCATCCCGATGACGACGACACGGGTCCGCTGCCGCGCATCATTCTCTAGCTCGCTCCCGGTGGCTACGCTGAAGGGATGCAATCGAGCTTCATCGCCGCTTTGGTCGCAGCAGTCTCTCTTGTCTTCATAGAGGCCTTCGGCCGCTTCTATCCGGCCCGAGCGACGTGGACGCGGCTCCGCCGAGCCAGAGGACGCCTCGCGGTTCGCCGGATGAGGGAGCGTTTCGAGGCCGGCTCCCACCGAAAGAGTTCGCGGATTCTGGCGGGCGTACTTCTCGCTTTGGTAATCGCTTGGGTCGCGGCCTCAAGCTTGCTCGACAAAAGGTGGTGGGAGGTAGTCCTCGATGTCGTTCCCTATGCGATCGTCGGCATGGCGTTGCTGCGCACCCCGTATGCGATGCAAGCCGTCGCCGAGCGGATGCTCGAGTACGAAAAACAATTCGGAGACGATCGCTTCGACGACGGCGAGGACGGGGAGGGACCAACCGCTCCGGTGGCCCTGTGAGCGACTTCCCACGTCTCTATCTCGTTACGCCGGCGCGGATGAAGTCCGCGCGGGCGGCCGACGTGCTTCCAGAACTGATCGACGCCGGGGTGGACATCGTGCAGCTGCGCGAGGCCAAGGAGGTGGAGGCCGGAGACTTACTGCGGGAGGGAGCGCCGCTGCTGGACATCTGCCGGGCGCGAGGCGTGCCCTTCATCGTGAACGACCGCCCCGACGTGGTCCTCGCGCTGGGAGCCGACGGGGTCCATCTCGGCCAGAACGACCTGTCGCCCGGCGTTGCCCGCCAGATCCTCGGCGAGAAGGTGATGGTCGGGAGATCGACGCATTCGGTGGCTGAGATAGACACCGAGTTGGCGTGGCCGGATCGGATCGACTACCTCGCGGTGGGACCGGTGAGGGCGACGCCTACCAAGCCCGGTCGGCCGGGAACCGGCTTCGACCTTCCGCGATACGCCGCTGCGACCGCCGGCCTGCCGTGGTTCGTCACAGGGGGGATGAACCCCGACACTCTTCCGGAGGCGATCGCCGCGGGCGCTAAACGGGTGGTGGTGGTGCGAGCCTTCACGGAGGCGTCCGACCCGCCCCGGGTCGCCGCGACGATGCGGGCTCTGCTCGACGCCGCCCACTAGACGCCGGGGCTTATTCTCTCGAACCGATGGAGACGAAGGACCGGGTAGAGACAAAGAAAAAAAGCCCGCTGCGACCGCGACTCGAGTGGCTCCTCGTGTTCGTTCCGGCGGCGATAGTTCTGGAGTTCACGCACGGCGCGCCGGTTGCCATATTCATCATCTCGGCGATCGCGATCCTGCCGCTCGCCGGGCTCATCGGCCATGCCACCGAGGACCTGGCGGCCCGGTCCGGCCCCCAGGTCGGGGGACTTCTCAACGCCACGTTCGGAAACGTCACCGAGATGATCATTGCTTTCTTTCTGATCCTCGAGAACCAGCTCGAGGTGGTAAAAGCCTCGATAACCGGTTCGATTATCGGAAACGTCCTCTTGGTGTTGGGACTTTCGTTTCTGGTGGGAGGCTGGGGACGTCAAGATCAGAAATTCAATCGGGCCTCCGCCAGCCTTCACTCGACTCACCTCGTAATCGCCGTCGCCGCGCTGCTGTTGCCGGCCTTGTTCGCGCTTACCCCGGATGCAACCGAGTTCCGCCGGGAGGCCGTCTCGGTAGCGGTATCGGTCGTGCTTCTCGTCGTGTACGCGCTCGGACTCCTCTTTACCTTCAAGACCCACAGGTCGCTGTTCCGGTCGACGCACGAAGAGGACGAGCCCAAGTGGTCGGCGGGGTTCGCTATGGGCCTGCTGGCGGGGGCCACCGTATTGGTCGCGCTTATGAGTGAGTTCTTGGTCGGCGCGCTCGAGCCGACGGTCGAGGAATTCGGGCTGTCAAAGCTCTTCGTAGGTCTCATCGTGGTTCCGATTGTGGGTAACGCGGCCGAGCACTCGTCCGCCATTCTTCTCGCCCGCAAGGACAAAATGGACGTCTCTATCGAGATCGCGATCGGATCTTCCACGCAGATTGCGATGTTCATCGCGCCGATGCTCGTGTTCCTGTCTCTGATCGTGGGCCACGAGCTCGATCTCATATTCAGCAGCATCGAGATCGCGGCGGTGGCCCTGTCGTCGTTGATCCTGGGGTTCCTAGTGCTCGACGGTCGGTCGAATTGGATCGAAGGGGTCCAGCTACTCGCCGCTTATACGATCATGGCCGTGTCGTTCTTCTTTCTTTAATCGATGTCTTCCGATCAGGAGGTGGCTTGATGCCCCGTGCCATTGACTTCCACGTCCATGCCTCCATAGCGGAGTGGCTCGAGGGCTCCATCGGACCGATGCTCGAGGTGACCGCGAAGTACTTCCGCAGCGAGGTGCGCGTGCGAACGGTGGAGCAGATGGCGCAGGAATACAAAGACTGGGACCTGCTCGGCGTGCTCTTGGCGTGGGACGCCGAGACGGCGACGGGCATGCCGCCCCTAACCAACGATCGCGTCGCGGAGATCTGTCGTTCTTTCCCCGAGCAGTTCGTCGGCTTTGCCAGCGTCGATCCTCACAAACCGGATCATGTGGAGGAACTCGAGCGCGCGGTCACCGAGCTCGGTCTCCGCGGTCTCAAGATCCACCCACAGGTTCAGGCCTTTTACCCCGACGACCCGAAGTTGGAGTCACTGTGGGACAAGTGCGAGGAGCACTCGCTCCCCATCGTCGTGCACGTGGGCCAGACCGGGCTGGGGGCCGGTGTACCCGGCGGCTCCGGGATTGCCTACGACTACGGGCGCCCGATGCTGATGGACATGGTCGCCGCGCGCCATCCGGGGCTGACCGTCGTTATGGCTCACTTCGGCTACCCATGGCATCTCGAAGTTCTCGCCAGCGCCATGCACAAGACGAACGTCTGGGTGGATCTTTCGGGCTGGCGCCCCAAGTACATACCGCCGGAGGTAAAGCGAGACGCCCGCGGGAGGCTTTCGGATCGCTTCGTGTGGGGGAGCGACTACCCGATGCTCGACCCCGGCCGCATCCTCGACGAGTTCGACGAGATGAACCTCGGCGACAAAGAAGAGGCCGTTCTAAAAGGCAATGCCGCTCGGTTGCTTGGTTTGAATCTCTAGTGCCGGAGTCGGAGCCCGAGGCGCAGAAGGCGGCCAATCGCGCGCTGTGGGATAAGTGGACGAAGGTCCACCTGGAGGGCGACTTCTACCACGTCGACAGCTTCAAGGCGGGCGACAGCAGGCTGCGGGACTACGAGATCGAAGAGGTCGGCGGCGTGGCCGGCAAGGATCTTCTTCACCTGCAGTGCCACTTCGGGTTGGACACGCTGTCGTGGGCGCGGCTGGGCGCGCGGGTGACCGGAGCCGATTACTCGGAGGCGGCCGTGGCCGAGGCTCGCAAGCTCGCCGTCGAGGTAGGCCTCGAGGCCCGCTTCGTGTGCTCGGACGTCTACGACCTGTCCGGGGTTCTCGAGGGCGACTTCGACATCGTCTACACGTCGAGGGGCGTGCTCGGCTGGTTGCCCGACATCGAGGGGTGGGCCGACGTGGTCGCCCATTTCGTTCGGCCGGGCGGGTTGTTTTACATCACCGAGGTACATCCCTTCGCCCAGGTCTTCGACGACGATGAGTCCATAACCGAGCTCAGGGTCAAGTATCCGTATTTCTCTCAGGCCGAGGCGCTGACGTTTCCGGTGCAGGGTTCTTATGCGGACCGGGGCGCCCGCGTGGAGCACGACTTCGAGTACGGATGGAACCACTCTCTGGGAGAGATCGTGACGGCGCTGGCTTCGAGGGGCCTTCGGATCGAGTTCCTGCACGAGTTCCCGTTTTTGGAGTGGCCGTCTCCGTACTACGTTCCGATCGGCGACGAACGCTACGTCCTCCCGGATAGTCAGGAGGGCGAGACTCCCTCTTTCTTCTCACTCAAGGCAACCAAGCCTCTCGCCTACTAGCAAGGCTTCGTTGTCCCTGAGATCGCGCTGAGAACGAAATTGGGCGCAAAGAAGACCTCGGAACCTCCGGCCCGAGCTCCGCGGCTTTGAAATATCGGGCGGGCGGCTGCCGTTAGCATAGGTAGATGACCACTAAAGAAGAGATCCGCGAACAGGTCGAGCAGGCCCTGAAGACGGTTGACGACCCCGAGCTGGGGATCGACATCGTCAACCTCGGCCTCGTGTACGAGATAGATATCGACGACGACAACAACGTGAAGGTCGATTTCACGCTCACCACGATGGGCTGTCCCATCGGTCCGATGATCGACGAGCAGATCAAACAGGTGACGGCCCCCATCGAGGGGATCGGTCAGGTGACCTCCGAGCTCGTCATGTACCCGCCGTGGTCGCCGGAGAAGATGTCGCCTCTGGCTAAGTCCGCGTTGGGAATCGTTTAGGCGCTAGCGTTCCGAGATCGGCAGCGGGCAGAGGTAGCCCAGGTTCTCGTCCATCTCCATCGAGGTGCCGTAGGCGGAGAGGTCGATGGGGGTGGCGACCGTCTTCCTCCCGGACCCGCTCTTCAACTTGATGATGTCGACGCCGCGGGCGCGATCGGCGATGAATACGTAACCCTTGTGCCAGTACGGCGCCCACGTGTTGGCGTCGTCGGGTCGGAAGTAGCCGACCTGACGGATGTTCTTGGGGTTGCTTGCGTCCAAAAAGCGCGTTCCCTGTCCGTAGAACGCGTATGCCAGCAGCCCGTCCCCACGATCCGATAGGTAATGCGCGGACGCACAACCGGTGGCACCGGGGGCACCCTCGGGGGTCCACGTGTCCAGCACTTTCATCCGGAAGCGTGTCTTGTCGATGTTCTTGAAACCCTCACCGTGGTAGGAGCCCTTGAGGTCGTAGGTGGCGAACCGCCCGGAGCTTGCGCAAGCAGAACTCAGCTCCTCCTCGGTGGCATAAAGAACATCCCCTCGACGATCTCCGATCTTGACCTTGGGGTTGTGCCACGAGTTGTGCATGAACCGCGACGGCGTTGCCCCCTCTGGCGTTCCGCCTCCCGCGTAGGGGATCGGCTTGCAGCCGGTGGCGTCTTGCATCTTTCCGGTGACCGGGTTCCTGTGACGTCCGCTCGTCCAGTAACCGCGTACGCCACCGGCCCCCGAGACCCAGGCGATGCCGTTCGGGTCGACCTGAACGTCGTGGACGTAGTCGGTTACCCCATCGTTGCGCTTGGTGTCTATCGGCTTGGGACACGCAACGGGCTCGTGTGGATTGCGCACATCAGTCGCAAAAATCGGCCGTCCCGTCCAGCCGGGCTGTGTTACCGAGTTGGCGTAGGGACCCGATGTCCAGATGAAGTCGCACTTGTTTATACACGTCGTCGTGTGGCCTGCCGGCAGCGGGATGACGTTCAGTTGCACCATCGCCGCCGGATTTTTCACGCTGATGATGTGGACGGCTCCGTAAGGAAAGGTGCTTCCCGGAGTCACGTGGGTGGTGAAGCCCCGCGGATCCCGGCTTATGAAGATCAGGTTGCTTTCGACATCGACGGTCATGTCCTCGTTCTCCCAGATGTACATGGGGAGCGCACCCAAAAGTTGGGGAGCCGCGGGATCGGAGACGTCGTAGGAGTAGAGGCCGTGGACCGTCGACACGAACATGGTGTCTTTGATGAAGGCAATCGAGATGGCTTGTTCCATCTCCGGGATGTTGGTCACGAATTTGACGTTCTTGGAGATCGCCCCCGGCGGCGGCGGGCCGGCCAGCGCGCCCTGGGGGACAGCAAGAGACACGGCCAGAACGGCCGCGGTCGCTGCCATGACTCTTCGAAGCATGAGGCGTTTCCTCCCAGAAGAGCGCTGTTCCCCAGAGGTTCGCCCCCTGACCTGCTTTTCCTTGCCGGGGACCGCGGCAGCCTCGTGGCCTCCACCGGCCCCGGACCGGTCGCCTATCTTTCACAGTTGGATCGACTTTTGAGGAGCCGAAGTGACCTCTCGCATGACCCATCTCGAGTGCGCCGAGTGTTCGACTCGCCACGACGCCGACCAACTTCATCAGCGCTGCGACTGCGGCGGCACCCTGCTGGTTCGCTACGACCTCGCCGGGACGTCTCTTGACGACGTTCGATCCCGGCCCCCGGGGATGTGGCGCTATCGCGAGCTGCTTCCGGTGCGGGGCGAGCCCGTGTCGTTGGGGGAACCGCAGACGCCGCTGTTGTTCGCACCTCGGCTCAGCGAGCGGTGGGGAACAGACATTTACGTAAAGGACGAGTCCGGACTGCCCGGCGGAACCTTCAAGGGGCGGGGGTCCTCGGTGGGCCTGACCCGTGCTCTCGAGCTCGGCGCCAAGAGGGTGGTTATGCCGAGCGCCGGAAACGCCGGAGGAGCGTGGTCGCTTTACGCCGCGCGCGCCGGGGTCGACCTCACGGTGACGATGGCCCGCACGGCCCCCGGCGCGAATCAGGCAGAGGTGATAGCGGCCGGAGCCAATCTCGTCCTCGTCGATGGTTCGATCGCGGATGCGACTCGCAGGGCAGCCGCGCTGGCGGAGGAATCGGACGCCTTTCTGGCCACGACGTTCTCGGAGCCCTACCGGCTCGAGGGAAAGAAGTCGTGCTGGCTCGAGTGCTTCGATCAACTCGGCGACGAACAAACGATGAAACTTCCCGCCACGATCGTGCTTCCCGTGGGAGGGGGGGTGGCGGCCGT
>JALZEI010000097.1 GCA_030862115.1 Actinomycetota bacterium
ACGTCTGCCACGTCACGAAAGGTTCTCTCCCACGCCTGAAGCACGTTGGCTGCGGTGATGTCGGTGAAGCCCATGTCGACCTTGGCGATGTTGTTGCGATCCCGGAAGAACGGGAGGTACATGTTGACGAAGTAGCGCTCGAGGGTCTTCGGGTCGCGTTCCTGGAAAGCCGGTGAGTTCTCGAGTTGCTCCTTCTCCGCGTTGTCCTCCGATGTCCTGCGCTCGGCCATACGCGCCCAGAGGCGGTCCTGCATCTCCTGGATCAGAGGGGGAGCAGGATTCAGCAGGACGACTGAACCTGTTGCGTCAGGATGGTGCCCCGCGTAGGCCATCGCGAGCAGTCCGCCTGCGGAATGGCCGACGAGGTTCGCCTGATCGATGCCGAGTCCGGCGCGGAGGGCATCGAGATCGTCGATGTGACCCTTGAAGCTGACCTTCTCCGGATCGCCCAACTCGGTCTCGCCGCTGCCACGCTGATCGTAATAGACGAGCCGGAACTCGTCCGCCCACGCATCAAGCGCCCGGAGATACCCGGGGCCGATGCCGGGACCACCATGCAGGACGAGAAGCGGCGTGCCCGAGCCGACGGCGGTGTACGCGACGTCGATGTCTCCGGCGGGGACAGTTCCTTTGATGATCTCCACGAGCGACCTCCTTCGCATGCCTCGGGGTACAGGCACGACTATGAAGAGGTCGCCCGAAAGCGACATCCGTGCGATTACGGAATTAGCGCCCTACGCCTCCGGGGCCCGGCGAGCGAGCTGGAAAATCTCCACCGGGTAGGCCTCGGTCCCCCGGCGCCATTCGGGAGGGAGGCCCGCGATGACGGTCTCCGCGGTGTCGCCCTCGAGAACCATGTAGAAGCCGTGCGGACCCTCGGGACAGGTGCAGAGGAAGTCCTGACCCTCGAGGTGGGCGGGGAGGTGGGACATCGCGACCTCCATGGGCTCGCACTCCTCCGCGCTATGGCTGTTGATGACGATGTATTTCTGCACCATCGAAGGATAGGCCTATCGCCGAGGTCCCTGCTTGTCGAGGATGAATGCCACCAGTTGCCCACGGCTCTCGACCCCCACCTTGCGCATGCTGCTTGCGACGTGCGACTCGACCGTACGTGGAGACACGTAGAGCCGCTCTGCGATTTCTCGATTGGACACCCCTTCGAGCAGGAGACCGAGAACGTCCATCTCCCGGCTCGTGATTCCAAGTTCGAGAAGAGCTTCTGGAACCGGCGACTGGCCCCGCCCGCGCCGTGGAACGGCCACGCCGGCCCGCCTCAAGAGCCCTTTAGTCGCCGAGGCCAAGCCAACCTGGCCCGCGGAATCGAAGAAAGCGGCCGTGTCGAGGAGCCATTCGCTCGGGTTGCCCCATCGATCCTCCAACGATGCCTCGGCGGCGAATCGTCGAGCGAGATGGCGCCTCCACGGGAAAGGCTGGAGGTCGTGATCTGCAGTAGCGAACTCCGCTTCGGCCGCCTGCGCATCCCCACTTTTGCCGAGCGAGATCGCGTACGCGTGTCGCTCGAGGGGGTCTTCGGGTGGACCTCCGGTGGGCCTCCCCTTAAGCGCGCCGAACAAGATGTGTAAGGACGCGAGCCACCGGAACTGCTCACGATGATCGCTACTGATCAGTTCGGTGGCCTGCGCGAGCGTCGCCTCGGCTCGAGTGACATCGCCGCGCACGAGCCTCAAGATTGTGTCAGCCTCGTATAACGCGATGCGATCCTCCGGAACGAGTGTCAGATCCTTGGCCTCCTTTTCGCACGCTCGCACGCGTCCCGTATCTCCAAGTTGAGCTCCGATCTGCGCCGACACTCCGAGAGCCACACCCAGGAGGGGCAGATGGTAGCGATGACACATCTCGAGCGCGTGCTGCACAGCCTCTTCGGCCGCGCTCAATTCGAAACGTGCAAGGCGCAAGCGAGCCGTCTGAAGACTGACCCGAGTCTGGATCAGAGGCGATTCCGTGAGTTCGACGAGATCACGCGCTGCTGCGATGTTCTCAAGGGAGGCGGTGACGTTCTCGTCGATGGCCG
>JALZEI010000109.1 GCA_030862115.1 Actinomycetota bacterium
CGTTTCCTGCGAAAGTCGAAGAAGGGATTGTCCGGGTCAACTTCAAACTCCCGGTCTCCGGTCTTCCGCGCTCATCGGATGTAACGGAACCGATAGGCCCCTTCTGCGATCCATATGCTCTGGGACCCGAGGGTTTTTTCATCTCCCCCTCAGACGATGACTAACTGCTCCTCTTTCCTCATCCCGCCGCTTGTCCTCTTCTAGGCCTTCGACAAATGGATGATGAGCCGCATGCAGTCGCCTAAGAGCGATCGCAAAGCCCGAGAAAACGTCCCCTCGTAAACACAAGTATTGGTAGCGACCTGACGCTGCAGAGAAGTCTTCGGCCGTTCCTGGGCGCGTGAAGTTGAATAATTCAACGTGGCGCGCCCAGGAAGCGAAGCGGGGCGCGCCTGGCAGCGAATAGTGGCTCGCGGAAGCGATCGGACTAAGCGGGCGCGCCCCGGCAGCGAATAGTGGTCGCGGGCGCGATCGGACTGAGCGGGCGCGCCCGGCAGCGAATAGTGGTCGCGGGAGCGATCGGACTGAGCGGCCCGGCTGGCGGTCCGCGCGGCCCGGGCTGGAAGCCCGCGCGGCTCGCTGGCCGTAAGGTCGGATGAGGTAGAGTGCTTGCTATAGCAAGCAGTGGGTGCGGTACTTTTCGGGGCACGGCCCAGCTCCGGCTTCCGATCGGCAGGCGGGCTGAGGGCGCGGGCCGAACCGGGCTTTCGGTAACGACCTAGGAGGCACTGTTGAACATCGCGGTCTGCGTGAAACACATACCGGACCCCAACCTCCCTCCGGAGATGGACGGCAAACGTCTCAAGCGCGAGGGAGTGCAGGGGGTCCTCGATCCGGGCGACGAGTTCGGCGTGGAGGCCGGGCTTCAACTCAAGGAGGCCCATGGCGGCGAGGTAACCCTCGTATCGATGGGACCGGCCACGGCCATGGAGGCGATCCGCAGAGGTCTCTCGATGGGGGCCGACAAGGGGATCTTGATCTCCGACGACGCATTGCAGGGCGCCGACGCCTACGTCACGGCCCAGGTCCTCGCCGCCGCGATTAAGCGAGGGGAGTACGACCTCGTGATCGCCGGCGTCGAGTCAACCGACGGCTATACCGGCACTATGCCCTCGACCCTGGCCGAGTTCCTCGGCCTTCCGCAGCTCACTTTCGCCAAGAAGATCGAGGCCGCGGACGGAACCCTTCGTGTCGAAAGACAGACCGCCGAGGGCTACCAGGTGGTCGAGTCGCCGACCCCGGCCCTCATCACGGTGACGGCGGGCGTTAACGAACCCCGCTACGCATCGTTCAAAGGGATCATGGCGGCGAAGAAGAAGCCCGTCGAGCAACTGTCGCTGGGCGACCTCGGAGTCGACGCCGCCGTGCAGCAGGAGGTCGCCGAATTGACCCCGGCCGAGGAGCGCAAGGCCGGCGAGGTGGTGCAGGACGAGGGAGAGGGCGCGGCCCGCATCGCCGAATACCTCAAAGAAGCGAAGGTGATCTAGGCCATGGCAAAGATTTGGGTTTACGCGGAGGTAGCCGAGGGCGGCAGCGTCGACACGACGGCCCTCGAACTGCTGACTAAGGCACGCGAGCTCGGCGACGTCGACGCGGTCGCGCTGGGACCGGGCGCCAAGGAGGCGGCAGCCAAGTTGGGTGAGTACGGCGCGGCGACCGTCTACGCAAGTGACGACTCCGTCTACAGCGACTACGTCGCGCAGCCCGCGGCCCATGCGCTCGCGGAACTCATTGGTCAGCACGGTCCAGACCTCGTCCTGTTTGCGATGAATTACGACTCGCGCGACATCGCCGGCCGGTTGTCGGCAAAGGTCGGTTCGACGTTGATGAGCAACGCGATGGAGCTGGCGTCGGTGGAGCGCGCCAAAACCGCCATCTTCGGCGGGACTACGGTCGTCGACGTCGATCTCAAAGGCAACCCCAAGCTCCTTATCGTTCGGCCGAAATCGTTCGAGCCCGAGCCGTCCGGGGGGCAGGCCAACGTCGTTCCTGTCGAGGTCGACATTCCGGATGATCACAAGAAGGCGAAACGAGTCGAGCGTCACGAGGAAGCGGCGTCCGGCCCGAAGCTGGAGGAGGCTCCGATCGTCATCGCCGGTGGACGCGGCCTACAGGATCCGGGGAACTTCGAGCTCCTCGATCAGCTCGCCGAGGCGCTCGGAAACGCCGCGGTCGGAGCCACGCGTGCCGTGGTCGACGCGGGGTGGGTGCCGTACGCGTATCAGGTGGGCCAGACGGGTGTGACGGTGAAGCCCGGGGTGTATCTCGCCTTCGGCATCAGCGGCGCGACCCAGCACATCGTCGGCATGAAGGGCGCGAAGAAGATCATTGCCGTGAACAAGGACGAGGACGCCCCGATCTTCCAGATCGCCGACCTCGGTGTGGTGGGTGACGCCCTCAAGATCCTTCCGCAGCTCATCGACGAGGTGAAGGCGCGAAAGGGTTAACTCGCAGGTGGGCCTGGGCGACTCCTTCCGTAACTTCTTCAGCCGGCGCAAGAACCCCGACCTGCTGCGGCTCGATGCATGGGCGCGCGAGCACAAAGGGGTCGAGGGCTACATAGAGCCGCAGACCGCCACCGAGCCCACCACCCTCCTGCTCGTGGACAGAACGGGTGCCAACCTCCGGGGAGCCGTGCGCGACCCCGAGGACGCGGCGGCCTTTTGCGACGCTCTGGGCGTCCCGGTCTACGACGCGGGGGTAGTCGGTTATCCGCAGCGCATGCGCGATTACGAGCGGGGACGACGTTCGGCGGGCGAGGAGCTCGACGCCCAAATCGCCGAGATCGAGCGGAGGCTCGACGATCCCGGCCCGCCCACTCCCAACAACTAGCCTCCGAGCGCAACCGGCGACCCGCAGCCCTCTTATCCTGTCGTAATGCACTATCTCGATTACGCCGCGACCACGCCCGTCCTGCCGGAGGTCCGCAAGGAGATGCTCGACGTGCTCGAGCACGATTTCGGCAACCCCTCTTCGGTTCACGCCGCCGGGCGCCAGGCGCGCGGGGTCCTCGAGGACGCGCGCGATCGAGTGGCCGCGGCAATCGGCGCGAGCCCGGCCGAGGTCGTCTTCACAGCCGGGGGCACCGAGGCAAACAACCTCGCCCTTAAGGGCGTCGCCTTCAAGCTCCGCGGCAACGGACGGCACATCGTGACCACGGCTTTCGAGCATCACGCGGTGCTGGACACGGTCGAGTGGCTGAGCCACCAGGGCTTCGAGGTGACGGTCGTTCCCGTGGGCCCCGGCGGGGTCGTTTCCCCCGCGGCCGTGGCGGGCGCCGTACGAAGCGACACGCTTCTCGCGTCCGTGATGACCGTGAACAACGAGGTGGGGACCGTCCAGGACCTAACGGCGATCTCCCGGGCGATTAAGAAGGCGAACGCGCGAACTCTCGTTCACACCGACGCCGTTCAGGCCTTGGGGAACATCCCCGTCGACGTACATGCCTGGGGCGTCGACCTCGCGTCGTTCGCCGCACACAAGCTCGGCGGCCCCAAGGGGGCCGGTGCGCTATACGTTCGCGCGAGCGTGCCCGTCGAGCCCACTCTGCACGGCGGTGGTCAGGAGAGGGGGCTTCGATCGGGGACGCACAACGTCGCCGGGCTGGCGGGCTTCGGGGTCGCCGCGTATATCGCGGCGGAGGAAGTTGGAACAAAATCGGCGCGCGTTCGACAACTTAGAGATCGCCTTCTCTCGGAAATGAAGGAGATCGTCCCGGATCTGGTCGTGAACGGCGACCTCGACGCGCGCGTTGCCGGCAATATCAATGTCTGCATTCCCGGCACCGACGGGGAGACGCTTCTGCTGTTGCTCGACCGGGCCGGAATCGCCTGTTCGTCTGGCTCGGCCTGCAGTTCGGGTGCGCTCGACCCATCGCACGTTCTTCTTGCTTTGGGCGTGAGCAAGGAGCTGGCCACGGGAAGCCTTCGGCTGACTCTAGGCCGCGACTCGTCGAGCGACGATGTCGACGCCTTCTTAGAAGCTCTCCCCGCGGTCGTGTCGCAGGCCCGCAAGGTCGCGTAATGGTCAAACGCAAGGCAGTAGTTGCCATGTCGGGCGGAGTCGATTCCTCGGTGGCCGCCGCTCTTCTGATCGAACGGGGGTACGACGTAACGGGGATCATGCTCAAGCTCTGGCGCGGCGATGACATCAACAACTCATCCGGTTGCTGCAGCGTCGGAGCCGCCGACGACGCGCGCCGCGTTGCCGACGTGCTCGGGATTCCTTTTTACGTCTTGAACTTCGCGCAGAGGTTCGAGAACAGCGTGATAGCCGACTTCAACCGAACATATCTCGAGGGTCGTACGCCAAACCCCTGCGTGCGATGCAACCAGTGGATCAAATTTGACACGCTGCTCGAAAAGGCGGCCGGGCTGGGGGCGGACGTCCTCGCGACCGGGCATTACGCGCGTGTCGTCGAGGACGACGGCGTCCGCAGGCTCCTTCGCGGTCGGGATCCCAACAAAGATCAGTCATACGTGTTGTGGATGCTCAGGCAATCCCAACTTGAGCGCTGCACCTTCCCGGTGGGCCATCTGGAAAAGCCTCAGACGCGCAAGATCGCGGAGGAACTAGGACTGCGTACGGCCCACAAGCCCGATTCGCAGGAGATCTGCTTCGTTCGCAACGGTGATCTCTCGACCTATATCGGCGAGCGATTGCCCGAGGCGTCGGAGCAAGGACCCATCCTCGACAACGAAGGTCGGGAGTTGGGTCGCCACGACGGGCTGGCTCACTTTACGGTGGGCCAGAGAAAAGGATTGGGGTTGTCGTTAGGCGTACCGCTGTACGTGACATCGCTGAACCCGACATCGAACTCTGTGGTCGTGGGACGAAGAGACGAACTCGCGGTGGCCGCGCTCGTGACCGAGGAGACGAGTTTCGTCGGTCCGCCTCCGGCGTCGGGCACGGAAGTCTTCGTGCAGTACCGCGCGCACGGGGAGACGTTCCCGGCCGTCCTTGAAAGCGTGGATGAAGGCCGCGCCGAGATCCGTTTCCAGGTGCCTCCCGACGGGGTCGCCCCGGGGCAGTCGGCCGCGTTCTATTCCGGCGACAGGCCCGACGAACTCCTCGGCGGTGGCATCATCGAGTCGACTATTCCGGTCCTTGAGGCCGAGAAAGGTACGAAAGCCGCACATCGTTGAAGGGACGCGGTCCCGCGCCTCGTATTCTGTATATATGAAACGCACCCTTGCGGTCGCGCTCGCTCTATCTCTTCTCTGTTCGCTCGCCCTGTTTTCAGGCGGGGCTCCGGCCTCCGGCGGCGCACGAGCGCCCAAGCCGTGTGGCCTGACCACTCTGGACGGCACTATTGATGTCTCCGTGCTCGAGGAGGGTGCGGTCCTCAAATGTGGGCCGGGACAGCCCATCAGGGTGAGAGAGAACTTCGTGGAGGGCAAAGACGGCCGCGCCAAGAGGCGCGAGAAGCTCTTGTCGTTCGTGAGCATGGCCGACATTCAGCTTGCCGACGAGGAGTCCCCCTTGCGAGCCGAGTGGGCGGACAAGTGCGAGGACCACCCATTCACGTCCGCGTTCCGGCCCCACGAGACGATGGTTCCGCATCTGATGAACGCGCATGTTCGGGCCGCCGACGCCATTGCCAAGAAGGGAAGCCCGATCCTCGACAAGAGTTTCAACTTCGCCATTGGACTCGGAGATCTCGCCGACAACAACCAGCTGAACGAGATCGAATGGATCATCGATATCTTCGACGGCCGGCAGATCATTAATCCCGATTCGGGCGAGGACACTTACGACGGCGTGCAGGTAACCGTTGAGGGCGCTCCCAATGCCGAACCTCTGCTCGAGTCTCCGGTTGAAGAACAGTCCATCTTGGAGCTTGCGAACGAGCCGTTCTGGGCGGTCGGTCTCCGGCAGAACGGGCCGATGCCCTGGTACTCGGTGGCCGGTAACCACGACCTCAAGGTGCAGGGCACGCCCCCCAACACGAGCGGGTGGCGCGCCTTCTCCGACGCGTGGGCGCAGGGCGGTCTGAAAGTCCAGGACATGCCGCCCGAAAAGCAGCAGGAGGCATGCGCGGGGTCTCCCCAGGAGATACTCGATCCGGCGGCCACCGGCGGCACGACCAAGCCCGTCCCGGCCGACGCCAAGCGCACGATTCTCAGCCGGGAGGAATGGCGGAACGCGCACTTCGAAACTACCGGGGTCCCCGACGGTCACGGTTTTGCGAAGAAGAACCGCTGCGTGAACAAGG
>JALZEI010000214.1 GCA_030862115.1 Actinomycetota bacterium
TCACCTATTTCTGTCCCCAATGTCAGTCGTGAGCAGGAGGAACCGAAGTGGAGGATAGGACTCGCGTCCACGTGTTCGTGTCCGGGGACGTGCAGGGCGTGAACTTCCGGCAGGCGATCGCAGACAAGGCCAACGAGCAGGGCGTGACCGGCTGGGTCCGCAACCTGAACGACGGCCGCGTGGAGGCCGTCCTCGAGGGGCCGCGCGACGAGGTCTACCGCGTCGTGGGGCTGTGTCGCGCGGGGCCGAAGGGGGCGCGCGTCGCGGGGGTCCAGGTCGACCGCGAGCCGCCCAAGAACGAGAAGACGTTCAAGATCAAATAGCGGGCCGGTTGTCTTGTTGTTTCGTCCCGTTTTCCGGGACGAAACGACAAGAGATTGGGGTTCCGGCGGTCCGCGAGGAAAGCCGCTCCGGCGGTCATGCCGCTTCGCTCGGGCGCAACCTTTAAGTTTTCGCTCCGGGCATGGGCGCTTCCGGGGCTCGTACTCGCGCCAATCAAAGATTTCTCGCGAATTCTGGTTTCGCGTTCTGCCGAAGTGGCTGCGGGGCCGCGGCCACTCAATAGCCCGTCACCATCGAACGCAACATCATAGAGTTACATTGCTGTTATTCGCATGCTAGCCTGGTCGCAAAGGCATAAGCAGCGAAGGAGAACTGAACAATGGCACGAGGTGGCCAGGCCGAAGAGGTCGACTGGACAGCAGTGATAGGGCGCGCGCTCGCGTTTCTGTGCGTGCGGCAGGCCGATCTAGAAAAGGCAACGCTCGTTGAGCAGGCGGACTTTCTGGAGCGATTCGGCATCCCTCGCGCGCAGGCTGCGGACATCCTGGGTACGACACCAAAGTCCTTAAGCGAGCTCGACCGGCGGCGAAAGGCCCCAAAGGCCAGTCAGGAGAAGACCTCCGTCCGGAAGAAGACGACGAAGAAAAACAAGCGGGAGGCGAACCGGCAGTGACTAGCGACGCGGGTGTCAGCGAACATCTCGAAAGAATCGCCAGCATAATGGCGATCCAGTTGGTCGAGGATTTGGAGACGGACGAGAAGCGGCGAACATTGGCAGCTATTGGCTACAGCGCCGGCGAAATCGCGACGCTACTAAACGAGAAGGTCGACACCGTTCAGAAGTTCCTTAAGCGAGAACGAGAGGGAACGAGGCCCAGCAGTCGGAAGCGCACGACGGGTAAACCTCGCGCGAGGTGACGATCGACGCCCGGCTCATCGAGCGACTCGAAAGCAAACTCGGGGTTGGCCGGAGGCAGATCTACAACAGGATCAACGAGCGGAGTCGGACGCTTGTCCTTCCTCCTGAGCAGGCAGCAATTGCTCTCGCTCTAGAACACCGCGTCAGTGTGCGCGGGATCGCAACGAACGACGACATGGCCGCCATCAGGACAGCCGCGGCGTCTAAAGCGCCTGCGCCGGTGGAAACTCCGAAAGCAACCCGTAAGCGACCACGAAAGAGGCAAGCGCCCCCGAAGAAGGCGGCGGTGACACGGGGCAAGGGCAAGACTGTATTCGTTGTGCATGGTCGTGACGTCGAACTGCGGAAGTCGATGTTCGCCTTCTTGCGAGCACTTGGACTGACACCGATTGAGTTCAACAAGGCCGTCAATAAGGCGGTGAAGGAAGGAGGTGGGGGATCACCTTTCGTAAGCAACATCGTTCACCAGGGTCTACGGGACGCCGATGCGGTCGTCGTGTTGCTTTCCCCAGATGATGTCGCGCGACTGAGAAAAGAATTTCAGAAACGGACGGACCCTCCGTATGAGTCGCGGCTGACAGGCCAGGCGAGGCCAAACGTCTTGTTCGAAGCTGGCGTCGCCCTCGGGGTCAAGCCGAGGGCTACCGTGCTCGTCCAGGTGGGCGATGTTCGACCCTTTAGCGACGTCAGCGGGATGCACGTCGTTCACCTGCATGATGGTGCAGAGGCTCGGCAAGAGCTTGCGGGTCGGCTTGAAGCTATCGGACTGGACGTCGACACAGAGGGAACGGAGTGGTATGGGACAGGGAGATTTTCGCCGACCTAGTGAACAGGCTTCGCGGGTTTCCATTTCCAATTCCGCGTGGCGCCTCAGTTCGGTGGGTTGAGAGCGCGACAAAGCCGCAGCGCGGGGACCCCCCGCTGCTAGGTTGAGGGGCCATGTACGTCAAAGCGCTCCAGCTCTCGGGGTTCAAGTCGTTCGCCAATCCGACCGTGCTCGAGTTCGAGCGCGGCGTGAACGTGATCGTCGGCCCCAACGGGTCCGGTAAGTCCAACATCGCCGATGCCCTGACCTGGGTACTCGGCTCCCAGGCCCCCACGACCCTGCGGGGGGCCTCGATGGAGGACGTGATCTTCGCCGGCTCCGCCGGGCGCCCGCGGCTGGGCATCGCCGAGGTCGCGCTCACGCTCGACAACGTGACGGGGACGCTGCCGCTCGACCTCTCCGAGGTCACGATCAGCCGGTCGACCGACCGCACCGGCGCCTCGGAGTACCGGATCAACGGCGCCCCCTGCCGGCTCCTCGACGTCGCCGAGCTCCTGTCGGACACCGGGATCGGCCGCAGCATCCACACCGTGGTCGGGCAGGGCCAGCTCGACGCCGTCCTCCAGGCGCGGCCCGAGGACCGCCGCTCGTTCATCGAGGAGGCCGCCCAGATCGGCAAGTACCGCCGCCGCAAGGACCGGGCGCTGAAGAAGCTCGAGCGCGTCGAGGACAACCTGACGAGGCTCAACGACGTCGTCACGGAGCTGCGGCGGGCGATCCGGCCGCTCAAGCGCCAGGCGTCGGTGGCCGCGGTGCACTCCGAGCTGGTGGCCGAGCACTTGGGCCTGCGCCAGCGGCTGGCGGCCACGGAGATCCTGAGGCTCGAGGCCGACGAGGCCGGGCTCGACACGGAGTCGGAGATCCGCCGCGCCGAGCTGCTCGGGGAGGAGCTGGCGGGAGTGCGGGCGCGGCTCGAGGCCGCAGCCGCCCAGAGGGGAGAGCTGGCAGAGGCCGCCGACGAGGCCCGCTCGACTGCCCATCGCATCCACCGTTCCTCCGACCGCCTGCGGGCGCTCGGGCGGCTCGCCGCGGAACGCGCGGAGACGATCGGCGCGCGGCTCGCCGCCGAGACCGAAGAGGGCTACCGCGAGCGCATCCGGCTGCTGCAGGGGGAGCGCTCCCGCTGGGCGTCCGAGTCCGCGGCCCTCGCCGCTTCCGCCGCACAGGCGCGCGAGAAGGCCTCAGCG
>JALZEI010000206.1 GCA_030862115.1 Actinomycetota bacterium
ATTCCCCGTCTTCCACGCCGAGGTCGAGGTCGTGGATCGCGGGGGTGTCACCGCCGTAGCTCTTCGTGACATCCTCTAGAACGATCTCGGACACGGCTTGACCCCCTGACGTGATGTGGGCGCGGACTCACCAACTCTAGTCCGTGATCGCAGGGGAGGTAGCGCCGGATACTCCCGCTCCATCAAGCACACGCCGGTGGGGCCGGCGTCGGCGCGTAGCCGTAGAAACACGGCCTAGTGGCGCTTTACCGCGCGCCACCCGCGACCGTCATGCCAAGACTCAATCAGCAGGTGATCCGCCGGCGTGCCCACCCGGGTTAGAACGACCTCCTTGATGTCCACTCGGAAGCGATGGCCCTGGGCGTCGGGCGGCTGCGTCACTTCCTCGGCTGTACCGGACAGCTTGGCGTCGCCGGCCCAGGCGTCGGGAGCATCTGGCGGTGGGTCCTCCGAGGTGCTGTGCAACGCAAGCCGCGGATCTCGCAGAACGTCGCGGGCTTTGACCGAACCCGGCATCATCCCGATCCACACCTCGCCGTCCTCGAACTGGACCTCTATTCCACTGATGCGGGGCGAACCATCGCGTCGCAAGGTCGCCATGGTTTTGTGGACGCGAGCATCGAATAGTTCACGCACGCGCCGCGCAAAATCCGGTTCCGCCTCTTCGATCTCCGACCAGCGCGCCATGCACCGACATTACTCAGCCGGATGGGCGATGCCGGCGTCGGGTTCGCAGGTTCGAGAACCCAAGGCCGGCTTAGAGGCGGTCGGTTCACGCCGGAGGCGCGTGCTAGGGGTCGAATACACTCACGCTACCCACGACTACGCACAGGAGGGATGCTTTATGAGAAGAGGCAGGGGTAGAGGCGTCGGACGCAGGGTAGTCGTCCGCCGGGGAGGCGGAGGACGCCGTCGCGGCGGAGGTATGTCGATCGTTCTCCTCTTGCTGGTACTGGCAGCCCTAGGCGTCGTCATCTACCTTCTCGTCAAGTAACAATCCAAGAACGACAAGCGGGAGTAAGGCGGGTCAGTCTTGAACGGCCCCCGTCGGCGAGGGCGTCGGGGCGGGCGCTTTGCTCTGATCGGAGCGAACTTCGTCCAAAAAAGACCTACGCTCCACGAAGTTCGTCCCCTTGTGTTTGGCCGCATACATGAGCCGGTCGGCGGCGGCAAGCGCCTCGTCCACGCCGAGCTGCGCGTGGTGGAAGGTGGCGACGCCCAGGCTGAAAGAAACGGGGCCGTACTTGGACTTTTCGGCATCGACGACCGTGCGCAGACGCCGCAGTACGGCTTCGGCCCCCTTTTCGTCCGTGTCCGGCAAGACAATCGCGAACTCGTCCCCGCCCAACCGGCCGACCATGTCGACCGCGCGCGTCGACGAGGTCAGGATGCTCCCGACCAGGCGCAGAATCTCATCGCCCACGGAGTGCCCGAAGGTGTCGTTGATTGCCTTGAACCCGTCCAGATCCATATAGACGAGGGTGAGGGGGCGGTTCTTTCGAGCCTTGCGGGCGCACTCGAGCTCGAGGCGCTCACGGAGCGTCCTGGCATTCGCGATCCCCGTCGTGTCGTCGATCCGCGCCCGTTCCCTTTCTTTCTCGAGAGATGAGCGGAGCGTGGAGGCGAGCAGCGCGATCGTGACCAGCGTCGCGGCCCTTATCCCAAAGTTCCAGAAGGTCACCCACGTCGCCGGGTAACGGTGTGTGATCGCGTCCGTCCCGATATAGGCAACCACGGCCAGGGTGGCGAAAAGCATCCCGGTATGACGCCCACCGGCCCAGGTGGCCAACATGATCGGACCCACGTAGAAGAACGAGAAGGCGATAGAGCGACCCCAGTAAGCATCCGCCGCCGCCACGAATCCAACCAGGACAAGCGCGATAGCACCTCCCCAGAACCTATGGGAGGCGCTCCACCTCAAAAATAGCCACACCCTCGACAGCATCGACCAGACCCCTATTCGCTTTGCTCACTATTCCAATCGGTCGCCTCGAGCGGGGCTTCGCCCGCCTGAGGGGGAACCGCCGAACCTCCAGGTTAAAAGCACACTCCGAAAAACGCCGGAGGGCTCGGATTTAGCTTCGACGATCGTCGCCGGCCCCCTCAGCTTCCGACCTGGGACCTAAGGTTTGCGTTCGGCAGAATCCTCCGCACCCCCCTCGCTCGAAGGGAAGGGGCCGGGCCGGAAGATAAGGCCGGGATCGGTGGGGCGCTTCAAAACGCCGGACGAGGCCCCGCCGCTTGCTCGCATCTTGTTCCATTTGTTGCACGAGTACGCGCGCCACGTGGGACATCTCGACATCGCTCGAGAGCTGATCGACGGCAGCAAAGGCGAGTAATCCGGCGACTTACGGCGGCCCGTCGTCCAGAACCGAGAGGATATTCCCGGCGGGGTCCTTGAACCACGCGATCGTCGGCCCCATCCCCCGCGCGATGCCCTTCTCGTCCGTCTTTAGGTCGCCTTCGTCGTAGATCTCGAACTGCACGCCGCGTGCGGTGAGCTCGTCAACGGTCTTTTCCACCTCGTCAACGGGGAAGTTCAATACGGTAAAGGTGGCGGGCGAATGATTCGGCTTTGGATAAATGATCCCGCGTCCGCCCCCGGCAAACGAGAACTGGAGAAGGCCCATGTTCTCGGTGTAGTCCAGACCGAGCGTCTCTCCGTAGAACTCCTTCGCCTTGTCTATGTCGTCGACCGAATATCCCGAAAAGGCCTCGCTGTCCTTGAGCACGCTCCGTCCTCTCTTCTGGGCTGTTCGCGAAGCAGGTCTAGCCGAACGCCGCTGAGGGGTCAACCGCGCGGCGACCCTTCTCCTTAAGCCTGAAGCTAGTGAGGTTCGCCTGCCCCTCCCAGGGCGGCATGCTGGATGCGATGTAGCCGCCGGATTGCAGCTCATCCAAAGCCGCGGAGACTTTGGGGGAGTCGAGGCCGGCCTGGTTTTCGATGGCTCGCTCCGTGTGAGTTTGCCTCTCGCCGCCACCTCGGGTGTGGATCTCAAAGAACGCCTGAAGGGTTCTCCGTGCGTCTTCAGACAGCTCGATCATTGGGATCCTTTCGTCGGCACCACT
>JALZEI010000219.1 GCA_030862115.1 Actinomycetota bacterium
GCTGACTGTGAGGCCGCGGCTCGCCTGGGTCATCTCCGGCGCGGCGATCCTTTTTCTTCTTGTGGGCCTGGTCGTGATGATCATTGATCCAAAGGCGAAAATGAGCGCCGACGCGATCCTCTTTCCCCTGGCGGTTATTCCTTTTGCTCTGGTGGGTGGGCTCGTGTCGTCCCGACGTCCGGACAACAGCATCGGGTGGGTCATGTCCGCGGCCGCTCTGGCAATAGGTCTGAGTGCTTTCGGTGATTCGTACGCTCGCTTCACGCTGGTACATGAGCCCGGAGTTCTCCCCGGAGGACCCGCTGCCGCGTGGATTACCAACTTGGCGGGTTCTTTGTTCTTTTTTCTAGCCCTTACGTACACGCTGCAGCTTTTTCCGACCGGTGAAGTCCTGAGCCGGCGCTGGAAGCCCGCGTTGTGGTGGACGCATGCTGCACTCTTCGTGCTGGTTTTCGGGCTTGTCTTTTCGCCCGGCCCCATGGAGGACTTGCCCTTTGCGACGAATCCACTGGGCTTAGCGGGCGCACCAGGCGATGTCGCCGAAGCGGCCGCCGGCGTCGGGTGGTTGATGACGATGGTCTCTCTAGTTCTTGCCGTGATCTCTATCTCCTTACGGTGGCGCCGCTCGCGCGCGGAGGAACGCCAGCAACTCAAATGGCTGGTGGGGGCCGGGATCCTGTTGGTTCTATCGATGGCCGTCGCTTTCCCAACGGAGCGATGGGAGATCCTCGTTCTGCCGCTGGCCGCAGTCCCCGTCGCCGCGGGCATCGCCATCCTCAAATACCGCCTCTACGACATCGACGTGGTCATCAACAAGACCATTGTCTTCGGTGTCTTGGCCGCCTTCATCACAACGATCTACGTCGCCATCGTCGTCGGCATCGGCACCCTGTTGGGCTCCTCGGACGAGCCCAACCTAGCGCTGTCGATAGCCGCCACCGCGGTCGTGGCCATCGCCTTCAGCCCGGTCAGAGACCGCGTCCAAAAACTCGCCAACCGCCTCGTCTACGGCAAGAGACAGACCCCCTACGAGGCCATCGCCCGCTTTGCCGACGAGGTCGTGAGCTCCTATGAGACCCACCAGGTCGCTCCCGCCATCGCCACCACCATCGCCGAGGCCACCGGCGCCGCGCAGGCACACGTGTGGCTCAAGGTCGACGACACCCTGGTGTGTGAGGCAACTCATCCCCAAGCAGAGCACACGCCCCACACGGTTGCTCTTAACGGAGACGATCTTCCCGCCTTAGACGGCGTCGACCTGGCGGTCGCGGTGGTGCACAACAAAGAGCTTTTAGGCGCGCTGACTCTTGCCAAAAAGAAAGGCGAACCACCCCAGCCCCAGGACAGAAAGCTCTTAGACGACCTCTCTTCCCAGGCCGGCATCGTGCTGGCCAACGCCCGCATGACCGCCGAGCTCGAGGCCCATCTCGCCCACATCACGGCCCAGGCAAAAGACATCAAGCAGTCGCGCCAAAGGATCGTCGCCGCCCAGGACAAAGAGCGCCGGCGCTTAGAAAGAGACATCCACGACGGCGCCCAGCAGCACCTCGTCGCCCTTGCCGTCAAGCTCAACCTCGCCAAGACCACCGCACAGCGCAAACCCGACAAGGCCCCGGCTCTTCTCGCCCAGCTCAAAGGCGATACCCAAGAGGCCCTTGCCACCCTGAGCGATCTCGCCAAAGGCATCTATCCCCCCGTGCTCAAAGACCACGGCATCGCCACCGCCCTGAAGCCCATAGCCGACAAGGCACCCTTCGAGGTCACCGTCGACGACCGCACCACGGGACGCTTCGGCGAGGCCGTCGAGGCCGCCGTCTACTTCTGCTGTCTTGAGGCTCTGCAGAACACCGCCAAATACGCACGCGCCACCCACGCGACCGTCACGCTTACCGAGACCGACGACACCTTGGGCTTTGTGGTCACCGACGACGGTGCCGGTTTCGACACCTCCACCACCTCGTCGGGCACCGGCACACAGGGTATGGCCGACCGCCTCGCCGCCCTCGACGGCACCCTCACGGTTACCTCTGCACCCGGACGGGGCACGACCGTCACCGGAACGCTGCCGGTTCGCAAGCGGGTAGAAGCGTGATGACGAAGATACGGCCACACCCGGCCGCCGTCCTTTTCGTCTATGGCCTGCTGACCGTCGGGATTGTCGCACTCACCATTCTGGCTTCCGCCGCCGGGACAGAACGACCACCCCCCGACATTTTCAATCTCGCATTTCCACTGGTCCTGGTTCCGTACATAGGTGCGGGTTTCGTCCTCGCACGGCGATTCCCGAGTAACCCAGTGGGGTGGTTGATGTCGTTATCCGCGGTCGCCTGGGTCCTCTCTGGGTTCGCAGAGGTTTACGGTCAGGCATCGCTTTCCGTTGATCTGCCGCTGGTTTCACTTATTGGGTGGTTCGGGACATGGCCGTGGGTTGTGGCGATCGCTTCCACGGGTGTTTTCACGATCCTGCTATTTCCCGACGGCACTTTGCCGTCTCCCCGCTGGCGAGTTGCCATCGTCATAGGGATTGCTGGCTCGGCTCTTGGCTGCTTTTCCAACGCCGTCGTCCCGGGGCCGATGATGGATGCGGGGATTGTGAACCCCGTAGGTGTGGATGCACCCTGGGTTGACGTCACGGCGATAACCGGATTCGCGCTTCTCTTTGTTGGTTTCTTTCTCTCGGTTCTATCGCTATTTTTCCGAATGCGCCGTGCGTCGGGGGAACAACGTCAGCAGATCAAATGGGTTGCTTATGTCGGTTCAGCCATACCCGTCGCATTATTCATGGCGGCGCTCGGCGGAGGTGTGACGAATGTTCTGCCGACTTGGCTCGGCAACTTCGGTTGGGGAGCCTTGTTGCTGGTTCTGCTAATTGCGTTACCCGTTTCAATCGGCATCGCCATCCTCAAATACCGCCTCTACGACATCGATGTGGTCATCAACAAGACCATCGTCTTCGGTGTCCTGGCCGCCTTCATCACCGGAATCTACGTCGCCATCGTGGTCGGCATCGGCACCCTTCTGGGCTCCTCGGACAAACCCAACCTGGCGCTGTCGATTGCGGCCACCGCGGTGGTCGCCATCGCCTTCAGCCCGGTCAAGGACAAGACCCAAAGACTCGCCAACCGACTCGTCTACGGACACCGCGCCTCGCCCTATGAGGTCATGGCCAACCTCGCCCGCACCGTTGCGATCGTGGGCGCACCCCAAGAGGTCGTGGCCGCGGTCGCCCACGCCGCGGCCGCCGGGGTCAACGCCTCCACGCGCGTCACCCTTCACCTCGACGAGGGCCGCACCCAAAGCGCGGCGTGGCCTAAAGACGACGAGTCGGTGTCCTACGACGACTCCTTTGCCATCACCCACCGGGGCCAGGTCTTAGGCACCCTGGAGGTCACCAAGCCCCGGGGCGAGCCCCTGACCCCCACAGACAAAGAGCTGCTCGCAGACCTCTGCGCCCAGGCCGGGCTCGGTCTGCACAACGCCCGCCTGGTCTTGGAGCTCCAGGCCCGCCTCGTCGAGATCGAGGCCCAGGCCCACGACCTCAAGGCCTCGCGCGAGCGCATCGTGTCGGCCCAAGACGACTCCCGCCGCGCCCTCGAAAAAGACATCACCGGCGGGCCCCAGAAAGGACTCGAGACCATCTATCTAAAGCTCGACCGCGCCCTGGAGCT
>JALZEI010000081.1 GCA_030862115.1 Actinomycetota bacterium
GAGTGCGCCGCGGGAGATCCGACGGCCCAGCGCAAGAAGGTCAAGATCGACGGCGAGGAACGCTTCACGTGGACCTTCGACCTAACCGAGTACGCGCAGTCGTGGGCCGACGGTAAACCCGCCGCTATCGTGCTGAGGCCCAGGAAGGACGCCGATCCGCCGCCTCCCGGCAGCGACACCTGGAGGGTGGTGTTCGTCGGTTCGGTCGACGACGGCATCACGGTAAGCGCGAACATCACCCCGCCGCCGCCGCTGGAGATCATCGATCCGATCCCGCCGCCGGCCGACCCCCCGGAGACCACGTTCATTCCCGGAGATCCCGGGACGCCGGGGACGCCCGCAACACCCGGGACCGAAGGAACCCCTCCGACCGAGACCACAACGGGTGACGAAGCCGCCGCGGCCGCCCCGGAACCCGGCGAGGCACAAGCAGCGCCTGTGGACGTCACAGGGGACACCGCAACCAAACCGATCGCAGCGAATACGACGGCCCCGGGCGGCGGCCTTCCCGGTTACGCGTGGCTGGGACTACTGGCCGGCGTAGCGGGATTCTCGCTCGTAAGGTCGGTCGTCCTCGAGGGGGCCTCGGGAATCAGGCCCGACGGCGTGCTCGCGCATATCCAGAAACTCAACGCCGAACGACGGGGAGGGGCAGCGTCGATAGCGCTGCCCCCGTCACCCCTACTGGCCGCTCTCGGCGCCACCGTAGGGGTTATCGGAGGCGCATCTAGATCCATCGGCAGCAAACTCTCGGGACTGGCAACCAAAGCTAAGGGGTTGGCAAAACGATGACCGCGTGGAGGAAGGATCTTTCGCTCGTTGCCCTGGTGTTGACGCTTGCGTTGGTCGGAGGAGCGTGCGGGCAAAAGCCATGGGTCGCCGAGGAACTTGAGCGATTGCGGGCCAGCGGCGCCTTCATCGACCCCGTTACGGGCCAGGTTCTCGATCCGAACACCGGCGCCCCGGTGTCGGGAAGCGGAACCGGGGATTCAAATCTGGCCGGCGGCAGCAGCGGCACCGACGGTACGGGTGGCACCGAGGGTACGGCCGGCACCGAGGGGAAAACCTTGACCGAAGACGGACAGGATCCCACCGATCCCAGCCTGCCGGGCCCCGACGGCGGTCCTCCCTCGGGCGGTAACGCCACCGGGGTAACCAAGACATCGATCAAGATCGGTTTCCACGCTCCGCTGACCGGCGCGGCGCCCGTGCCCTCCGACTCGGTGAATAAAGGTAAGGACCTCTACTTCCGAGCGAATCCCGGTGCCGTTCACGGCCGCGACGTCCAGGTCATTTTGGAAAACGACCAGTACAACCCGTCGACCGCCATAGCCGTGTGCAAAAAGATGGTCCAGGACGACAAGGTCTTTCTCCTGAGCGGTGCGGCCGGCACCGACCAGATCGCCGCCTGCGCCCGCTATGCCGAGTCCGTGGCCGTCCCCTACCTGTCCGCCGGCGTTACCGAGGCGGGGCTCACCACGCTGCGCACCTACTTCGCCACCACCATGACCTACCCCGACCAAGGCCCCATGCTCGCCCGATACATGGCCAACAACCTCGGCGCCAGAGGTGAGAAGAACGCCATGCTGTGGTTCAACACGCCGTCGTTTGTCGACGCTCACAACGCGTGGCAATCGGGCATGAAGTCGGTGGGAGCGTCGCTCGACCTCGACCTGCCTTACGGCAAGGGGTCCGGCGACCAGCAGGCTATCCAGGCCGTTGGCCAGCTGCAGCGGGAGCAGATCGACAACGTCTTCGTACTGACGTCGCCCGCGTGGTTCCTGCGCGTGCTTATCGCGGCAAAGAACCAGGGCTACGCCCCTACGTGGACCGGTGTCGGCATCACGATGACGTTCGACACCGTCGCCAGCGCCGGGTGTAGGACGGGCACGCTCAACGGAGCACGCTTCTTCTCGCCCTTCCCGGCATGGGTCGACTCGAGGAAGTACGACCCGGGGTTCGCGGCGGCCGTGCAGCGCTTCCACCCGGAGGAAAACGGCGGCGACGACTTCATGTGGCTGTCGTGGGCCTTCTCGAGGGTCGGCGCCGAGCTTTTGAAGCAGCCGGGCAAGAACCTGACCCGCGAACGCTTCATTTACTTCGTCGAACGAGCTAAGAACGTGCAAACGGGGATCTTCCCGCCCCTTAACTTCTCCCCGACCGACCACTTCGGATCAAGTCAGGTTCACATCAATCAGGCTCAGTGCTCGGGCTCGGGGGCCGGGGACAACCGGTGGCACACCATTGAGGACTTTGTAAGTCCCTAGTCATCTGACGCCAGCAGACCAAGCGAGGTAGCCTCCTCTAACCATGAGGACTGCAGTCGTAAGCGGTGTGATCGCGGCCATCGTCGGCGTCATCATGCTGCTGACCAAAAACGACCCGTCGGGACCAAACGCGGACATGGTCATCGGAATCGCGAGCGGTGCGGCCTACGGGTTGGTTGCCGTCGGCATCGTGATCGTCTACAAGGGAGCCCGGGTCTTCAACTTCGCCCAGGGCGAGTTCGGGACCATCGCCGCCTTCACTGCCTTCGTCTTAATGGAGCAGGTGGACTCCGTCTTCGGTAACAAGGTCGACATCCCTTATTACGTTGCCGCTCCAGCCGCGATTTTCTTCACGATCCTGATCGGGTTGATCCTGGAGCGCGGAGTCGTCCGCCCTCTTCTGAACGCCCCGCGCGTAAACCTGCTCGTGGCAACGATCGCTTTCTCCCTGCTCGCCATCGGGATCGAGATCCTCCTGTTCCGACCGGAACCTAAGGTCCTGCAGCCGTTGATCCAAACGGTCGACAAGGCCACCGGCAAACCGGTCGGTCCCGAGATCTTCGGCTACTTCCTCGAACCGCAGCGGATCGTGATTATCGGAGTGCTCGTCGTGATGGCCATCGCACTCGGTTACTTTTTCTCGCGTACGAACCTCGGCCTTGCAGTGCTCGCTACCTCACAGGACCCTCTCGCAACGCGTGTGGTGGGGATCGGCGTGGAGCGCATGTCGCAATTCATCTGGGCCTCAGCTGCGTTTTTCGGGGCGGTCGCCGGCATCCTGTACGTGCCCTTGAGCGGGCTGGCGCCCGGCGCGGTTACCTCGGCGATCCTCATACCCGCGTTTGCGGCGGCCGTTATCGGCGGGATGACAAGTTTGCCGGGGGCGTTCGTCGGCGGCGTGGTCGTAGGCCTCATCCAGGGCCTCGCGGGCTGGGCATCTAATCACTTTTACCTCGGCGAGCAAACGTGGTCGCTCATAGTGCCCGGAGCCATCGATGTGGCCCTGGTCGTGACGCTGCTGGCGGTCCTCCTCGTTCGTCCGCAGGGGCTCCTCGGGAGCGAGGCATGAGCGCGACCGAGACCGCGACCACCCCGGCTCCGACCGAGTCCGCAGGCCCGCCGACGCCGTGGTCGCCCAGCTCCCGCGGGTGGTGGGCTCGTGGAATCGTTCTCTTCGTAATCTTCGGCGGCATCCTGTTAATCACCACGAGCGTTCCGGGTTACTGGGCCGCACACATCTCGCTGG
>JALZEI010000224.1 GCA_030862115.1 Actinomycetota bacterium
GCGTCCTTCCTGTTGCCCGCTGTTGCCCGCGTTTTTGGGGATAGCCCGCGAAAGGCGGTTGCACTGCGTCAGTGTGAGTGGGCAGAGCCTTCATCGCGGACGCGGTCGATCTCATCGACTACCACCGCCTCGTACGCGGCCGTCTTGGCGCGCGTTCCGAAGGAGCTGTTGGTGATCTTGACCTTCAACCCGTCGTGGGTGAATCGCGACTCGAATCGACGGTTCCACTCCCCCTCCGGGCGCGCATATCCCGCTCGGAGGATGATCAGCGTGTCGCGTGAGTCCGAGTCGAACTCGTAAGGGATGTCGACGACGAACTCGTAGCCCGCCTTCTTTCGCTTCGCCAGCGCCTCGAGCGGAGAGTCGACTTCGTCGTTCGGGTCGTCGTCGCCAGACCCGCCGTCTCCGTAGATGTGGAAGACGCCGAGGTCTCCCTCGTGGTCCACGCGCTCCAGGATCGCTGCGCGGGTCCTCTCGAAGAGATCGCGCGCCACCGCGTGGTACGCGTCCGACCCGCAGTCGTACTCGCCGCACATGTCGGTGGGAAGCCCGTGGCCTGACAGATGGATCGCGATCGGTGCCTTCGCGGGGAGCCGCCTCACCTCTGCCGCGGCCTTGGTCACCACCGCCCGGACATATTCGTCCGTCGTGCCGATGGGGTCGGCGTAGGAGAGGGCGACCTCCGGTGCTATCTCGTCGAGGATCTCGTCGATCTCGTGGCGCAGCATGTGCGTCTGCATGATGTCCGAGAAGCCCACGCCGTGGTAGGCGACGACCAAGTGCTCGACTCCGTCCTCGACGAGAGCCTCCACCGCGACGCGCACGTTCTGGCGCTTGCCGTCGATCCGGGGATCGATCCCGTAACCGATCTCGATCGGGAGATTGTTTCCGTATCGCTCCTCGAGCGCGTTGATGACGGCCAGCTTCTTCGGGAGCTTCTGGTCGTAGTTGGGCGAGCGCCCGCCCATGACCTCCCACTCGTGCCACGCCGTCAGCCCGACGTACTCGAAGATGTCCGGCTCGCCCAACCCCGGGCCACCCGGAACGATGTAATGGGCCGGAAGGCTGTCCGAGGCCGGTACGTAGACGGCGGCGGGGTGCGGGTCCAGCCACGCGTCCATGAGCTCCGGCTGCGCGCTGGGTTGCGGGCAGTTGAAGCAGTCGACGTCCTGGGTGACCGTCCCGGAGTCGATCAGCTTGACCCACGACGGGATCAACCCCATCTCGATCACGTAGTCGAAGAACTCCTTGAAGCTCTCGTAGGTGAGCTCGTTGTACCCGGGCGGCTCGCCGTGGTCGACGAGCAGCACCCCGATCTCCGGCGTCGACCGTGTCTTCGGCTCTGGAGCGGCGGCCGCGGGAGCTGCCGTCGCCACGGCTAGGGCAAGGACCGTCAGTCTGAGCCAGGGTTTGGTTCGCACGCTTCGCCTCCGAGGGATAGGTTGGTTAGGCGACCCTAACCTAAGAGGTTTGGCCCGACGAATAGGAGGCGTTCGTGCGGCTGAGATGGCTGGTTGTGCTGGCGGTGGTGGCCACCGCGCTCGCGGCGTGCGGGAACGACGACGGCGCGTCCGTCAGGAGCTCCGGATCCGCGTCGGGATCCGGTACCGGGACCGGCTCAGCGAGCGGCTCGGGCACTGGAGTCGCTACCGGCGAGGCGGGATGCACCGAGTTCGGCGCCGGCCGAATCGCCGACACCTCGATGGACGTCGTGCTGGACGAGTGGCGGGTCGATCCCGAAGCCAACAGCATCGCGGCGGGGACCATCGAGTTCGAGCTGACCAACGTTGGCGAGGACGAGCACGAATTCGCCATGACGAAGGGATCCTCGATCGAGACGCTGCCACTCGCGGACGACGGCACCGTCGACATCCCGCTCCTCGAGGAGCGCGGCGAGTTCGTCGGCGAAGTGGAGGCGTTTCCTACCGGCGGCGCGTGCGCCGGCACCTTCGACCTCGAGCCCGGCCGCTACGTCTTGTTCTGCAACCTCGTGCACGAAGAGGAAGATGGTGTCGAGAACCACTTCCAGGAGGGCATGGCGACCGAGTTCGCCGTCGAGAACGGAAGCTAGACGCTATTTCAACGACCAGCTTTAACGATGATCGCGCAACAACCGATCCACAGGCCGATCGTGCTTAAGTTCAGAAGGGCGTGCCCGTATCACGGCGGTTCGATCGAACGGCCACGTGACGATCGGCCACACGCCGGCCAGATTCCGAAGAGCTCCAGCTCGAGTATGACGGCTGAAACCTGTGTCGTCTCCGGGCCCTCCATGCCGAGCGCTCGACGTCTTCGTTCTCGATCTCGACCGAATAGCAACCTTTCCGGCTTCCGCGCTCGAGCTAATGAATTCAAGACGACGGACATATGAATCCTTCGAGAACAAGCCTCCTTCGCTCCCTCCGGGCGAGGATCGCGCGGCGTGGGCCCCGTAGACTCGGGGCACTACGACATGAAAATCGAACCCGTCGCTCTCCTTCTTATCGTCCTCGTCTCCATCGCAGCCGGCTTTTTCGCTGCGAGGACTGATTGGTTCCGATTATCGTCGGGCCGACGACGAGCGCCCAACGCTGCCCGGGAGAGCGAAGTCGAGCGTGAGAGACGGCGCAACGAAGAGATCCTGGAGAGGATGGGTGAGGGCGTCGTCGTCTTGGACGAACGTCTGCAGCCCGTGTTCGCCAATGCGTCCGCCCGCTCTCTGCTAGGGCTGCCGGAGGCCGCGCTGCCGAAGCGCCTGCCGTCAGAGGAGCTCGCGATGCTCGCATGGAGGAGCCTGCGCGAGGGGGCGCAGATGGAGCAGGTTCTGGACGTCTGGTTCCCGACACGGGCGAAACTGAGAACGCTCGTGACTCCATTGCAGGCATCGTCGGGTGTGGTCGTGGTCATCCAAGACGTGACGCGGGAGGTCGCTACCCAGCGCATGCGCCGGCAGTTCGTGGCCGACGCGTCGCACGAGCTGAAGAGTCCTGTCGCGGGGCTTCAGGTCCTCGCCGAGGCAGTCCGGGAGGCTGCAAAGGACGACCCGGGTGCCGTGAGCGGGTTCGCCGGGAGCATCGTCAACGAGACCGACCGCCTGTCACGTCTGATCGCCGACCTCCTCGACCTCTCGCGGCTCGAAGAGGCCGATGGTGTCACCGACACAGCCGTCGAGCTGTCGGAAGTCGTGCGTGCCGAGATCTCTTCTGCCTCGTGGGCGGCGAAGCGAAAGAACATCGTCATCAACGACCGCGTCGACCCCGCAGTATGGGTTCGGGGTGAGCGACCGCAGCTCGGGAACCTCGTCCGGAACCTTCTGGACAACGCCGTCCGGTACACCCCGGAAGGGGGCCGGATCGACGTCACGCTCCAGCGCCACGATGCCGACGCTGTCCTGACGGTGGACGACGACGGGATCGGGATCCCGCTGGAGGCGCAGGGCCGGGTCTTCGAGCGCTTCTACAGAGTGGACAGCGCCCGGTCGCGCGAGACCGGAGGCACAGGACTCGGTCTCGCGATCGTCAAGCACGTCAGCGAGCTACACGGCGGCGGCGTTTCGGTCGATAGTGAGATCGGCCGGGGCTCCACCTTCACCGTTCGGATTCCCGCAATGACGTCCCGAGACAACGTCCGCTCGATCGCCGGCTAGAGGGGACGCGGTCATGCCGAAGGTCTTGCTCATTGAGGACGAGGAGTCGCTCGGCGCAGCGGTGGAGTACCAGCTAACGCGCGAGGGCTACGAGGTCGCCCGAGTCACCGACGGTGCAGCCGGCCTCGACACGTTCACGACCGGTGGTGCCGACCTGGTGCTCTTGGACCTCATGCTGCCCGGCATGCCGGGCGAGGATGTGTGCAGGGAGATCCGTCGGACATCGAACGTGCCGATCATCATGCTGACGGCGCGTGACACTGCGGTCGACAAGGTGATCGGTCTGGAGCTCGGTGCCGATGACTACGTGACTAAGCCCTTCCACACGCGAGAGCTCCTTGCTCGCATCAAGGCGGTGCTCCGGCGAAGCACGACCGACAACTCGACCCGGGACGGCGTCCTCGAGGCAGGAGGTATCCGCCTCGATCCCCAAAGATTCGAAGTGACGGTCGACGGCGAGGTCGTCCACATGCCTCGCAAAGAGTTCGAGCTGCTGGAGCTCTTGATGGAGAACGCGGGGCGGGTCCTCCCGCGCGAGACCTTGATCGACAGAGTGTGGGGAAGTGACTACTTCGGCGACACGCGGACGCTCGACGTTCACATCAAGAGACTTCGCTCGAAGTGCGAAGCGGATCCGCACGCCCCTGCCCACGTGATCACCGTCCGCGGGCTGGGTTACAAGTTCGTCCCCTGAATTCGCGACTACGACGCAAAAGGAGGCGGGACCGGGGAATCCCACCTCCTTTGCAGTCGCGGACCCCTTCGGGTCCGCCGCCCGGGCGGCGGAAAGGGGGAGAGATCCACCGCCCGGGCGCGACTCACGCCGTCAGACCATCTCGCGCTCGACCTTCCTCGGGGAGTTCCGCTGTCCGTCCCTGATGAGCTCGTAACGGTGGTACGCCCGTTCTTGACCCGACCCCCGGCCGTAGTAGTGCCAGTCCGGGAAGTTGAAGTCAGCGATCACGGCGCGCGGTAGCAGCAGCGACGCGTCGAGGAAGCTCTCGAGGTCCGCGACCCCGAACACGTTTACCTCCCACCCTCGCGTCTCGAGCTCGTCGAGCAGCGTCCGGATGTGCGGGGTGGTCCACGCGAGTGAGACTGCAGTCACGCCCCACTGCCGGAGCTCCGCGAGCACTTGGTCCGCGAGCGAGGGAGCCGCTGTCAGCAGTGGTGCGAGGAAGTCGACTTGCACCGCGATCTGCGCCCGCGGCAGACGCTCGTGGATCGCGCGGAAGCCGTCGACCCCGATCACGTCGATGCACCCCATGAAGGCGACGTCCGTGTCGGGCAAGCCGCTCGCGTCCACCGCCTGGAGCGTCCTCTCGATCGCGGCCGGGTCCTTCAGGTCGAGTGCTGCCGCCCGATCGTGCCGGCGGATGGCGCGGAGGCAGTCCTCGAGGAGGAAGGCGTGCTCTGTTCGGGTCCAGGGCGTCTCGTCGAACGAATCGTGCCGTAGCACCAGACGGCCGAGCGGGTCGAGCCGCACGTCGCACTCCGCCCACCTCACGTCCGACGACACGAACTGCCGGAGGTTCGCCTCGTCGTTGACGCCGTGCCACACGAACTCGACGCGGTCGCGGATGTCGTTCTCTCGCACGAGGCCGGCGAGGGCGTAGGAGCGTCCCGTCACCGATCGGGGGAGGTGCCTGCGCTGGGACTCGAAAATCGTCTCGGCGTGCAGGAAGAGCATCTCGCCGGTGGAGTCTGCGGCCGCCATCGCGGCCAGGTTCGCCGGCTCGTTGTCGACGACGGCGACCACCCTCAGACCCTTCTCCTGAAGTAATTTGATGCCCTCGACCTTCCCGCGTGTCACTTCCTCGCCCCACCCGCGCGGGTTCATGCAGAGGTGCTCCGAGTCGAACGAGACGCGATATGCCCTCGCGACCTCGTTCAACGACTGGAGAGTCAGGTCGCGAAGCGGCTCGGGGCGTCCTGTGTTCAACGCGACGACCGTCTGCGACTGGAGCTGGAACCACCGGATGACGCCGAGAACACCGGCGTACGGACGGCTTCCTGCCAGCACGGCCTCGGGGGTCCAGATGTGTCCGGCAAACCACGTCGCGATGTCTGCCCGCACGGGCGCGGAGAGCCGGCGGGAGACCAGGAAGTCCTCGATCCGGTTCTCGTGCACGTTCACGTCCTCGATGCCGAGACCCCGGAAGTAGTCGGTGTCGTTCGCTCGGTCGAACGACAGGAGCGTGTGGACCATCAGATAGCGCATGTCGAGGATGGTCCCGTCGATGTCGAAGACGATCGCGAGGACGTCGTCCGGATACGCACGGCGCATCTGCTCGTAGTGGATCGCCAGCTCGCCCATCCAGTCGGGCCCGACCGGCGTGGTCGAGATCATGGGGATCTCTTCGTCTCTCATGTCGCCACCGTCGCATGCCGCTGTTGCCCCGGCCTGGCCGCGACGCGACGAGAAGATGAACTCCGATTTTCGTGTCCCCGCGGGGTTTAGCTACCGGAGCGAAAGACGTCGCCGATGGAAGGCCCGTCCGGTGGCGGCTCGTCGCCTTCGGGAGAGGATTGCGCGTGGTCGACGTCCTCCTCGGACGACGGAAGACCTTCGTCCGTGTCGGCGCTCGACTGCGGGCTCTCTGCCGGCACTCCGGGCTCTCGTTCCATGGTGTCAACGTCCCCCGAGCGACTGCGGCGAAACCCATTCCCACGTGAAGACAACTTGAACTGCGACCGAACACGAACAACGTTGTCCACAGATGTGGATGGGCACGCGTCGCGTCACACCGGCGGGGGGAAATACTCGCAGGAGATCAGTCTCCGGCGATAGAACGTCAGCGCCACGACACTGCCCTTCTTGTAGGGAAGATCCTGGGGGAGAAGCACGTCGTCCGCGCGCGCGAGCCTCCCCAGGAGATCCGGGATCACGGCGCCCTGCGTGCAAACGACGCTGGCAAAGTGCCGGTTTCCCAGCCCTCGTACAAGCTCGACGGCCTCTTCTGCTCGTTCTGGATACGCGTCTTCGGACAGTGCGGAGCACTCTTCGATAGCCAAGCCGATTGCGGCAGCGAGCGAATTCATCGTCTGGACGCATCGAAGGACATCTGCCGTGACGATCCCGCGGACGTCCCAGCGCGTGAGCAGCCAAACGAGCTCCTCCGCCTGACGGACGCCGTGTGCGTCGATCGGCCGCGCCCGGTCGTCGCCCTTCCACTTCTGTCGTGCCCCCGCGGTGGCGTGACGAACGAGCAACACCGTCCGGGTAACGATTGGGCCCTCGGCGAACCGGCGCAACAGATCCCGGTCGCGGTCGTGCGTGAGGGCGGCGGTCGCGGCCTCTACCGGAAGCCACTTGAGCTGGTCCACCTCGTTGCCGGGCGTGAACACGCCTCCCTCGGCGTGCATCGCCCAGTAGCGGACGACCTAGGCCCGCGCCATTGGGGTTGGGCGCAGCCGGGCAGCCCGTTCGCACTTCTGCAGGACGACCCTCTACTGCGGCTCCCCGAGGGGTTCTCGTACAGAACCCTCGCCCAGACGGGAGATCCGCTCGAGAGCGGGCGTGGCCCTGCGACCCGCCCGCAGTTCCCAGACCTCAACGTCGTCTTCGAGGACCCCGACGGGAAACTGCTGCTATCCACTTCCCATGAGATTCCCGCCGAGTTCCCGGTGGGGCAACCGCCACCTCAGGAGGAGTACGACCGCGCGGCTACGGCCGCGATCACGTCGCTTCTGCTGAACCCGGATCTCACCATCGCCGAGTCCGCCTACAACGCTGGCGGGATGGTCAGCAATTGCTCCGGGGGGAGGACGCCGTGGGGAACCGTCCTCACCGGCGAAGAGTCGACGGCCACGCTGGAGGCGGACCACGGGTTCATGTGGGAGGTGGATCCCGCGAAGAGCACCAAGCGACGACTCGACGCGTGCGGCCGCTTCGAGCACGAGGCTGCAATCGATCCCCGGACCGGCTTCGTCTATCTCACCGAAGACTCCGCGGGCGACAGTCTGCTCTACCGGATGAGACCGGTCAGTCGGAGGAACCTCGCCGAGGGCACCCTGGAGGCGTACAAGGCCAGCGGAAACTGGGTGCGCATCGCCGATCCGCTCGGCGAGTCGGGCGAAGAGCCGGCTGCTCAGGGAGTCCGGAAGGGCGCGCTCAAGTTCGCGCGACTGGAAGGCTGCAAGAAGCGCAGGAGATGGCTCTACTTCACCGAGACCGAAGACGACACCGTCTGCGGCAAGGTCTGGAGACTCCAGCTCGGACACTGCCGGCTCGAGCTATGGGCCGAAGGGAAGGAACCCTCGGCGGGTGGACCCGCACTCTGCATGCCGGACAACTTCGCTTTCGACGGTGCCGGCAGCCTGTTCGTGTGCGAGGACAAAGGCGAGGCGAGCAACGATAACCCCAATCGCATCTGGCTGGTCGACCGCAGGACGGGGGCGATGAGCGTCTTCGCGGAGCTGGTGCAGGAGAACAACACTCCAGGAGTCAACCTCGCCGACGAACCGACCGGCACGCATTTCTCGCCTGACAAGAAGGTGCTGTTTCTCAACCTTCAGCGTGCGAACGGCAACGGCGTGACGCTGGCGATCCAAGGTCCGTTCGCAGCGAGGACGACCTCATCGAGAACGCTGCCGCACCCGGCTAACGCTCTTCCGTTCGAGATCGCTGATCTTCGCTCGCGATCCGCACCGCCGCTGCCGAGGTCCGAAGGGGAGGTCGCCGCCTGGCTCCGTCTGAAACGTCTTGGTCGGGTCGAGATCCTCCCGCCCGACCTAGCCGACCTGGATTCGGGATGGCCCGCACCGACTCACGTCGCATCCCCTCGCCGCAGATAACGACTACATGCGCCGGCATTTCTCGGTCCGAAAAATCCCCGCCTAAGTCACAACGTCGCGTAATTCGCCCATACTTGTGCCCATGGCGGCCGGCGACCAGATTCGTATCGAGCCGTGGGCCCCCGGTGACCTCCCGCTGCTCGAGCGGACGTTGGGCGATGCCGCCATGACCGTCTACCTCGGGGGGCCGGAGGACGCGGCGAAGCTCGCCGAGCGGCAGACGAAGTACGAGAAACTGGCCGGGTCGGGCGAGGGCCGCATGTTCAAGATCGTCGACGTAGCCACCGGCGAGAGTCTCGGCTCGGTCGGCTATTGGGAGAAGGCATGGAACGACACGACTGTCTACGAAATCGGCTGGACAGTCGTTCCCGAAGCCCAAGGGCGAGGGGTCGCCACAATCGCTACGGCGACGGCCCTCACATGGGCTAAAGAAGACGGAAGACATCGTTTTGTGCATGCATTCCCATCAGTGGAGAACCTGGCATCGAACGCCATCTGCCG
>JALZEI010000234.1 GCA_030862115.1 Actinomycetota bacterium
GTCCAACGACGGCGCCCTTTCTTCATTTGCCCACAAACCGGCTATTTGATGTTGTCTTGCTCTACCTTCCCGCGCCAGGCACCGGTCTCGGTACCACGGCTCTCGATAAACTCCTTAAACCGCCCAAGGTCACCCTTCGTCCGGGCCTTAACGACACCGAGCGCATCTCCTGCTTTCTCGAGAAAACCCTCCGGCTCGAACTCCATCTGGAGCATGACTCTGGTGGTGTCGTCATCGATTCTGTGGAACGTGACTACACCCGAGTGGAACGCTCCACCAACGCTCGCCCAGGCGACGCGCTCGTCCGGATTCTGCTCGGTGATCTTCGCTTCCCACTCACGGCGCTGCCCGGCGATTTCGGCAGCCCACTCCAAGCGGGTGTCGTCTAGTTGACGGACATACTCGACACCCTCCATGAACTGGGGAAAGTCCTCGAACTGCGTCCACTGGTTGTAGGCCGTGCGAACCGGGACCTTGACGTCGATTGACTGCTCGATCGTCGACATGAGACCTCCTTGAACGATAGAAAACAGACTCCCCCTCTCCTACCCATTGGGGTGGGAGGCGAACCTTGCCTGGGGTCAGGGCTTCTGATTCGCACGTCGCAAGGCGGAGCCGAGGGAGTCCAGATCGTCGGGGGACATCCAGCGGGCAAGCGAGTCAAGCAACGACTCCATCGTGACCTCCCGCCCCCCGGCCCTCAAGGCGAGCACGGTCTTGTAGACGAACGATCGATATTCCGCCGGCACGCTGAGTCCCTCCACGGTGCCGTGTAAGGCCCACTCCTTTTCGAGACGCGCAATCTCCGGCTGATCCCACCAGTTAGATGTCGCCATGCCGCTCACCTCCGGGGCCCGCAGAGGGACCACGTTCACGGGTACGGAGCCCTCGCGCCGCCACGTGGGTGCGTCGTGGTAATCGGGTTCGAATTCCAATCTCTTCGCATCCAGACTTGAGAGATCCGAAGAATCCTTGATCTCCAGCACCAGGCGAAGGGTTCGCCCTTTGTCGTCCGGCGTGTTCCCGGCGTTACGGAAGGCGAGTGCGTCTGCTATCGACAAGCGCTCCGCGTTTGACGGACCAGTCTTGGTGCCTCGCCACCGCGCCAGCTCCTTCTCGAGGTCGGTCACGCTCATGAGATACCAACCCTCGTGCAGAGTGCGCGTCATGTACTCGTCGACTTACTAGGACTGCACTCGTGCGCGCTCGCGATACGTCTGCGCTTTGATGCGGTTTCCGCACACGGCCATGCTGCACCACGTTCGCGATCGATTCTTGGAGTGGTCGTAGAAGGCCCAGCGACAGGAATCTTTCCTGCACGCCTTGAACCTGTCCCACGTTCCTTCGACCTTTGCCTCGTATGCGGTCGCGATGATCCAGCCGAGAGCTCCTAGTGCGCCATCGCATTCCGCGTGTAAGGAAACCCCGTCGACGCCCAACCCGATATGGATGGGAATCGTCGCGGCGACCCGATTCAGATCGTCGACGGCGCGCCTATCAAGGTCCTCACCCGTGTTGGCAAAGGCAAGAGCCCGTAGCCCCTCCCGGATCGTCAATGCCCTTGCCACGTCGGCCTCGTGGACGCGGTCGCCGGGGGCGAGAAGAGATCGCTCCCGCAGCCACCGAGCCAACCCCTCAGGGGTTGCCAGCTCGTCCGTGCCCTGCTCGAGGTCGGCGGAGTTGATGAAGGCTTGCACCACGGCCAGGTCCCCGGGCGCCTCACCGCTGTGATCGCTGGACACGTTCTCGTCGTTCACGTTGACACCATCCTAGGCCCGTTACCGGTTACTCGAATCATCATTGGGCCACTCGCCGTGCATAACCGTCATATCTGTTCGACAGGTTATCATAACCGTCATAAGATTTTCACTGGTTACCGCGACGTAAGGAGGATGCCATGAGACCGCTCTTCGCAAACGATTTCGCTCGAGACTTGGACGTCGAGCGGCGACGTGGTGCGTGCCGGGACCGATTCGCCCGGGCCGTTCGAGCTGCGCCCCGCCGACGCGTGCGCCGGACCCTCGGCTTTGGTCTCGTCACGCTCGGCCTTCGGCTTATCGGCGCCGCCCCCGAGTAGTCGAATTACAAGGTGCTTGACAACATAAGCACAGACCTGTGTAATCCGAGGCGTGATTACACAGCACCGGGGCGACGTAATCACCGGCCCTCGCGCCGCGGAGCTGGCCGGGATCACGTATCGCCAACTCGACTACTGGGCCCGCCAGGGGTGGCTGCAGCCGACCGTGGTCCGAGGACGAGGTCGCGCGGGGCGTAGGGAGTACACCGCCGCCGACGTCGTCAGGCTTGCCGCGCTGGCTCACCTGGGACGCAACAAGGCCGACGTGGGCACCTTGGGCCCGGCCCTGGGTGGCCTCGAGCTTCCGGACGACGAGGACTTTCTCGTCGTCGCGGACGGTTCCACCGTAGCCGCCATCGCTCCCTCCGCACTCCGCGTTGAGGTCTCCTCCGGCCGTCCCGTAAGGGTGTTCGACCCGCGCGAGCTCCTCCACAAGCTTGAGTCCGGGTTGATGCCAACGACCGCTTCGCAGCGCGAGCAGAGGACCGCGTAGCCGTGGATAACTCCCGCTTGTTCGCACTGCCGTCACAGGACGACGTTGAGCTCTATGAGGGCGACCTTCCGCAGATCCTCGCCCCCTTTCAGGCGAGGGCGACGGCAGAGGGTGCCGACTTCGACAAGGTCGCGCTGGATTTCCTTCAGACCGCCGGGAGCTCCGTTCTCCAGGTGGGAGGAGAGATCGACGGCGTCCCGATCGATGCGATCGTGCGGGGGCGAAACGGCCGCACTTACCTGGTCGCGGCTCACGGCACATTTGCCGACACTCCTCAGGCGGGTCTACGCAGGGTCGACACGGTTCACAAGGTCGGTCACCGGGCTTCGATGCTCCCAGGCGGCCATGAGCCGCTGCTAGTGATCACCTCCCACCTGCCGCGGCCTGGGACGAAGGCGGCCTTCTATCTCGCTCGGTCCCGCCATCACATCTTCGACATCGTTGCTACGACTGGAGACCTGGCCGGCTTTCACCGGCTGCAGACACTCCTCGTCGACGAACCACCCCCCGACGGACCTCTGCCGGCGACGTGGCGCGTCGAGATGTCGCAGCCCGAATTGCCGTTGGAGACACCGACCAACCCAGTTGAGGTCTGACAATGAGAGAGCGGCGGCCGGAGGACTGGAGAACCGATCTCGCGCAACGACACGCTCTGGAGTCGAGGGTGGAACGCGCCTTCGAGCGCCACTCGGGCTTGACGCTTCTCAAAACCTCTACCGCTTCGACCGACAAACTCGACTACCAATTGCTTGGTCCCGGTGAGCACTTGCTCCAGGTTGAACTGAAAACGAAAAGACAGACCTACAAGGGCTGGGATCGGTACCGGCCGGACATTCCTGAACGCGACCTGTTCATCCTCGATGAGCTGGCCCTGCGGCGAATCGTCGAGGCCGGCCGCTACGCGTTCCTACTGGCGTTTGACATGAACACCCCCCGTTGGTGCCTGTGGACGACGGCCGATCTCGTGTTGACCTCAAAAGAAAGAGTGGCGCGCCGTCTCGCCACGGGCGAGCCGAGCCTCAAAGGGAAGGTGCTGATCAGCCTGACCGAACAATGCCTCGTCCTGCGCACGATGGAGCGCGCGATCGACGCCATGGTCGAGGCGACAAGACAAATGGATGCTCGCTGGAACGACATCTCACCGTGGCCGCGCGGCGTGGGGGCCTGAATGAGACGGCTGCTGCTAATGACGATCGACGAAGCTCGCGCCGCACTCGTCTCGTCTTCGCTGAAAGTAATCCGGTTAGTCAATTGCGACCTCGCGCGCACTTGCCGCTTGCTCCAGGGAACGGGGCGCACTACCGGTTTCTCCCAGGGTCAACGTAGGGCCGTCTCAGAGCACCGGTTACTCGTCCAATCGTTGCAGACGGATGGCCTGGGGACGGTCGTCGACGAAGAGATCGAGGGGCTCACGTCACTTCTCGAACGCGAGTGGAGTGAGTCCTCCCAAAGGAAAGCCGGCTAGTCCGGCTCCGCTTCGGGCGTGACGTCCGAGAAGATCGGAGCCATCCTGATCTCGAAGCTCGCCTGCTCCACGTCGAGTGCGTCCTCGGTCCAGATCTCGACATCGTCGTAGACATCGATAGCGTCTCCACCGTGCTGGATCCACAGCGAAACCGCGTCGCCCCACCGCTCGTCGAGCAAAGAATGCCTGATCTGGTCCAGTACCTCGGCGCTTTTGATCGTCGACGGTGGAGTGTGCGCGACGACTTGAAGGGCCAGGACCCGAGACAAGACGTCGACGTCTTCTGCCAGCCACCCCTCGGAGGGGTCGCTTCGCAATATTGCGAGCGCGACCCTCTTTTTGTTCAAGACTCGGGCGCCGCCCCCTCTTCGTCGATGCGTTTGAGAGCGAGTTCGACGTAGTCCTGTTCCAACTCGTATCCGATGTAATGACGATCGGTTCGCAACGCGGCTATCGCCGTTGTGCCGGATCCCATGAAGGGATCGAGAACGATGTCATCCTTGTAGGTGTAGAGACGGATGCACCTCTCGGGTAGCTCCACCGGGAAGGGAGCCGGATGGCCCACGCGCGTCGCGCTCTCCGGTCGGATCGACCACACATCGAGCGTCGCCTGGGCGAACTCCTCCGCGCTGATGTCGTCTTCGTGCGGGAGCCCGGTCGCAACCCGACGCCTTTTGCGCCGCTCCGACAAGACGCGATCGAAACGTCCCTTGCTGGCGATGACGACGCGCTCGCTCACGTCCCGAAGCACGGGATTCGATGCGCTTCTATATGAACCCCACGCGCACGAGCCGGAGGCCCCGCTGGCCTTCAACCAGATGACCTCGCCGCGTAAGAGAAAACCGAGGTCGTCCTGCAGGATCCGGATCACGTCGGCCGACAGGCTCCGGTAGGGCTTGCGCCCGAGGTTGGCAACGTTCACGCAGATGCGTCCGCCCGGCTCCAGCACCCGTCTGCACTCTGCGAAGACATCCTTGAGAAGCCCGAGGTAGTCGATGTATGTGCCGGGGACCTCGCCGACGCCGAGGGCCTGTTCGTACTCTTTGCCGGCGAAGTAGGGCGGCGAGGTAACGACGAGTGCCACCGAGTTATCGGCCACCGCAGACATGTCGCGTGCATCGCCGCGCACGATGACGTCCGCGGGCGTCGCCGCAACCGACTCGTCGTCAGACAACACCGGCGGGGAGAACCGGGTATAGAAGGCGGCGGCATCGTGGCTCTCTCGACGGCTAACGCCGAAGGGCGAAGTCGAGGTAGGTCGCCTCTTTTTCGACTCTTCCTCGCTGCCGTTAACCACCATGCCTCCTCGCTGGATCTCTCTAGCAGACCCGATCGGCCCTCAGTCACCCTACGCGGCCGCTGGGACGGATACGCGGTTCCCGAGCGTACGCGCCCCCGGCCCCCCTGTCACCCGACCTCCTTGGCACCTTCGCCAGTGGACTCGAGGCGCCTGGGGGCTTCGATATCTCGCTAGCCCAACGCTTTTGGGGTCCCTTAAGCTGGAAACATGCTCGATGGATCGATCGACGAGCGAATAGATCTCGGCCATGCCTGCAACGCGCTGCAGAAGAACACAAGGCATCTGACGTCTTTAATGCGCAACGTTACGGCACCCGAGTCACCGGCGATCGGAACATGGTCGATTCACGACGTTGCGATCCACGTCACCGACGGTATGGAGAACTACGCCAGACGCATCCAGCGGCAACCTGCTTCCGAACTGGACGCCATACGTGACATGGCTCGATGGAATGTGGAGACGGTCGATCGTCTACCCCGCACACCGCTACCGGAGCTAGCCGACCGAATGGAGCGCGCCGCTGATGACTTCATCGTCATCGCTCGTTCGATGGAGCTCCACGATCAGGTCCCCTGGTACGCCGGGTTTTCTATCCCGGTCGTGGTCTCGGTTTCTTTGAGGCTCGTCGAACACATCATTCACGGCTACGACATCGCGATGACAGCACGTCATCCGTGGCCCATCGATCGGGACGACGCGGTCGAGATGACTTATGGCCTCGCTTACACCTCACCGCACTTCGTCGATCCCGACCGTCTCAATTTTGAGGGCACCATCAAGATCCACATCAGAGGCGAAAGGCCTTTCTTCTTTGTTATCCAGAGGCGGGAATTACGTGTACAGACGTCCAATAAGGGGCGAGTGGGTTTCCACATCTCGGCCGACCCAGTGGCTTGGGTTCTGGCGTCAACCGAACGCATGCGCCGAGCGTCCGCTGCACTCACCGGCAGGATCATTGGCTGGGGTTTTCGTCCGCTAATGCCGTTCAAGCTGCAGGCGGCTTCGTTCCAGGGCTAAGTAAATCCGGCGAGATTCCAGAACCGACCCGCCTGTTGCCAAGGTCGATCAAAGTCGTAATAGGTGGCATCTTGGTGCCACCCAACCCGTGGCGGAAGCCACCGGGAAGGTGTTTCGCTGCGCCGTGGCGAAATACCGCCTACCAAAGCGAACACAAGGAACGCGGTCGCACAGGCGGATGCGGGCGCCAAGTAGAGAGGAGCTAAGGACCGGCTCGCACGGCCCTGGAGCGAAGGCGGACGGCCCTGGAGCGAAGGCGGACGGGCCTGGAGCGGAGGCGGACGGGAATCGAACCCGCCCACCGGGATTAGCCGGCGCACCGGTTTTGAAGACCGGGAGGGACACCAGTCCCCTTTCGCCTCCTCAAGGGGGATGTTAGGGCGGACGACGGATTG
>JALZEI010000261.1 GCA_030862115.1 Actinomycetota bacterium
ACCGCGGGTCGCAGCCGCAGTGCCTTCATCACTGCCTCCTTGGCCGCGAACGTGCCGGCAAGGTGCAGCACGGGATCGCGTGCCTCTGCGCCGTGGGCGAGCTCTGCTTCAGAGAAGAACCGGTCGCCGAAAGCGGGGAAGCGCTGCAGGACACCGCGAAAACGTTCGACCCCGACGACGTCGACTCCGAGACTCATGCCACGACCGACGCGCCGCCGTCCACGACCAGCGTGTGTCCGGTCACCATCGCCGCGGCTTCGGACGTGAGGAATCCCACCGTTGCCGCGACCTCAACCGGGGTGACGAGACGTCCTCCCGGGGTTACCCGTCGCGCCGTTTCAAGTATCGCCTCGCGCTCCGGGAAGTGCCGGAGCGCGTCGGTGTCGACGACGCCGGGAGACACCACGTTCGCTCGGATTCCTCGCGGTGCCAGCTCCACAGCGAGATAGCGGGTCACGGCTTCGATGGCGGCCTTCGACGCGCCGACGATCATGTAGCCGCTCAATACCCGCTGCGAGCCCAGGCTCGACAACGACACGATGCTCCCACCGGAACGCATGATGGGTGCACTCTTCTTGGCGAGCAGGAACAGCGAGCGAGCGTTGGCGTCCATCGTCCACGACCACGCGCGCGCGTCGAGGCCCTCGAGATCGCGTATCACCCCGGTCGCCGCGTTTGACACGAGCACGTCGAGATGGCCGAACGTCGTCGTTACGTAGTCGACGAGATCGTTTAGCTCGTCTTCGTCACCCACGTTGGTTCGCCGCGCCACCGCCTTGACCGCGTGGTCCTCCGCCAGCCGGCAGGTCTCCTCTGCGGCCTCGCGCTTGCGCAGATAGCAGACGACGACGTTGGCGCCGCGAGCCGCAAGGTGAAGGGTGATCGCTCTTCCGATCCCACGGCCCCCGCCGGTGACCAGCGCGACCTTGCCCTCGAGGTCTCTGGTCACGACGTGGCTTTCAGCGCGAGGCAGGCGTTCTGTCCCCCGAACCCGAACGAGTTCGACAGCGCCACGCGCACGCGTTGATCCCTGGGCCCCTCGGGGACGTAGTCGAGATCGCAGTCGGGGTCCGGCGACGTCAGGTTGATCGTGGCCGGCACCAGGTCGTTCTGCATCATGAGGACGCAAGCCGCGGCTTCGACGGCCCCCGCCGCGCCCAGCAGGTGCCCCGTCTGCGATTTCACCGAGGTGACGGGCACTCGTTTCGCCTCGTTACCCAGCGCGTTCTTGATCGTGAGTGTCTCGATCCTGTCGTTGTAGGGGGTCGAGGTGCCGTGGGCGTTGACGTAATCGACGTCGCCGGGCTCGATGCCGGCATCGGCCATGGCCGCGATCATCGCGGTGGTCGCCCCCATGCCCTCGGGATCCGGCTGCGTGACGTGATAGGCGTCGGATGTCGCCCCGTAGCCGCCGAGCTCGGCGAGGACGGGGGCATTACGCCGGGCGACGGACTCCTCGCTTTCCAGTACGAGGATGCCGGCCCCCTCTCCGAACACGAACCCATCGCGGTCTTTGTCGAAGGGTCTGCTGGCGCGGGTCGGATCATCGTTGCGTGCCGAGAGCGCGCCCATGCGAGCAAAGGCGGCGAGCGACAGCGGCGTGAGGGCGGCCTCACTTCCTCCTGCGAGCATCATGTCTGCGCGGCCCGCCCTGATCGCGGTTAGCGCTTCGCCGAGCGCGTGCGCGCCGGTCGCGCACGCGGAGACGACGCCGTAGTTCACTCCGGTCAGACCGAAACGCATGGCGATCGCGGCCGCGGCGCCGTTCGGCATCAGGCGCGGCACCATGAAGGGACTCACACGCCGTGGACCTCCTTCGAGCAGGGCGCGGTGTTGTTCTTCGATCGTGGCGAGGCCTCCGATCCCGGATCCCACGATCACTCCGCTGGCGTCCGCGTCGATGTCACCGGAGATCCCTGCGTCCTCCAGCGCGAGCGAGGCCGCGGCGAGCGCCATCTGCGCGAAGCGGTCGAGGCGAGGTACCTGGCGGCGATCCATGTAGGCGACCGGGTCGAAGTCGCGGACCTCGGAGGCAATGCGCACGGGATAACCGGTCGCGTCGAACGCCCCAATCTCCGCGGCCCCGGAGCGGCCCGCGACGAGAGAATCCCAGAAGGCGTTGCGGCCGATCCCGATGGGCGTGACAACGCCCAGGCCGGTTACGAAGACCCTCGTCATGCCGACACTTGCAGCTTTCGCTCGATGAGCTCGACCGCGTCTTCGACCGTCTCGAGGTCCTCAAGCTCCTCGTCGGGGACCTCGATGGTGAATCTTTGCTCCAGGGAAAGCGTTAACTCCATCGTGTCCAGCGAGTCGAGGTCTAAATCCGCCAGTAGATGCGCGCGCGGCGTGATCCTGTCCTCCTCGAGCCCGCGGCCCACGAGGTGTCCCTTGATTGCCTCGAAGACCTCTTCTCGTCTTTCGCTCATTTCTTTCTCCTCCCATTCATGCGGTCATGGCACCGTCTGCCATGAGTACCGCTCCAGTCACATAAGTCGCGGCGTCGGAACAAAGAAACGACACCGCCGCTGCTATCTCCTCGGGAGTCGCAGCGCGACCCATCGGGATCTCCCGAACCAGCTCCGCATAGCGATCTGAGCCCAGAGACGTGGTTAGCTCCGTCTCAACCAGTCCGGGGGCGACCGCGTTGACGGTGATGTTCTTGCGCGCGACCTCACGCGCCAACGAGCGGGTCAGCCCGATCAAGCCCGTCTTGGCGGCGCAGTAGTTCGCCTGTCCGGCGCTGCCGCGCACTCCGGCGACCGAGGTGACGTTGACGATCCGCCCGAAGCGTTGCCTGATCATGGATCGCAGGCCGCGACGGGCGCACGTAAATGCACCCGTGAGATTGGTCGCAAGCACGTCGTCCCAGTCTTCGTCCGAGATGCGTACCGCCAGCGCGTCCCGCCTGATCCCCGCGTTGTTCACGAGAACCGCGACCGGTCCCAGAGCCTCCTCGGTCTTATCGAACATCTCATCCACCGCGGCGCGATCTCGGACGTCGCCCTGCACGACGATGCCCTCGCCGCCGCGGTTCTCGATGTCTGAAAGAGTCGCCTTCGCCTCCTCGACCGAGGTGTTGTAGTTCAGCGCGAGCGCGTAATCGCGCGCGAGTTGAAGGCAGATGGCGCGCCCGATGCCGCGGGAGCCGCCCGTGACCAGCGCGACCCGGCGCTCAGGCATCGGCCGTCTCCAGGGCCGCGCCCCCACGCCGGCCCGACGTAGCTGCCGTCCAGGGAACGAGTCCCGCGCCCCACGTGAGGCCGGCGCCGAAGGCGGTCAAGACGAGGCGATCTCCCTCCTTCAACAGGCCCTGGGCCCGCGCCTCGAAGAGCGCGATCGGAATCGAGGCGGCGGAAGTGTTGCCGTAACGAGCGATGTTCGAGAACGCGGCAGACGCATCTAGACCCACGCGCGCGGCGACGGCATCCAGAATGCGCTGGTTCGCCTGGTGGGCGATCAGAAGATCGATAGCGTCACAACTCATTCCGGCTACGGCCATCAACTCCGTGACCGAGCCCGACATCGCGTCGACCGCGGCCCGGTACACCTCTCGGCCCTCCATGTGGATGACCCCCGTCTCGTCCGGTAGGTACAGGATCTCCGGCCTGCTGCCGTCCGAGAAAAGACGGAAGGGACCGAGCAACGCGGCCTCCTCGGTCCGCTCGACGACGACGGCCCCCGCTCCGTCGCCGAACAGGATCGCGGTCTGCGGGTCGTTGTAATCGATGATGCGCGACATGACCTCGCTTCCGACCACGAGCACTCTGTTCGCGGCGCCGGCGCGCACGGTGGCGTCGGCCTGGGCAAGCGCGAAGAGAAATCCGGAGCAGCCGGCGTTCAAGTCGAAGGCGGCCGCTCGGGCTCCCAGGGCCGCCTGAATGAGACACGCGGTCGCCGGGAAGCGCCACTGGGGAGTGATGGTGGCGCAGATAACCGTGTCTACGTCCGCCGGAGACACTCCTGCATCTGCAAGCGCATGCCGGGAGGCGCGCGCTCCGAGGGACGTGGCGGTATCGTCGGGCGACGCCATGCGGCGCGAGGTGATCCCGGTTCGGCTTTCGATCCATCCCGCGGGAAGGTCGAGTCTCGCCGCTATCTCGGCGCTCGTCAGCTCCGCGTCGGGTAGAGCTATCCCGACCCCGCTAATGGCGGTACCGGTCACGGTCTGATCCGGAAGAGGGCCTCGCCGTTGTCCACCGGCTGACCGGGAACCGCCAGCATCCCCATGACCCAGCCGGTGAACGCAGATACAACGGGAACACAGTGGTCCCCGCAGTTGATCTCTGCGAGCTTTTGGCCCTGAGCGACCCACTCTCCCTCGGCGGTGAAGATCTCGGGGGGCATCGGTACGAACTTCCCGCGCCGCGGCGAGATGACCAGCCGCTCGTCGATCGCCACTACGTCACCAAGTTCGTGCTCGTCGTAGAGACGAAGCGCCTCATGCATGGATATCGACCCCCTTATGCGAGAGGGCCGTTGCATCCGCCAGGCGACCCACCACGTTCCCCGGCCCCATATCCACGAACTCGGTCACTCCGTTGTCGACGAGCCACGAGATCGACTCGCGGAATCGCACGCGAGCCGTCAGCTGTCGTGCCAGAAGCTTGCGGATCTCGCCGGGCGCCCGGTAAGGCGCGGCCGACACGTTGGAGACGACCGGTATCTCCGGGCTCCGAACTTCGGTTCCGGCCAAAGCGGTCGCGAGCTCGGCAACGGCGGGCTCCATGGCTTCGCTGTGGTAGGCGCCGTCGATGGGTAGCCGCACTATGCGACCACCGAGGCTGCGCACGCTGAGCGCGGCGCGCGACAGGTTTTCCGCCGGCCCCGACAACACCACCTGGTTCGGGGAGTTGTCGTTGGCCAGGGCCACTCCCGTCTCGGCACATACCGACTCGGTCTCTTCGAACGAGACGTTCAGCACCGCGGCCATGCCGCCGGCTCCTCGTGCACCGGCCCTATGCATGTACAGGCCGCGCGCGGCCACCAATCTGAGGCCTTGGGCGAAGTGAATCGAGCCGGCGGCGACCAGGGCGGTGTACTCGCCCAGACTGTGACCGGCGAGAAAGTCGAAACGCTCCCCGCGCTCGCGTGCCTCTTCAAAAGAGATGACTCCTGCGAGGAATATTGCGGGCTGGCCGAGGTCGGTGGGAAGAACCGGCCGACTTCGATTCGCGACTTGCTGCACGCGCCGCTTGACGTCGTAGCCCAGAAGGTCCTTCGCCCGTTCCAAGAGGTCATGGCCGTCCGGTAAGGCCGCTGCCACGGTTGATGGATCGAGCCCTTGACCCGGAAAGAGTCCGGCCCTCATCTTTTGTGATCCCGGTGGCGTTTGATCGAGTAGAGGGCGAGGGCCGATGCGCTTGTTGCGCCGGCGAGAGCGCCGACCTCTTTGCCGGTGAGCTTTTTCTTCAGGCGACGCCGGGCGCGATGGAGCAGTTGTCGGACGGCCCCCGAACTCCGACGTGTCGATGCCGCGATCTCTTCGATCGAAAGGTCTTTCCAGTAGCGAAGTCGAACGACCTCACGCTGCGCGTCCGGCAGATGTTCGACGATCTCAGTGAGGACATCGCGTTCCTTGCCGGCGGCTAATGGTGGGGCGTCATCCTTCTCTTCGGGGAGGTCCTCCGGGATCTCCTCGACCGGCACCTCCGCTCGACGCGTCGTGCCCCTCCAGGTCGCAACGGTGTTGCGGGCGATCTGAAAGATCCAGGCTCGATAGCTGCCATCGCCGCGATAGCTGGAGGCGGAGACGAAAGACTTGAAGAAAACCTGCGCGGTGAGGTCTTCCGCGGTTGCATGATCCGGCACCTGGGAGCGGACGTATCGATGGACGGGCTCGAGGTAGCGGTCGTAAAGCTCTGCAAACGCGGCGGCCTCGGCACCTGCATGTTGCGCCAGGACCTCGTCGTCCGCCGCAACAGGCGCGAGGCCAACAGAAGAAATCATTCGTGAAGCGCCCCTCCAACTCAGATTTGTGTCTTGCTCTACATGACTCCATCCGTAGCGCGCGCGTTACGGGTTTCAGGCAACTTCTTCGAAATTGTCTGGACCGCGCGGTCAACTACAGCCGGGGTAGGGCCGGCCCGCGACGAAATCTCAACAATTGACCGCGCGTTCCAGTCGCATGCACAAGCGCGCGTGCGCAATCGCTCGCAAGGTCGCAGACCTTGCGAGCCCCCCGGCCTTAGTTGTTGCGGGCCTTGAACGTGTCGGAGCCCCACATATTCGAGGGATCCTGGCTCACCCAGACCACCCGGAAGAGACCGCAACGTGGCAACTGCATCTTGAACTTCGAATCCTTGTTAAGCGTGTCAGACACTCCCGTAGCCCGGAACTTCTTGTCGGAGTGCCGCTGTAGTTCGACGTTGGTGCCCTGGTGATTGGGCCGAACGATGCCTACGACGTTGTCGTCACAGTCCTTGGGCGGATTCGTAACCTCGGTATCAACGTGGACGCGCACGTTCTCAGGATCCGATGACGAGGATTCACAAGTCTTAGAGGGCGAGACGTGCGCGACGTACTGGGCGCTGCGAGCAGAACGGTGTTTGATCGACCAGGATCCGTCGTCGTCAACCGGGATGGACCGATCCACCGACTTTGTCTCGTTAGTTCCCAGAATCCGTTTGGTGAGGCCCACTCTATGGTCGCCTGGCTCACCGCACTCCTCGTCACCGCTGACTACTCCGGAGACGGTGAAGAGTTTCCGGTAAGCGGTTTCGCTCCGACTGGTTCTGAGCGTTGTGGACATTTCTCCGTCGCCGGGAGGCGGACTGGTGGATGTACTCGGTGGAGCGCTGGTTCCGTTGCTGCTCGCCGCGACGCATCCCTTGGGATCCCCGACGCAAAGCGTCACATGGGTCTCGGCGCCGAGGAACTGATTGACGACCACGTAGCGCGTCCCGACCGGAACATCTCCCGTTTCGTCGGCGCTGCCCGTTGCGACGCTATCGATCCTGGAGCACGTCTCGTCGTGGAAAAAGACGTCGAGGTCGTAGGCGGGCGCGGCGCTGTCGCCGGTAACGCTAAAGGGAGCCGGGAGGACAAAGTCCTCCGGAAGCTGAAAGACCCAGCCGTCGGCCCCCTGAGTGGTCGGCGGATAGTCACCGCAGTTCTCCGTGTGATCGGTCTCGGTGATCCCGCTGACGTCGGCGGAAGCGGGATTGGCTCCTTGAATATCCCCCTCGGCGAAGTAAGAGCCGCCGCCGGCCCTCGCCGGCTCCATGACCCCGTCGACGAAGCCCGTGGTGGCGAGGACCTCCAACATCAAGAGGACGGTGAACACGGCCACGAGGCCGCCCCATCTAGACCGGAGGCCGGATCTGGCTTCCTCTCGTGCGCGACGAAAGATCCGCCTGCTTGTCCCCATGTGAGCCGCCTCCCGTGTACCTTAGCCGTCGTTGTCCCACAGCATACGTGGCAGCCCAGTGCCACTGCGACTGGGTCCAGCATCTCGGCCGAGGCCGTTCCTCGGCATGTCTGGGCATGGGCCGTCTCCCGCTTGCGCGGGGGTAGAGGCTCGGTCTTAAATATCCGGTCGCCGTTGGACGGTCGTCGGGCCCTGGGAGGAATTCAGTCCGTGAGAGCGACGACACGTCGAGTGGGGATGGCCTTCCTGCTACTGCTCGCGGCCTGCGGGGACCCCCCGGAGATCAACAACGTCCAGGATCTGGCCGATGCCCTCGTCGACGAAGGTTTCGAGAAGTGCAGCGAGATTTCGGACAACGGCAACAACACCGCCGTGTGCGTGGGAGAAGGGGCCGAGCGCTTCTTCCTCTACGTTTCTACGGAGGGTGGAGTGAAGATGATCGTCCAATCGCTCCGGGTGGGAGGCACGGGAGGCGCCATCGCTTCCGGCGACAATTGGGTTGTGATGGTCTACGACGTCGCGATCGGACGGCGGGTCAGTGAGGCGTTCGAGGGCGACTTCGTCTGCGTGGAGGGAAGCGCACTCAAGACCTGCTGACGTCCTCACCTTGTTATCGCCTGTTTACCTGCGGCATCATGGGGGCCGGCTCGAATGCGAGGTGACGGTTGGCCAGCTCCTCTTTAGAGACGGTGATGTTCACCGATGTGCGGAGTTCGACGGAGCTCAGGACCTCCGTCGGCGACGAGGTGGCGCATAGGCGGCTGCGCGCGGTCCAAGAGGCGGTCGCCTCGGGGGTCACCGATGCGGGCGGGGCGGTTGTCAAAGCGCTCGGCGACGGCGTGCTGGCCACCTTCTCCTCCCCACGACAAGCGCTTCAATGCGCTGCCGCCATCCAGCGGTCGGTGGGCGGTCTGACGGCGGCAGGAGACTCCGATCTCTTGCGCGTGCGGATCGGAATTAATACGGGCGAGGTGTCTCGCGAAGACGGCGACATCTTCGGCGAAGCCGTCAACGCCGCGTCACGCATCGCCGCTCTTGCGGACGGCGGCGAGATCTTCGTAGCGCGTGTCGTCAAAGACCTCGCGGGGACCGTCAGAGATGTGAAGTTTGTCGACCGGGGCCATCAGACACTCAAGGGCTTTCCGGAGGAGTGGCACATCTACGAGGCGCGGATCGACGTCCGCACGCCGCCCCCATCCGACAAGACTCCTTTTGTTGGTAGGGGGGTGGAGCTCTCACAGCTCGAGGGCTACCTGACGAACGCAGTGCGGGGGCAAGGATCGATAGCCATGATCGGTGGCGAGCCCGGCGTGGGCAAGACGCGTCTCGCTCAAGAACTTGCCGAGGAGGCCAGGCGCGAAGGCGCCATTGTTTTCATGGGGGCCTGCTACGAGGTGGAGACCGCTACTCCGTTCGCTCCCTTCGTCGAGATCCTTGGGGCCACCGCCCGCACCGTTCCGAAAGAGGTCTTCAAAGAGATAGTGGGCGACTCCGGCCCGGAGTTGGCTCGCTTCTACCCGGAGCTTCGCGTGATGTTCCCCGACATCCCCGAGCCCATAGAGCTGCCGGCCGAACAGGAGAGGCGCTACACCTTCAACAGCATCGGTCGGTATGTCTCGAGGGCTGCCGCAGTTCGGCCGGTCATGTTGATACTCGACGACCTCCACTGGGCCGATGAGGCCACGTTGCAACTCGTTCAGTATCTGGCGAGCCTCATCGACGACCTTGCAGCGCTGATCGTGGGCACCTACCGCGACGTAGAGCTCGCGGTGAGCAGGCCCTTGGCCAGAACGCTCGAGCAACTAGTGCGACAGCGCAAGGCCCACCGTGTATCGCTCAAGAGACTCTCTCAACATGATGTCTCGACCATGCTGGAGCGGCTGGTCGGCGCCGAGCCCCCGGAGCGGCTGGTGGAGGTCATCTATTCCGAAACAGACGGCAACGCGTTCTTCGTCGAAGAGGTGTTCCGGCATCTCTTGGAAGAAGGTCGGCTGCTAGACCCGGCGGGGGGTTGGGTCGACGTATCAATTGACGACGTGGACGTGCCGGAGAGCGTAAGACTGGTAACCGGCCGGCGGATCGAGCGACTGGGTGAGAGCACGAAACGTTTTCTAAACCTCGGCGCCGTCATCGGCCGCGTCTTTGATGTCGCGCTGCTTGAGCGCGCCGTCGAGGGCGACGACGACGGCGACGTCCTCGATGCGCTCGACGAGGCCGAACGAGCTCGCTTGATCGAGCCCCTTCGCCAGACGCGTGAGGCGCGCTATCAGTTCGTGCACGAGCTCGTCCGCCAAACGCTGCTTGCCGACATCTCCTTGCCGCGCCGTCAAAGGCTGCACCTTGCGGTCGCCGGTGCCATAGAAGAACAGATGGCCGACCAAGCCGACGATCGAGTAGCGGATCTGGCTCACCACCTCTTCCAGGCGGGAGTCTCTGCCGACAAGAAGACGACGCTGAAATTCTTGACCGCTGCCGGCGACCGTTCCCACGCGTCCGGGGGCTCGGAGGAAGCTGTACGCACTTACGAAAAGGCGTTGTCACTCACGGACGGTGATAACTCCGAGAGGGCTGCGCTGCTATACAAACTCGCCCGATCCCTGCGCGGTCTGCAGCGGTGGGACGATGCCATGGCCGCCTGGAACGAGGCGCTCGAGATCTTTGAACGGACCGGTGACGCGGATGGGGTCGCTCGAGTTTGTCTGGCGGTCGCGGACCGTTACTCGTGGATCGGCCGGTGGCAGGCGGCGGTGGATATCCTCGAACGGGGTCTGGCCGCGCATTCCGAAGACAACCGGTCGCGCGGCTCCCTACTTGCTCTACAGGGAGTTGCGTACTCCTGGCTGGGCGAACACAAGTCGGGTCGCGACAGGATCGATCGAGCGGAGCGTCTCGGCGCCGAGCTCGACGACACGCGTCTCTATTGGAGCGCTCGATCGGCTCGAGCCGTTCATCACTGGTGCTTCAACGAGCACACCGAGGTGGTGGAGATAGGTCAGGAGGCGGCCGACGTCCTCCGGGAGGCGAAAGCGCTCTGGGGGCTCGCCACAATTCTCAGCTTCGTTCAATTCAGCCTGGTCGTTTCCGGACGATGGGACGAAGCCGAACCGATTCACCTGGAGCTTATGTCGGTAGCGGAAAGCGTCGGCCACCCCGGGGCATCCTTGTTTGCGACGCGCTGGCACGAATCACTTTCCTTCTTACGAAATCCAGACCTCGACAGAGCGGAAGCGGGCGCCGAGCTAGACCGCGTCTACAGCGAAAGCCACGACATGCCCTGGAATGCGGAGTCTTACTCGTGGATGGGAAATGCCGTGAGTCTTCGAGGCGATTGGGAGCAGGCGCTAAAGCTTTTCCGTCAAGGAGACGAAAAGGCCGCGCCCGGATCGTTCAACGGTGCCTTGCGCGGGATCATGAAGATGCATCTTGCATACATGGGCGAGGGTGACGAGTGCCGCGCGGCGGCCGACGAGATAGCGACGCAACCACACGATGCGGTAGTAACACTGGGAAAAGCGACGGAAGCCCTTTTCATTGTTGAGGGGCTGATGGCCCTCGGTGACAACGACCGCCTAGCGAAGCTGCGCGACCGTATCGACTTCATCACGCGCCAGATGCGCTGGCGAGCTTTCTCCCTTTTGCCCGGCGATCTCTGCCTGGCTGCATGCGTTGCCGCGAGCGGTGACCTCGCGGCGGCGGAAGAGTTGTTTCGGGGCGCACTGGCGGATGCACAGAAGAAAAGCGCTCAGGTTTCCACCCTGCACGTTAAGTGGTTCTGGGGCAAGGCGCTTTTGAACTGCGGCGACAAGGAGCGGGCGCGGGAGTTGCTCGATGACGCTTCCAAAGAGGCGCACGGTTTTGGGATGGTCGGCTACGCGCGCCCGATCGATGCGGCTCGAGAGGTTCTCGAGGGAGATCCCCGCGACTCACAGCCGGCGCGGCTACCGCATTTCATCCGCGAGGGCGAGTTCTGGACGATCGGCGATCCCGCGGCCCCCATAAGGCTCCGCGACACCGTCGGCCTCGGCTACCTAGCGCAACTGCTGGCAAACCCGGGGCGCGAAATCAAGGCACTCGACCTTGCCGGCGGCGAGTCCGGGGCCGGCCTCGTAGAAAGCGACGCGGGCGAGGTCCTTGACGACCGCGCCAAAGCCGCCTATCGACGGCGCATAACCGAACTCGAGAGCGAGCTTGCCGAGGCAGAGGAGTGGGCCGACGAGGGCCGCGTCGCGAGGCTGCGCGAGGAACGAGATGCGCTGATGGACGAAATCGCCCGAGCCACCGGGCTGGGCGGGAGGGATCGCAAGGCCGGGTCGATATCCGAGCGGGCCCGGGTCAACGTGACGAAGGCGATCAGGGCCGCCGTGAAGAGAATCGAAGCGGGTGACTCCGAACTGGGGCGGCATCTCGATGAGACGGTTCGTACGGGCACGAGCTGCGTCTACCTCCCCGACCCGGACTCGGCCCCCGCCTGGCGCCTCTAGACGGCGTTCCTTTAGGGGGAACCGGCCGTTCCCTCCTCCTTCACGCCTAAGGGGTAGAGGCCCGAACACTCCAGGGCCACGGCAGAGGAGGTCTTCCATGGCACAGGCCGCGGCACGGCTAGAGATCCCACAGGTGCAGGTCGCTCGCCCGGCGGCTCGCAGTGTAGGTAGACGCCGCGGGCCGTGCAGCATGTTCCCAGGGATTCTGGAGCGAGGTCGCCAGCGCAAACAGCTGGCGGGGTACCGGAGCGCCCAAGACGTCGGGCGCCAGACCGGCATCCGGGGTTAGATAGCCCGAAACGGAGGTTCAGTGGGCAATCTGCAAGAAGACACAGAGGTTGTCGGGTCCGCCGGCTCCTATAGCGCCAAGCTCTCGCCGGATTGGGACTTCTGGACGCTGAACGGTGGCTATCTGTCGGCGCTGGCCCTGCGCGCCGCGGCGGCGGAGACCGCTCACCAGCTTCCCATCGCCTTTTACTGCCACTACCTGAGTCCCGCCTCGTCCGGCCACAACGCCGAGCTCACCGTGACGACCTTGCGCCGATCGAAGAGAACCCATTCGATGCGCGTCGAGATGGCCCAGGAGGACAACCGCGTTCTCGAGGCGATGGTGTGGACGGCGACGCCCAGTGGGGGAGTGGACTTCAGCGAGGCACGCATGCCGGAGGTTCCCGATCACGCAGAGTTGCGAACGAACGACGAGATCCATGCGCCGGACAAGGCGCCTTTCCCCTTTTGGTACAACCTCGAGGGAAAGCCCGTTACCTGGACCGAGCGCTGGGATGAGAAGCCGATTATGCATCCCCTGTGGCGGGTCTGGAATCGCTTCCGTCCGCAAGCAACGTTCGATGATCCGTTCGTGGATGCGGCACGGTCTTTGATCTTGATCGACACGATGCTGTATCCGGCCGCGGCGCTCACGCGGGAGGGACCGTTTCCTTTTGTTGCTCCGAGCATGGATCTCGCCGTGCGGTTCCATCGCCGCGTGCCTGAAAGTGAGTGGCTGTTGCCGTCGACCGAGTCACCGGTCGCGGTCGACGGCATCATCGGAGGCTACGCGGCGGTGTGGTCGGAGGCCGGCGACCTATTGGCCACCGGCGGCCAACAGATGATCGCGCGCCCGTAGCAAGCCGTCGTCTCGTACGCGGCCGCCGGTTATCAGGAGCTCATGCGTCACGGGTTCGCTTTAGGCTGCTCTAATGAGCGAGATGAAGGCTTTGAGCGTCAAGCAGCCGTGGGCGTGGACGATTGCGGCGGGTTACAAGAACGTGGAAAACCGATCTCGCCGAACGAATTTCCGCGGCGGTCTGCTTATCCACGCGGGGGCCGAACTCGATCCCGCGGGATTCCAGTTCCTCTGGGAGATGGGTCTTTACAAAGCTCTTCCGGCGGATCTGCCTCGCGGCGGCCTGGTGGGGATGGTCGAGGTTGTGGACTGCGTTCGGGGTTACGAGAGCGAATGGGCCCTCCCGGGCCAGTGGCATTGGGTGCTTGCCCATCCCAGAGAGTTCAGGAACGTGCTCCCGTGTCCGGGGCGATTGGGTATGTTCTATCCCGAGGTCTCGGAAAGAGCATTGGGCCAGGCTCGCCGCCACTCAATCGGACATCGCAAGAGATATTCCTAACCATGCATCCCAACGAGGAACTCATGACCAGGTTCTACGAGGCCTTCGCCGCGGGTGATCACGTCACCATGGCGCGTTGCTACGCGGACAACGCCACCTTCAGCGACCCGGTCTTTCGGGATCTGAACGCCGACGAGGTTCGAGCCATGTGGCGGATGTTCTGCACGGGTGGGAACGAGATCGAGGTCGCGTTCTCCGATGTCGAGGCCGACGACGTGCGCGGGTCGTCACAGTGGGAGGCGGTATACGACTTTCCAAAGACGGGTCGTCGGGTGCATAACCGAATCTCTGCGCAGTTCGAGTTCGAAGGGGGATTGATGATTCGGCATCGAGACACCTTCGATTTCTACAAGTGGACGCGCATGGCGCTCGGCCCCCCCGGAATACTGCTGGGCTGGACTCCGATCGTGCAGAACCAGGTGCGCAGTCAGGCCCGCGCTCAGCTCAAGCGTTTCCAGTCCGAGGAACAAACTTCGGACTGACGACACCCTCATTGCTCGCTTTTGTGTTTTCATCCGACGGTGACTGACCGACCGGCACCCTTGCGGGACCTAGATCTCGACCCCGCACGCGTCAGAAAGATGATCGACGATGCCGCCGATCTCGTACAGGAATACCTCGAGCGTCTCCCATCCCTTGCGATCGATAGGCCGCGCACCGCCGCCGAGGTACGCGACTTGGTGGCGCAGGAGATCCCCGAGGAGGGCGTGAGCGATGAAGCTCTGGGCGAATACCTGCGGTCGATCGTCTTCGACTCCGCCATGTACACCGGACACCCGGCGTTCCTGGC
>JALZEI010000264.1 GCA_030862115.1 Actinomycetota bacterium
TCGGGGGCCGAGTCGGCGTAGGCGGACGTGGGAAGCAGAAGGCCGGCGAGAACGGCGGCCGCGACGAAGCATTTGAGAGTGCGCATGCGTCCGTATTTCGGCCTTTTGCGGCGTACTCCTGCGAGTAACGGCGGCGACTAACTCAGCCACGGCGTGAACACAAGCGGAGCAAACTGCGACCATGGGGCACTGCGTCTGTCGTCCGGTGGGATACAACTGGCCGGCCAGACTGTAGCCCTGAAACCGCCGAGCACGCCATCCTGGATTCGTAGGTTCTCCCCTCCTCCCGGGCGTACTCTTGGATCACAGGAGTCGAGAGAAAAGGCCAACGATTGCACTACCGCCGCCGCGAACTTGCTGTGGTCGTCGGAGCCACATACCTTGGACTGCTATCCCTTGTCGCCGCCGGTTTCGCGGCAAGTCTGGTCAGTCCGAGGACCAGGGACATCGTTTTAGTCGCGGCTACAGCAGGTGTGACCGGAAGCGTAATGGTCCCGATTCTAAGCTACATAACTGGTCGACGCCTCGCCGAGATAACTGACGTTCTTAACATTCACCGCACCGGGGTAACCGACGTCCACGTGACGTCATCCGCAGCGCGTGGAGGGACCCTCTTCCGAATAATCGAGGAGTTGGAGCACTCAGAGACCGCAAGAATCGCATTCGCACATGGCTTCAAAGTTCGAACCCTCGACCTCGTACGTTGGATTACCGAAGCGGCCCCATGGCGCGAAACCGCCATTCTTTTGCCGGCGTTCGGCCCGAGCGGGACGAACAAAGGTGAGAATGCCGACGAGTTGATGGCTGCGCATTTGCGCTCCGAGATCGTTAGCTGGAGAAACGACCATGGTGGCAACGTACGGGCCACGGACAACCCTCCCTCCGCGAGCTTTGTGATTACGGAGCGAGACGTGCTCATCGTCGTGGAGCCGCTATCCGAACGGGCGACGCCCTCCATCATCCTGAGGGCATCACGAGGAAGCGAGCTCTGGGTTGCGTGCGACCGGGCGTTTGTCGATTCTTGGCATCAGGGTCAAGCGATTGAAGCATCCGCCAACGCCTGACAGACTCAGATGTCGCGGCGACACCACATCGCGCAAGCCTTCGTCTTTGCGCTCTGCTCATTCGCGATCTTAACAACGCACACCTCTGCCGCGAGGCAAAGACCAGAACCCCCCGCTGCCACGTTTTCGCTAGTACTCGAAGTCGACAGTGTCGACTCATCCACCGGCGTGGCTCTTGCAACCGCGACGCTACAAGTCGTTCTCCAAGCCGGAGATGAGATGGCTCTTGTGCCACTGCCGTTCCGCTTGGAGGAGCCTCCCAATGTTGACGGCGCGGATCAGCCGTTCACTGTCTTCCACGCGTCCGCCAGCCCTAGCGAGGATCGAGGGTTTATTGCCCTCCCCCAAGGAGCCAACCCAGAAGACTTCGAGCTTTCGCTCAGTGATGTTTCCATCCCCCTCACCAGTAATGGTCGCGCGTCCAGCGGCCAAGCTATTTTCGTTGGATTTCGGGACGCCTTTGCTCAGGCCACAAGGACCTTCCCATCTATGCAGTTGGCGGCGCTCGATTCTCTGACCGTCACGTCGTCTCTGATCGAGGGGGTGGACCCCCCAGCCGCATCTGGTCCGGGCCCAACGTACACAATCACACTTGACCCGGCGCGCGGAACGCCATCGAACTTTCTTCTGCTCGTTAAGGAAACCCCAACTTCTGATTTGCTACTGGGCATTCTTGCGCTGGTAGTGCTCTTACCCGTGGGGTTCGCCGGAGGACTGATGATCCCAACCGTTAAGCCGACGATTATCCGCTGGGTCTGCCTGGTTGTCTTGGTGGCAGATTCGTTCGCAATGGCGAGCGCCGTATCGGAAAGAGGGTGGCTGGATGGCGTTACTTTGGCATTTGAATCATCGTTCGGAGGGGTTCTAGGTTTCTCTTTTAAGACGTTCAGGGCGGCTGCCTCCCTAAGGCGCCAAAGAAGTAGGCTTTTGGAACCCTCGGAAACCACCGAATAGCAGGCCGATCGCAGGCTGAAAGCTGAGCGGAGCCGTGGTAATCGATCTTGAGGCCATCGGTGCATCTTCGGGAAAGCCGTCTGCTACGAAAGCACAGACCGGATCGGCCGGTTACCTCAACAACCAGATCGCGTCTGCAGACGCGATGAGGGAAAGGTGTCGAATGGAGTTCGAGGACAGCACCCGCAGCAAGGAGCTGCAACGCGAGCTGCTGGCGTTCATGGACGAGCACGTCTACCCGGCCGAGCCGGTCCATCGCGAGCAGGTCTTCTCACAGGACGACCCGCACGTGCTGCCGGTGGTGATGGAGGACCTCAAGGCCGAGGCGCGGCGGCGGGGACTCTGGAACTTGTTTCTCGACCTGTCAAACACCGACTACGCCCCCCTCGCCGAGATCATGGGCCGCAGCCCCCTCGCGCCGGAGGCGACGAACTGCGCGGCCCCCGACACCGGCAACATGGAGATCCTCCACGAGTTCGGGACCGACGAGCAGAAGCGGCGGTGGTTGACTCCTCTCCTCGAGGGCGAGGTCCGGTCGTGCTTCGGGATGACCGAGCCCGCCGTGGCGAGCTCGGACCCGACGAACCTGTCGAGCACGATCGAGCGCGACGGCGACGAGTACGTCGTCAACGGCCGGAAGTGGTGGACCTCGGGGGCAGCGGACCCGCGCTGCAAGGTGTGCCTGTTCCTCGGCGTGAGCGATCCCGGCGCCGATAAATACCTTCGGCACAGCCTCGTGCTGGTCCCGATGGACGCGCCGGGGATCACCGTGCTGCGCACGCTCCCGGTGTTCGGGTACGACGCCGGGCACGGTCACTGCGAGATCGTCTTCGAGGAAGTGCGCGTGCCGGTCGCCAACCTCCTCGGCGAGCAGGGAGGCGGCTTCTCGATCGGCCAGGCACGCCTCGGCCCCGGCCGGATCCACCACTGCATGCGCGCGGTCGGGATGGCCGAGCGGGCCCTCGAGCTCATGTGCAAGAGGGCGCACTCCCGCGTGGCATTCGGGATCCCGCTCGCGAAGCAGGGCGTGATCCGCGACTGGATAGCCGAGGCGCGCATCCGCATCGAGCAGGCGCGCCTGCTCACGCTGAAAGCCGCGTGGACGATGGACACCGCCGGCAAGGAGCGGACCCGGACCGAGATCTCGGCGATCAAGGTCGCCGCCGCGGAGACCGCCACGTGGGTGATCGACCGGGCGATCCAGGTGCATGGGGGGGCTGGGGTGTCCGACGACTTCCCGCTCGCGCTCATGTACGCGCACGCGCGCACGCTCCACATCGTCGACGGCGCGGACGAGGTGCACAAGATGGTGCTGGCGCGGGACGAGCTGCACCGGTGGAAGCCGTAGGATCAAGCTGCCTGGTCGACAATCCTCCGCTAGACCGCTATTCCGAGTCCAGCTCTCTCAGGGTGTTGTCTATTTCCTCCTGAAGCCGCGCGACAAACCTGAGGTTCTTTGCTTCGCCTTCGTTCGTGTAGAGAACAATTATTCGAGCGTGAGTCAAGAGCAGAGTCCGTTCAAGATCTTCCGGCGTAATTGCCCTCATGAACAGCGCCGACAGCTCACCTGCCTCTTCGTATCGCTGCCAGTCAGCGCTTTCGCTTACCTCCTCGCCGAACAATGCCGCCGATTTCACCTTCGCAATTTTCAGCTTCCCGAAATATCCCCCTGCTGTCACTCCTCCCTGAATTTTCTCCATGGCGGCAAGTGGAATATCCGGCAGTTTTCCAACTTTGATGTCGCGGACTCCGTCGTTGAGTCTGGACATAGCGCTTCGCGCGTCGACTTTCTTTGTGTCGACGAGCGCGTAGTGCTTTTCCCGGTAGTAATAGGCGTGGAACTCCTTGACCTCGATGACACGATGAATGTGTTGTTGGTTCCAAATTGCGTCGATGTCGCGATCGAGTTGGTGTTCAATGCGGTATCTCTCGAACTCCTCGGCATCTGCGCTCCCCTGGAATGTCAGAGTTGTGTGCGCCTGGTGGTCGCCCCACGGCATAGCAAGTTGAGTGACGCTCTTGATCGAGTCATTGACTTCAAGGGCCGGAAAATCCGCAGGGAAGTAGCTATACGTGATGACCGCCATCCCTGCGCCTCCTTCTTTGTCACGCTCTGGGCTCTCCCAGCGAAAGGTAACGTAGAGACAAGCGTCGTGCTGAGTCTAGACTGGGCGCGACGAACTCCAACCGATCTTCATGAACCTGGATTCGAGCATCTTCATCAGCGACGTGCTCGAAATACTCAATATCCACACGCGCCACTGCCGTCGGTTCGACCCTTGTCACGAAATAGCCGAAGTAAGGGTTCTTCTGTCCGTAAACGATTTCGACTGTGATCTTCGGCGCGACCCCCGGAATGGCATATGGCCGCGCGGCCTCTTCGACACGGCGGATCAGCGGGAGAACCTTGTCCTCGATGATGCCCTGCCATGCTTTTAGAGAATTCGTAACTGGCCGAAAGGCGAGGCGGAGCTCGGCCGCCTGTTCCATGCCCGCTATAGCGCTTTCCGGGATGACCCTGAGCTGAACGACGTGTCCCCCAATGTCCCAAACTCGATCGCGACTCCCCCGAGCGAGCTCTTTGGACGATGCTCCCTCGATGGCATCAGCAGCCGTTTCCCCCACTGTGGCGAGACGCCCCCGCACTTCAAGCTCGTAAACGATTCCCCACTGCATACTGGGGTTGCGCAGGCGCGCCATCCATCGATCGGTCGCTAGGCGATAACGCTCTACCTTTCGATAGGCATACTGATGAAACCCCCACCCCAGCGGCAGAGCCCACCAAAGGGCATCCGCGACGCGGCCAACGCCCGACCCCTCTTCAAGAACGAGCAGGCGCAGGGCGGCAAGCACTGCCGTCGCGAAACCGAACGCGAGGAGCGACCAGTGCACCCGAACGGTAGAGGGTTTATGCGAACCCATGTTCGATACTAAACCAGACGTGGACGACAGGAACCCCGCACGTCGTGGAGGCTATTCGACTGGCTCGACCTGAGCGTCCAGGCGAGTCACGGTCCTCCGACGGCGGTGAAGAACATCCCCACGCTTGGCGAGGCTGCTGAAGCTCGCGCCCCTGTAGGGGTATGCCCCCTCCCCGTCCGGTGCCGGCGCGGCCCCCGCGGCCGGAGGTCGCCACCACGACGCCGCCCAGGATCAGCGCGGCGCCGAGCAGCTGCGCGGCCCCCGGGCTCTCCCCCAGCGCGAGCGCCGCGATCGTCATCGCGCCGACCGGCTGGAGCAACAAGACGATCGAGGTGACCGCGGCCGGGAGCCGCGGGAGCGAGCGCGAGATCAGCAGCCAGCCCGCGACCTGCGCGCTGAGGGCGAGGGCGTGCTCCGGCCACCGCGGCGCCCACTCCACGTCGCCTGCGACCGCGCCGTAGAACGCCGTGGTCAGGGCGGCCACGAGCGTCGCGTGGAACAGCGGGCCGGCGACTCGCCTGAGATCGCGGGATCCCTCCCGCAGCACGAGGATGAACGCCGCGTACGCTAGCGAGGTCAGGGCGCCGAACAGGACGCCCAGCGCGGGGTCCTCTCCGTACGCGTCGCTCCCGATCGCGCCCGAGATCAGGACCACGCCGGTGAGCACGACCGGGATCGCCCAGAAAAGCTGGCGCCGCGGCCTCTCGCCGAGGAGCGCCCACGCCGAGAAGCCGACTATCAACACCTGCAGGTTCCCCAGCACGGTCGCGAGCCCGGCCCCCACCGCGTCGATCGCGTTGTGCCAGAACACGAGGTCGAACGCGAAGAACACCGGCGACCCAGGCGAGGTTCCGCGTCCTCTGGGGCAGGACGCCGAAGCGGCGCGTCTCCAGGTAGGTGACGGCGCCGAGCACCGGCAGCGCGTACAGGCACCGGTAGATCGCGACGGCGACCGGCGACGACGACGCGAGGCGGACGAGCACGCCGGAGGACGCGATGCAGAGGACGCCGAGCGCTGCGGTCGCGAGAGGCCGGTCGGCGAGGCCGAAGGGGGCGCGCATCGGGAGAACCCAAATCCGGGCGCGCCGCGCCCGTTCTTCGTCGAACAACGTCCGCATATCGAGCGTTTCTCTACGGAGAACGCTGAGCCCGGCCGGTGTGGGCGCTCGCTAACCCCCGGAGGGCGCTACCCGCTCCGGCGTCACCTTGAAGATCACGCGGTGGTCGTCCGGGCCGTCCCACGGATAGCGGTCCCTGCCCATGTACTTCTTCGCCAGCCGGTGGATGAGCGCCTTGTCGGGGTCGTCCTCCACCTCGACGCGGCCGCGGATCTCGATGTAGCGGTAGGGATCGTCGGGGTCGGTTATCGACAGGGCGATCCGCGGGTTCGCCGTGACGTCGCGGTATTTCGCGCGGGCGGTGGTGTGGGAGAGCAGCACGCGCTCGCCGTCCCACTCGTACCACATCGGCGACGTGCGGGGCGTGCCCGCGGGTGTCACGGTCGCGACGTGCGCGATCCCCTTCTTGTCGAGGATGTCCTTCAGGTCGTCCGGTATCGCCGCGCTCATGCGTTTCCCTCCTGGTGTCGTCCGCCCCTATGCGAGAACGCGCGGAAGCGACATTAACTTCCGATTGTCAGGAGCGGCCGTACACGTCCTCGTAGCGTTCGATGTCGTCCTCGTCGAACTCGCCGAACGAGATCTCGAGCACGCGGCCGGTGCCCCCGGCGGAGCCGAGGCGATGGCGCGACCCGCGCGCGATCACGAACTCGTCACCCGGCGACGCCAGGTGCTCCTCCCCGTCGATCTCGACCTTCAGCCCGGGATCGAGCACGACCCACAGCTCGTCGCGGTGGCGGTGGGACTGCAGGCTCAGCAGCTGGCCGTCGGCCACCGTCAGGATCTTCACGGTGCAGAGAGCGTTGTGCGCGAACTGCCTGAAGCCACCCCAGGGACGATCGTCTTGCTTGATGTTCCCGAGGATCTCGTCTCGGACGGACGTCACCACAAGCCTCCGCTGTAATCGGCCGGTCGGCTCCATTCTCCTGGACGCGCCCGGCTCCGGTTGACCGCAGGATCGATTAGGCACCGGATCCTGGGCGCGGGACCTCGCCGCTCCGGATCCCCTCCCACGTCGGCCGCGGCAGCTCGAGGAGCCCCGCGGC
>JALZEI010000007.1 GCA_030862115.1 Actinomycetota bacterium
ACTGACGCGATAAGAGCCCTCCGGTTGTTCTTTGAACAGAGCGGCCACGTCCGCCGCCCGGGTCGAGCGCACCAGATCGATCAGCTTCTCGGTTTCATCGAGGTCCACACCGGTAGCGCTCAGGTCCTCCTGCGTGACATAGGAGTACACGAAGCGCTCCGGCTCAAACAGCTCCGCGCGATCGAGCACACGACCGGCGAGCTTCAGGTATCCGAAGGGGGCGGATTCGAAAACCTCCTCCGCGATCGTGGGGGCCGACACGCCGTAGGCAAGAAGGTCGGCGGCGAGACGCAGCGTTTCGGGCGTCGCGTTCGGATGCTGGAACCGGCCGGTGTCGGTGACGAGGCCCGTGTACAAACACGTCGCGATGTCCGTATCTATCTGTACGCCGAGGTCACGCAGTAAGAAGGTGACTATCTCCGCGGTCGACGACGCGGCTTGCACGACGATGTTCATGCTGCCGAACTCGTCGTTTCCGGGATGATGATCGATGTTCACCAAGCGCTCGTTCTTGAGGGCGAGCGGCTCCAGGGAGCCGAGGCGATCGGCCGCGCCGCAATCCAGCGCGAGGAAAGCGTCGGTCTCCGGGACGTCGGTTGGCTGCACGACGGCGTCCGCGCCCGGCAGGAACCGGTAACCGAAGGGCACCTCGGCGCGCTCGTCGCCCCACGAAGTGTAGGTCTTCTTGCCGAGACGTTTCAGACCCTCCGCGGCCGCGAACAAGGAGCCCAGAGCGTCGCCGTCGGGGTTTATGTGACAGGCGACGGCGACGTCGTTCGCCGCCGCGAGGGCCTCGACGGCGCGGTCCCAGTCACTCGCGTCGTAGCGCACTAGTCGTCCTCCTCCCGGGACTCGGCGCTCTCCTGCGCACCGGAGCCCAGAGCGCCGGACTCCTCCAACCGGTGCAAAAGCGCCTCGAGTCGCTCCGCCTCCTCGGGTCCCTTGTCTTGTTCGAAGGTCAACTCGGGAAGGTATTTCATGCGCACCTGTCGGCCCATCTCGGCGCGCAGATAAGGGGTCGCACTTGCGAGCCCTCGCATGGTCAGCGCTTGCTCTTCTTCCGTCCCGAGGACGCTGACCAGGACGCGCGCGTGCCGGAGATCAGGTGAGATCCGCACCGCGGTGACGGTCGCGAACCCGATGCGCGGGTCCTTCAGGCCCTGGATGAGCTCGCCGAGGACCTGCTTGGCCAGCCGCTGCACCCGTCCGAGACGCGGTCCTCCCCCGCGGGGGCTCACAGATCCTCCATCGCTACGACCTCTATGGTCCGGTCGACTACCTCGGCTCCCTCGAGCGCGGCGCGCCCCACCATCTTCTCCACCTCTTGAATGACCTTTCGACACTGGTCGATAGAACCGCTCACGCACGAGACGCCGACCCCGGCCCGCTGCCACAGATTCTGGTGATCGATCTCCGCCACCGATACGTTCAATTTCTTTCGCAGTCGTTCGATCACCGGTCGGAGCACCTGCCGCTTGTCCTTGAGCGACGTGCTGTGCGGAATAAAAAGATCGAAGCGCGCCAGGCCGACGAACATCCCTGGATTGTCTCCCACGGTCGAACTCCTTCGCGGCGTCGCTCGACCTAGCGAGCGACCTCTTCAACCTGGTAGGCCTCGATGATGTCGCCTTCCTTAACGTCCTGGTATCCCTCGATGCCGATACCGCATTCGTAACCGGCCGCCACCTCGCGCGCATCGTCTTTGAAGCGCTTGAGCGAGGAGATCCCGCTTTCATAAACGATCGTTCCGTCGCGCACGAGCCGGACGCGCGCGTTGCGCCGGATGACGCCCGAGGTGACCATGCAACCGGCGACCGTGCCGGCGCGGGGAACGCGGAAGATCGCGCGCACCTCGGCCTGGCCGAGCGTGACCTCTCGAATCTCCGGTCCCAGCAGACCGCGGGCCGCGTTCTCGATGTCCTGGATCGCCTGATAGATGACGCGGTAGGTGCGGACGTCCACGCCGTTCTCCTCGGCGAGCTTGCGCGCCTGCGCCGTCGGCACCACGTTGAAACCGATGACGATGGCGTTCGAGGCCTGCGCGAGCGTGACGTCGTTCTCCGTGATGGCCCCCGCGCCGCTTCGCAGAACGGTGAGCTTGACGAGCGACTGGTCCAGCTTGCCGAGCTGGTCCACGAGCGCCTCCACCGATCCCTGCGTGTCGGCCTTGGCGAGCAGGTTCAGCTCGGGGACCTCGCCTTCCTGGGTCATCTGCAGCAGGTCCAGCAAAGAGGCGGAACGCTGCGCCACGAGCTCGGCGGCTCTGCGGTGCTGGTCACGTTCGCCGGCAAGGTCGCGCGCCTCGCGCTCGTCGGCCAGCGCGCGGAAATCGTCTCCTGCCTCCGGGAGCGACTGCCAGCCGAGCACCTGCACGGGCTGGCCCGGCAGGGCCTCGTCGACCTTGTTGCCGCGCTCGTCGAGCATCGCCCGCACTCGTCCCCACGCGGTTCCCGCGAGCACGGCGTCGCCGGCCCCCAGCGTCCCTCGCTTGATGAGGAGAGTGGCGACGGGGCCGCGTCCCTTGTCGAGGTGTGCCTCGATGACGTGTCCGCGCGCGTACATCTTTGGATTGGCACGAAGGTCCAGCTGGACGTCCGCGGTCAAAAGGATCATCTCGATCAGATGGTCGAGGTTCGTGTGCTGTTTAGCCGAGACGTCCACGAAAACGGTGTCGCCGCCCCACTCCTCCGGAAGCAGGCCTTGGTCCGACAGCTGCTGGCGGGCGCGCGTCGGATCCGCCTCGGGACGATCGATCTTGTTCACCGCGACGACGATCGGAACCTTCGCCGCCTTGGCGTGATCGATGGCCTCAACCGTCTGCGGCATGACGCCGTCGTCGGCCGCAACCACCAGCACCGCTATGTCCGTGACCTGGGCACCGCGCGCTCGCATGGCGGTGAAGGCCTCGTGACCCGGCGTGTCGATGAAGGTGACCTGGCGACCTCCGTGCGAGACACGGTAGGCACCGATCGCCTGCGTGATCCCGCCGGCCTCTCCCGTGGTGACGTCGGTGCGGCGGATGGCGTCGAGAATCGAGGTCTTTCCATGATCCACGTGGCCCATGACCGTGACGACGGGGGCCCGCGGGACGAGCTCGGCGTCGTCGCCGGGCTCCTCTTCTTCCTCGACCTCGTCGAGTGCGGCCTCCTCGGAGGGATCGACGACTTGAATGTTGATGGCCAGTTCGTCGGCAACTAAAAGGACCGCTTCTTCGCTCATCGACTGCGTCACGGTGACCATCTCGCCGAGTCCCAGCAGAACTTTGACGATCTCGGCCGCCGAGCGATCGACCTTGGCGGCGAAGTCCTGCACGGTGATACCCCGGTGCACGCGTACGGCCTCGGCGGCCGCGGCGGTTTCAGGCGCGGGCTCGGTTATCGGCTCGGGGGTCTCGTCGGCGACCGGCTGAGGCGGCGCGGCCTCGGCGGCCGGCGTCGCCGCCGGTGCGGCGGGGGCCTCTTCGGCCGGGGTGACCGGCGCGGCCTTTGCAACCGGTGTCTTCTTCGTTGCCTTCGGCGCGGCCTTCGGCGCGGCCTTGGGGGCGGCCTTGGGGGCGGCCTTCGTCTTCTTGGGCGCCGGGGCCGACGACGGGCTCGCCGCGGGGGCCGTGCCGTTGCCGAGGTCGGATCGCACGCGCTCGGCCACGGTTTCGTCGATCGTCGAGGAATGGCTCTTGACCGGGCTCCCGATCTTCTCCAGGTGGGCGAGGACCTCCTTGGAGGTCAGTCCCAGCTCTTTAGCAACCTCATGAACCCTCGGCTTGGCCATCTACACCTTTCTTTGCCCTTCGCAAGAGCTCCGTCCGGACCTCGTGCGGTAGCTCACCTTCGTAGCGAAGCGCTCGTCGCAGGCCTCCCGAGATAAACGCCCGCTCGATGCAGGCCTCCCGGGGGCAGACGTAAGCGCCCCTGCCGGCACCCCGACCTCGTTGCGACATCGGTCGAGAATCCGGTCCTGTGGGATCCACCGTCGCGATGCCTTCCGGGCTGCGTGCAACCCGCAACAGGTCACCTTGGAGGCGTTTGCGGCGACATCCGGAGCAAGTCCGGACGGGATCCCCGCTCATTCTAGTTGTGCAGGAGGCTCGCTACTCGCTTGCCCCCGGCTGCGCGGCGGCCGCCTCGGCCTCCGAGGCCTTGCCTCCACCAGACAGCCCCTCCCCGACGTCCGGCGCGGCCTCCGGTTCGGCGGCACCGTTTCCCGACGCCGCGGCGGTTTCGGGGGCCGGCTCCGGCTCGGCAGCGGCATCCGCTCCGGGTGCTTCCTCGGCGGCTTCGGCCGCGGCGGTCTCGGCTGCCGCTGCATCCGCCACGGCCGCGGTGGCCGCCTCTTTTTCCTGACGCAGCTGCGACTCGGACTTGATGTCCACGCGGAGACCGGTGAGGCGCGCCGCGAGGCGGGCGTTCTGACCCTCCTTGCCGATCGCCAGCGAGAGCTGGTAGTCCGGCACGATCACCTCGGCGGTCTGCCCGTCGGCGGAGATGCCGACCTCTTTGACCTTGGCGGGCGACAGGGCGTTGGCGACGAACTCCTCGAGCTTCTCGGTCCACTTGATGATGTCGATCTTCTCGCCGCGGAGCTCGTTCATGACCATGCGAACCCGCGAGCCCTTCGAGCCAACGCAGGCACCGACGGGGTCGACGTTCGAGTCGTTAGAGACGACCGCGATCTTCGAGCGATGGCCCGGCTCGCGCGCCACGGCCCGGATCTCGACGACGCCGTCGAGGATCTCCGGCACCTCGAGCTCGAAAAGACGCTTGATCAGGCCGGGGTGGGTGCGCGACACGATGATCTGGGGGCCGCGGGCCGACTTGCGCACCTCGACGATGTACGCCTTGAGACGCATGCCGTGCTCGTAGCGCTCATGGGGGATCTGCTCGGAAGGAGGCATGAGGGCCTCGGTCTTGCCCAGATCGAGAATCGTGTAGCGGTGGTCCTGCTGCTGCACGATCCCGGTCACGATGTCGCCCTCTCGCCCCGAGTACTCGCCGAAGGTCATGTCCCGCTCGGCCTCTCGAAGCCGCTGAAGGATCACCTGTTTGGCGGTCTGAGCCGCGATGCGACCGAAGTCCGCGGGAGTGTCCTCCCATTCTTTGAGGACCTTGACCTCCTCGGTTTCCGGATCGATCTCGATGTCCTGCGCGAACACCGTGACGTCGCCGCTTTCGGTGTCGATGATCGAGCGCGCCGCGCGCATCTCGGGGTCGGCGTTCGTCACGCGCAGGTAGGCCGAAGCCAGCGCTCTCTCGATCGCCTCGATAAGCGTCTCGAAGGAGATCCCGCGCTCTCGCTCCAGCTCTCGCAGAGAATCCAGAGGGATCTTCATTGCGTCCTCACTTCCACTCGAAAACAGTTCGCGCCGATTTGATCGACGAATAGGGCACGGTCACCTGGCGATCCTCGACCTCGAGCGCGACTCCCCTATCGTCGGCCTCGGCGATGACGCCCTCGACCCGGTGCGAGTTGCCGACTACAGGCTCGACCGTCTTGACCACGACCGGCCGGCCGGCCGACAGCTTGAAGTGCTCGGGGGACTTCAGGGTGCGCTCGAGCCCGGGAGTCGAAACCTCGAGGGTGTAGCGGCCCGGAATCGGGTCTCTCAGATCAAGTCCTCGGGAGAGCTCCTCGGAAACCTCGGCCACCGTGTCGAGATCGACACCGTCCTCGGCATCGACGTAGACCCTTACAACCGCTTGCCCGGGCCGTCCCGCCATTTCGACGTCCCAGAGCATGAGGGAGCGACGACGAGCGACGGCCTGTGCGAGGTCGGCGACCTCGTCCAGCGCGCCCATATAGCCTCCTCAAAAATGAAGCCCCTCGCCGAGGGGCTCCGCAACGTACGCCTCTATCCGGTCCCACCGAAGCAAAAGCCCTGCTCACAGCGGGTTTTCGAGTTTAGCACAGGCCCCTTAAGCCCCTAGCCGAGAACCGGGCGCCCGCGGGTCCCGACCCCGATTCGGGAGATGCAAAGAGGGCTACGATCTGTCGCAGTGTGAGGGGATCCGGCGAGTGGGTAAAAACGCCGGACTATTCCGCAGAATCCACCACTCGGCGTGCACCGACGGGAGAGGAGGCCACGATGGCTAAGAGGGCTCGCAAGCGCCGTACCAGACGAAAGAACAAAGCGAATCACGGCAAGCGTCCAAACGCCGGACGCAGGTAGATGATCAAGAATCAGATCAAGGGCACCTCCAACCAGATGGCGGTGTGCCAGGTTGACGCGGGCCAGACCGTCTATTGCGAGGCCGGCAAGTTTCTCTGGAAGACGCAGAACGTCGGGCTCGAGACGCGCTTCACGACCCCGGGACAGGAGAAGGCGAACGAGGGAAAAGGCCTCATGGCCAAGGCCCTGTCGACGGCAGTGGACGTGGGCAAGCGTCAGCTCGCCGGTGAGTCGCTGGCCTTCCAGTACTTCACGCCGGCGGGCGGCTCCGGTCTCGTCGCCTTGGCCGGAACGCTTCCCGGAGAGATGCGCGAGATACAGCTCGATGGTTCGAGAACCTGGTTCGCCGAAAAAGACGCGTTTGTAGCCGCCGAGAGCTCCGTGCACTTCGACATCCAGTGGGCCGGCTTCACCGCCGGGCGCCGGGGAGGCGAGGGTTTCGTGCTCGAGAAGTTCACCGGCGAGGGCTCGCTCTTCATCGCGGGCGCCGGCAACTTCATCGATCTCAACCCCGCGCAGTACGGGGGCAAGATCCAGGTCGACACGGGATGCATCGTGGCCTGGGACGACCGCATCACCTACGGGGTCGAAAGGATCGGCAAGTTCGACGCGCAGGGAGCCAAGACCGCCTTGTTCGGAGGCGAGAGCTTCTCGCTCGCAACACTCGAGGGAGACGGTGACGTCATCCTGCAGTCGGTGTCGATGGTCGCACTGGCCCGCACGCTCATGGGTGCCGCCGGCCAGGCTTCGACCGAGGGCTCCGCCGGCTCGATTCGGGGGATTCTCGGGGGAGGAACCGACTAGCTTAGCTAGCGAGTGGGTGCGGGCGGCCTCGAGTCGATGTCGAGCAGACGCCGGCCGGCCCCCTTGACCACGGTGGCCTTTCCGTCGCGGCTGCGGTCTCCCTCCTGCGCGCGTATCTCGGCGGCCATCTTCTCGGCCTCCTCGAGCAGAGCCTCGACGAGCTTGTCGTGAGGCACCCAACCGAGCTGTTTGCCCTTCGAGAACAACAGCCCGCGCCCCGGACCCGCGGCGATGCCGATATCCGCGTCGCGCGCCTCGCCCGGCCCGTTGACCTCGCAACCCATCACCGCGATCTGCATCGGCGGAAGGTCCATCTTCTCGATGGCCTGTTCGACCTCGTTGGCAAGCGCGAAGACATCCAACTCCGCGCGACCGCACGACGGACAGGCCACGAGATCGAAGGAGTCCTCGCGTATCCCCAGCGACGCAAGGATCTGCTTGGCGACCTTGACCTCTTCCACCGGCTCCGCCGTAAGCGACACCCTGATCGTGTCTCCGATGCCCTCCGCCAGCAGCGTGCCGATGCCGATCGCCGACTTCACGATCCCCTGCTTCGGAGTTCCCGCCTCGGTGACTCCCAGGTGCAGGGGGACATCGGTCTTCGCCGCCAGCATTCGGTACGCGGCGATCATCTCGCTAACGTTCTGGTGTTTCACCGACACCTTTATGTCTTTGAATCCGTGCTGCTCTAGCAGGCCGATCTCGTAGAGAGCGCTCTCCACCAACGCCTCCGCCGTCGGGCGTCCGTACTTCTCGACGAGCTTTCGGTCGAGAGAGCCCGCGTTCACACCGATGCGTATCGGGATGTTTCGTTCCTTGGCCGCCAGCGCGACCTCTTCTACGTGTTTGGGATTGCGCATGTTGCCGGGGTTGATGCGAAGGCCGTGAACGCCGGCCTCGAGAGCGAGCATCGCGAGCCGCACGGAGAAGTGGATGTCGGCGACGATCGGCACACCCCCCTCTTGAACGATCATCGGAAGCGCGCGCGCATCGGCCTCGTGAGGCACGGCGACCCGCACGATGTCGGCCCCCTGCGTGGCGAGCTCGTGGACCTGGATGAGCGTCGCCTGGACGTCGTCGGTCTTGGTCACCGTCATCGACTGAATCGATATCGGCGCACCGCCGCCCACGGGCACCCGACCCACGTAGATGCGACGCGATCTTCTTCGTTCGAACATGATTTCAGTCTAGAGCCGGGCGAGACCTGCGAACGCCTGCAAGCCGTGTCTCGACCGAAAGGTCACAACCGAAGAGGGTCCTACCGTTCCTTGTGTCCGATCGGAAACACCCACCTGACGTGGCGAAGGCCCGGCCTCTGGCACCAGCACTGCGGCATGCAGGTGCAAGTTTTTCTGGCGTCTACGCGGGCGTTCATGAGGACGAGCCCGGCTACGGCAGCCCCCAGGAGAATGATCTTTCTCATACGTCGTTAAGTATCTCGATGAAAGTCTTTGCCTGCCGTCGAGGGCCGATGTAGAGAACGACCACGAGGAGGACCACAACCAGCCACATTCGCGCGGTGCTCAGCAGGGGTCGCATTGCGCATGAGTTTATCGGCCGAAGTCGGGCAAACCGCACTGGGCCCGCCGCGGGTATTGCTCATATGGTGACGAAAAAAGGGGCGGTCGCCCTCCTGTGTGTGGCGCTTGCAGCGGCCCCGAGGTTCTCCGGGGCCCAAACCCTGGAGGCTACAGGCGATAAGGCCGCGCTTCATCCAGAAGATCCCCCGCCGATCGTCTTCACCCGCTATCCGATGTCCGACCTCATCCCGCTCGACGCGGGCGTCTATGTAGTCGAGCCCGAAACGGGCGAGGAAATGAGGATCAGCGGACACGTCGGACCGGCTTCTGGGTTCACATTTGGGTACCACACCGCCCTCTCACCCAGCGGGCGGCGCATCGCTTTTTCCGGCAGCACATCGAACGACGAACGCCAGAACATCTTTCTTGTCGATGTTGACGGGACCAATCTCCACAAGATGGCTCGAATCACCCGCCGCGGCGACACCATGCCGAGTTGGGCCCCGGACGAGCGACGCCTCGCAGTTATGCGGATCATCGGTAGTACTGCGGTGGTCGACCGCGTTCGTCCCGACGGATCCCATCGAAAAAAACTGGTCGGTTTCGAGGGTTGGTCTCCGCAGTGGTCACCGGACGGACGATTCGTGACCGTCCACGAACGCGGACTGTTCCTCGTGAGATCGGACGGGACCCACCTATGGCGCCTCGTGCGCCGGAGAGTTGGTGGGGTTGACTGGCATCCCACGCTACGAAAGCTCGTCTTCCCGAAAGGTCTCGGAAAAGAGGCGGATCTGTTCGAAATGAACCTCAACACCGGCCGACAAAAAAGGCTTACCAACGACTATCCGATTGGAGACCGGAGCCCGGTGTGGTCGCCCGACGGGACGAAGATCGCGTTCGTTCGACGCGACGCTCCCAACGAAGATGTCTACATCATGAACGCGGACGGCACCGGCGTCACCCGTCTCACCGAAAGTCCCCGACGCGATTTCGACCCCGTGTGGTCGTCCGACGGCCGGCACATCGCCTTCGTCTCCCGGCGCGACGGCAACTTCGAGATCTATTCGATGAGGGCGGATGGCTCGAACGAGACGCGCCTGACTACAAACCCCGGCGACGACCTGTCGCCTGACTGGTAACTAGAAGGGGCTCTCTACGGGTCTTGCTATGTCTAGATATAGGACCGCCAGGAACAGCAGGATGAAGAAGCTGATCACCACGGCGGCCACGGGGATGAGTTTGCGGATATCGACCGTGCGTCCGGTTACCGCCTCGTAAGCGACCACCGCCAGGTGTCCTCCGTCGAGGGGAGGAAGGGGCAACAGGTTCACGATGCCGATGAAAATCGTGAAGATGACTATGAACCAGATGAAGTCGAGCCATTGCCCTTTCTCGACGCTTTCTCCGGCGATGCGGCTGGCCCCCACGACGCCGATCGGACTTTCCCGATTCCGCTCACCTTCGCCCTGGAGGGCGTCCCACAGTTCTCCGTTGAACACCGGAGCAAATATGTTGTCGATGCCGGTTACGGACGCATAGGTGACGTCCCACGTCAACCTTCCGGCCCGGCCGAGGGCCCCCACGACGCCGTAAGTCTCGTAGGCGGCGTCGGCCTCGACTCCCATAAAGCCGGCGGTGTGCTCGCCGGACTTAGGATCGCGTAACTCTTTTCCTTCTTGTTCAACCGCGACCGGACGGTTGTTCGCGTTGAAGAGGGCGCGACCGATAGTGGCCTCGATATCGACCCTCTCGTCATCGCGCTCCACGGTAAACGTCACCGCTTCGCCCGGATGCGTCTGAATAAAGGAGCGCACCTCGCCCCAGGAGTCGGTTTCTTGACCGGCCACCGCGACGATGCGATCGCCGGGCTCCAGTCCGGCACGATCCGCCGGCCCGCCCTGCTGAATCGCGAATATCTGATTTGTCGGTGGACCCGTCGGAAAACCGATCGTCATGGCCGTGATGAACAAGGCGACGAAGGCCATGACCCAGTGCGTTGCCGACCCCGCCACGAGAAGCAGCGCGCGCTGCCAGCGCGGCTTGTTCGGATAGCTGCGAGATTCGTCCTCGGCAGGGATCTCCTCGTAGGGGTTCATTCCGATGATCTTCACGAACCCCCCGGCCGGGATCGCTTTTATGCCGTACTCGGTCTCGCCTTTTTTAAAGGACCAGACCGTCGGGCCGAACCCGACGAAGAACTGAGGCGCCTTGAAACCGAACAGCTTGGCGATCAAGAAGTGGCCCGACTCGTGCACCATCACGATCAGCAGGATGGCGAAGACGAAGAGAAGAATTCCGAAGTTCATCGCGCGCCGACGACCTTGTGACGATCGGAGCCCTCGGCCGGCATCGACATGATCCCGCTGGCGTAGTCCCGCGCCCACGCGTCGACCTCCAGCACCGCATCGAGCGAGTCGTCGGCAACCGGGCGGTGCGCGGCAAGCGTGGCCTCGACCACGCCGGTGATCTCGGTGAAGGAGATATGACCGTCGAGGAACCCGCCCACCGCGACCTCGTTGGCCGCGTTGAGGGCGGCGGCTCGCCCCTCGCCCTCAGCTCCGGCCCTCCGCGCCAGGTTGAGGGCCGGGAAGCGGTCGTGGTCGACGGGCTCGAAATCGAGCGAGCCTACGGTTTGGAAATCAATAGGTGGAGCGTCGGTCGACAACTTGTCGCCTCCGGCGAGAGCGGACTGGATGGGGATTCTCATGTCGGCCGGCGCGGCCTGCATCAAACAGGAGCCGTCGACGAACTCGACGATCCCATGGACGAGGCTGCGCGGGTGCACCACCACGTCGATTTCGTCGAAGTCGAACCCGAACAAGAAGTGGGCCTCGATGACCTCGAGTCCTTTGTTCATCAACGTTGCGGAGTCGATGGTGACCTTGGGGCCCATCTCCCACGTGGGATGGGCCAGTGCCTCGTCGGCCGTTACCCGCGAGAGATCCCGGTGCGAGCGGAACGGGCCTCCGGACGCGGTCAGGACGATGCGTTTCACGTCGGCGGGCCGGGCACCCTGAAGACAGTGGGCGATGGCGGCGTGCTCGGAGTCGACCGGGATGATCCGCCCGCCCCCTCGCTGCGCGGCGTCCAGACACACGCGTCCCCCTGCTACCAGACTCTCTTTGTTGGCGAGAGCGAGCGACTTGCCCGTCTCGAGCGCGCCCACGGACGCACGTAATCCGGCGGCGCCGACGATCGCGTTCAGGACCACGTCCACGTCGTCGCGGCGCGCCATCTCGACGGCGTCGTCCCCGCCGAGACCGATGTCATGAACGTCCAACTGCCGCGCCTGCTTACGGAGAAGCTCTTCGTTCTTGTTCGCGACGAGACCCACCACGTCGAAGGAATCCGGATGCGCTTCGACTACGTCCAGCGCTTGTGTGCCGATCGAGCCGGTCGATCCGAGGATCGCGACCCGCAGCGCGTCACTTGTCATACAACGATTGTCACACGCCCCCGCGGCTTCCGGCCGCGCTTCTTTCTCGCCGGTCGGCTACAAGGCCGCCTAGAAAACCACCAGGTTGAGATACAGATAGGCGGCCGGACAGCAGAACAAGATCGCGTCCAAACGATCGAGAAAGCCTCCATGTCCCGGGAGGAGCTGGCTCGAATCTTTGATCCCTATCTCTCTCTTCACCATTGATTCGATCAGGTCGCCCACCGGCGCGAGCAATCCGCACAAACCTCCGAGCAGCAGTCCTCGCAAGGGGTCGAGCTCGTCCAACACAACGCCCGACACCGCTCCCGCCGCGAGCGCGCCCGCGATCCCCGCGGCGAATCCCTCCCACGACTTGCCGGGAGAAATCGAGGGGGCCATCTTGCGCTTACCGATCGAGGTGCCGACGAAATAGGCGGAGATGTCGCCGATCGCTATCGAGCCGACGACCGCGAACAAGAGGTTGAGCCCGTGGGGGCCGAGCAACATGATCAACACCGCTCCCGCTCCCCCGCCGCCGACCCACGCAACCGCCATCAACAGCCACGCGACGTCGGTCCCGGCACTGGTTCCCCGCTGGGGGCGAAGAGCCCACAAAAACCCCGCCACGAGTGTGAGGGCCAAGACGATGCCGAACGACGACAGGGTCTCCGAATAGGCGACGGCCAGCATGCCGAGTCCGCCGGCGAGTCCTAGGAGAACGCTGGGGCGGCGTCCGGCCCCCTTCAGCGCGCTCAGCAACTCGTACTCCGCCAACAACACAACGGCGCAGATCAACACGAAGAACGCACGCGTCCCCAACAAGTAGCAAACGATCATCAGCCCTAAGAGAAAGAGCGCGGTCGCCACCGCTTGAGGAAGAGACCTTTTGTTCGACGCCGGAGCGTCCCCCGCGGGCCGCCCGTCGGATCGGCTTACCGGAGTCGGTTCGGAGCGCGGAACGTTCGGGGTTCCCTCGTCGTTGCGGTTTCCCGCGGCCTCGGTCATTCCTCGGACGCCGTTAGACCTCGGAAAGTTCTGCTTCTTTGCGTTTCAGGTTCTCGTCGACCTGCGCGACGTACTTGTCCGTGAGTTTCTGCAGCTCGTTCTCGGCCGAACGCTCTTCGTCCTCGGACATCTTCGAGTCTTTCTTCATCTTCAGCAGATCGTCCTTGGCGTGGCGGCGAACGCTTCGAATCGCGACACGCCCTTCCTCGGCGCGCACATGCGCGACTTTGATCAATTCCTTGCGGCGATCCTCGGTCAGTGGAGGAAAGGCGAGGCGCACTACCTGCCCGTCGTTGTTGGGGGTGATCCCCAGATCGGAGGCAAGGATCGCCTTTTCGATCGCCGCGAGCGAGTTGGGATCGTAGGGAGCGATCACCAACAGCCTCGGCTCGGGAACAGACAGGTTGGCGATCTGGTTCAGCGGCGTCTTCGTCCCGTAGTAGTCGACGGTGATCTTTTGAAGAAGCGACGGGCTCGCCCGGCCCGACCTGATCGTGGACAGCTCCTCTTGGTTGACCGAGACCGCCTTGCCCATCTTGTCCTCGGCCGCCCGCATCACTTCCTGTTTGGTCTCGGCCATCACGCCTCCCTCGTCTCGGAGTTCAAGCCGTCGTGCACGAGCGTTCCCACTTCCTCCCCGGAGAGCACGCGCACGATGTTGTTTGCCTTCATATTGAAAACGACAATCGGTAGTTGATTGTCCATGCAGAGGCTGATCGCCGTCGAGTCCATGACCTTCAAGTTGCGATTCAATACCTCTATGTACGGAAGGGATGTGAACATCTCGGCCCCCGCATTCACCAGGGGGTCCGAGTCGTACACGCCGTCCACGCGCGTCCCCTTCAGGATGGCTTCGGCGCCGATCTCCAAGGCGCGCAGCGCCGCTGTTGTGTCGGTCGAGAAGTACGGGTTGCCGGTACCTCCCGCAAAGATGACCACGCGACCCTTCTCGAGGTGTCGGATCGCGCGCCTCCGTATGTAGGGCTCGGCGACCTCCTGCATCCAGATGGCCGTCAGCACGCGCGTCTGCACGCTTTCTTTCTCGAGCGCGTCCTGAAGAGCGAGCGCATTGATAACTGTCGCCAGCATGCCCATGTAGTCGGCCGTGGTGCGGTCGGTGCCCTGCGCGGAGGCCGACAGGCCGCGGATGATGTTGCCCCCGCCCACGACGATGCCGAGCTGCGTTCCGGTGTTGCGCGCCTCGGCTACCTGCCGAGCGATCGAGGCAACGATGCGGGGGTCGATCCCAAAACCGTGTTGCGCGTCGGCAAACGCCTCGCCGGACAGCTTCAGGAGCGCTCGTTTGTATTTGGCAGGCTGCCCGCTGTCCTCCATGAGGGACGCTTTACACCGTCCTACTTCTCGCCGACTCGAATCCGGCAGAAGCGGCCGACTCCGATGTTTTCCCCCATCGAGGCCTTGGCCTCGTCGAGCAGGGCTCGGATGGTCTTGGACTTGTCCTGGATCCACTCCTGATCCATCAGCACGGTTTCTTTGTAAAAGGCCTCGAGCTTGCCCTGAACGATCTTTTCGATGACGTTATCGGGCTTGCCGGTGTCGCGCGCCTGTTTTGCGTAGATCGCCGACTCCTCTTCGATGACCTGCTGCGGGACCTCCTCGCGCTCTTTCCAGGACGGGTCCGCAAAGGAGATGTGCATCGCCACATCCTTCGCGAGTCTTTCGAAGGCCTCGGTCTTCGCCACGAAGTCGGTCTCGCAATTGAGCTCGACCATGACACCCAGCTTGGGCGGGTAGTTCGGGTCGGGTTTGTGTAAATAGGAGTAGATGACGCCCTCAGAGGTGGAACGGCCGGTCTTTTTTGCCGCGTCGGCCAGTCCTTTTTCGCGCAGAAGTCTCTTCGCCACCTCGAGGTCGCCGTCGGCCTCGGCCAGGGCTCTCTTGCAGTCCATCATTCCGGCACCGGTCGCGTCTCTCAGCGCCTTTACGTCTTTCGCGTTTATCTCTGCCATTGCATTGCCTTTCTGTGGTTCGGGTCTTAGGAGCCAGTGCTCTGCGTTGTCTTCTCTTCTTTGTCCGCGGGCTGGTCCTTGGCCGCTTCCTCCTCGGCCTCGAGCTGCAGCTCCCATTCGGCCTTGGGCTGCGCGGCGGCGCCGGGAAGCACCTCGACCTTCTCGCCGGCCGCGGCCGCCTGCCCCTCGATGTCCGGGCTATCGGGCCGCATCGACTTTCCTTCGATGACCGCGTCGGCGATGATCCGCGACAGCAACGATCCCGCCCGGATGGCGTCGTCGTTGCCCGGGATGCCGTAATCCACGTCGTCGGGATCGCTGTTCGTGTCGAGGACCGCGATGAGCGGCAGGCCCAGCTTCTTGGCCTCGCGCACGGCGATCTCTTCCTTTTTGGTGTCCAGCACGAAGACCGCGTTCGGAAGCCGGTCGAGATCCTTCAGGCCGACCAGGTTGCGCGCCAGCTTCTCGTACTCGCGGCGCAGAACGAGGGCCTCCTTCTTCGGCAGGCCGTCGAGCGCTCCCGTATTGACCATGTCCTCGAGCTCCCGCATGCGCTCGATGCGCTTGTGGATGGTCCTGAAGTTGGTGAGCATCCCGCCCAGCCAGCGGAAGTTCACGTACGGCATGCCCGCCCGGATGGCTTGGTCGGCCAAGACGTCCTGCACCTGACGTTTGGTGGCGACGAATAGGACGATGCCCCCCTGAGCGACGGTGTCGCGAACAAAGGTGTAGGCGCGCTCGATCCCCGTCATGGTCTGTTGGAGATCCAGGATGTAGATCCCGTTGCGCTCCGCGAATATGAAGCGCTTCATTTTGGGGTTCCAGCGACGGGTCTGATGCCCGAAGTGCACACCAGCCTCAAGCAGCTGTCGCATGGTGACGACAGGCATTTCATCTCCTCCTTCGGTTGTGCCGACCTCGGGCCGGCTCTTCCGCCCGTCAAACCCCGGCTACGCCGAGGACCGAAAGTGCGCAGTCGTTTCCGCCTGCGCGACGGACGTGCGAATTTTTTAGCGAGCCGAGGCTATCACGCAGCTCAGTCCGGGTCGGTCGCCTCGGCGATCTTCGAGCGCATGGCCAGGACGGCCTTAGTGTGCATCTGGCAGATGCGCGACTCGGTCACGCCGAGTACCTTGCCGATTTCGGCGAGCGTCAAGCCCTCGTAGTAGTAGAGCGTGATCACGATCTTCTCTCGTTCCGGCAGCCGGTTGATGGCGCTGGTGAGAATGCCCTTCATTTCGTCCGCCTCGAGAGCCTCGACCGGACCCTCGGCCCGCGTGTCTTCGAGGGTCTCCACGAGAGACAGCTTGTCCCCTCGCTCCCCCTCGACCGCCATCAGCTCATCGAGAGCTACCAGCGACACATTAGAGAGCTGCGAGTAGATCGTGTTGAGGTCATCTAGCGAGATCTCCATCTCCTTAGCGATCTCGGGGTCGGAGGGAGGTCGCTTCAGCTTGTTCTCCAGGGCGGCGTACGCCTTTTCGATCTCGCGAGCCTTGAAGCGCACCGAGCGAGGCACCCAATCGATGGCCCGGAGCTCGTCGATGATCGCCCCGCGGATCCGGCTGATCGCATAGGTCTCGAACTTGATCTGCCTATCGAGTTCGTACTTCTCGATTGCGTCGATTAGCCCGAAGATCCCGTAGGACACGAGATCGGTTTGCTCGATGTTGGCCGGAAGTCCGACGGCTACCCGGCCGGCCACGTATTTCACCAGCGGCGAGAAGTGCAGGATCAGGGTCTCGCGGGCAGAGATCGTCCCGTTCGTCTTGTACTCCTGCCACGCCTGGGCGACGCTGTCCAGGTCCCCGTCGGTGGGGGATGCGGTGCGTTGGGTTTCAGGCTCTGGGATGGCTTTGCTCATACACAGCTCTCAGTCGCTCAGTCGAGACGTGCGTGTAGATCTGGGTCGTGGCAAGACTCTCATGCCCCAAAAGCTCCTGCACTGCCCTCAAGTCTGCACCACCGTCCAGCATGTGAGTGGCAAAAGAATGGCGAAGAGCGTGGGGATTGAGCGGCGGACGACCCTCCGCGGACAGATACCGGTTGAGAAGGGCCCGCACGGAACGGGGGCCCAACCGCCCTCCTCGGTGGTTAAAGAACAAGGCTCCAGGGTCTTTGCTGGGCGTTCTCTTGTCCAGGAAAACAGGTCTCGCCGTTGCGATGTAGCCGGCCAGCGCATCCCTCGCGGGGCGACTCACAGGTACGAGCCTCTCCTTCCGGCCCTTGCCCGACACTCGCAGAGTGTCCTGCCCGACCTCCCAGTCATCGACATCGAGAGCGCAGAGCTCGCTAACCCGAAGGCCGGATCCGTACAGCACCTCGAGAACGGCGCGATCCCGGAGTCCCACCGGGTCGTCTTGCGGTGGAAGCCCGCACAGCGAGGCCGCGTCGGCCGCTTTGAGAATGCGCGGCAACGGCTTGTCCAGCTTGGGGACGTTCAGATCGTCGGCCGCATGTGGTGGGATCAGATCCTGCAGTGCCGCCCACGTAAGCAGCGAACGAATGGCGCTCACCTTGCGGGCTATCGACCGTCGTGCCAGGTTCCGTTGGGTCAGAAAGGCGACGTAACGACGAAGAAGATGCCGGTCCACATCGCCCAGAGCGGTCACCTTGCTGCGGGAGGCCCACTCCCGGAACTGCGCGAGATCGCTTTTGTACGCCGAAACCGTGTGCGCGGACAGGTCACGCTCGGCGGCCACGGAGCGCAGGAAACGGGCGGATACCAGCTCGATGTCGTCGGTCATGAATCCTCAGGGTGGTGCTTCAGGATGGGTGGTCGCGTTGTAGCTGTCAACTACTGTTGATCCTGCCCGTCCTGGGGAGCCGGGGTCCATCCGGGGGCTGTGGCCTGAGTCCCCGAAGTGATTCCCGCGTACGCTCGGGTAAGGCAACCAAGACCGGGGCCGAGGACACGAGAAGGCAGCTCGGCTTGTCCGCAGTCACACATGAGGAGGTAGGAGATGCCCACCTGGGGTTGGATCGTTATCGGAGCAGTCGTTCTCGTGATCATCATCGTGGCGGTGTCCGGCGGAGGCAGAGGCCGTAGAGGGCGCGGTGGCGGGGGTCGTGGGTTTGGACGCGGTCGAGGTCGAGTTTTTGGGGGCGGCAGGCGTGGCGGACGAGATCGGTTAGGTCCCCGCGGCGGTCGTGGCTTCGATCGGGACGACGATCGCGTAGGGGGAGCCGCCCAGCCCGGACCGGGTAACCCCAGAGGCGGCGGCGACCCTCAGCGCAGAGACAGAGAGCAGGGGAGAGAGTCGGCCGGGGGCGGTGGTGCCGCGGCGGACGAGATGCGCGATTCGCGTGAGGCCGGGATAGGTGGGGGCAACTTCGGAGGCGACCCGTCGGCAGGAGCCGAGCGCACCGGCGGCGGCCTAGGCGGCGATCGCGGGGAGGGCGGCGGCGACCGCGGTGATCGCGGCGGTGGCGGAGGTGCCGGTGGCGGAGGTGCCGGCGGCGGCGGTCCTCGTCGCAGAAGCAGCGGGGGCGGCCGGGCCCGACGCGGTGGCGGGGGCGGTGGAGGCCGTAAAAAAGGTCGCCGCTAACTTCTAAATCTTCAAACTCGGCCCCGCCGCGCGTGCACGCGGTGCAGTGGTGCACGCGGTGCAGTGGTGCACGCGGTGCAGTGGTGCACGCGGTGCAGTGGTGCACGCGGTGCAGTGGTGCACGCGGTGCAGTGGTGCACGCACCACTGCACCAGTGGCACCACAACTTTTGCATCTAACTAAGGGTCCTCACGCGCAGTCTGAGCCATCAAGAGATTCCTCACCCGCCCACCTGACTGCGAGATTTCGTAGCCCGGACCCCGGCGCGTCGCCAGGCCTCGTATTTCTAAGCGCGAAATAGCCAGGGCGGCCGTGCCCAACGGCAATTGCGTCACTTTCACAAGGCGGTCGAGTGGCAATGGCACATCGTCGAGAGATTGGAGGATGGCTGCCTCATCGCTGTTCAGATCAGGGGCCGTGAGTCCCAACTCGTCCTTCTCGCGCCAAAGCATGGATGGAGCGATTTCCTCGAACATGTGATTTACGTCAGTAACGAGTGCAGCCTGACCTGTGCGAATAAGTTCGTTTGGCCCATCCGCCATCGGGTTTCTCGAACTGCCCGGAACGGCCCAGACCGATCGATTTGCGTCGATCGCTTGGCGAGCCGTTATCAACGCTCCGCTTTTGAGCCCCCCCTCGACGACGAGGACGCCCTGGGACATGCCGGCCACGATCCGATTTCTTTTCGGGAAGTGATAAGCGAGAGGTTGAGTTCCGAGCGGAAACTCCGTAACGATCGTGCCGGAAACTGCGATTGCATCCCGAAGCCCCTCGTTTCGACGCGGGTAGACCACATCTAGACCGGTCCCAAGAACAGCAACGGTTTTTCCGCCACATCGAAGAGCGGTTCTGTGGGCAATCGTATCGATCCCAAGGGCCATTCCGGAAACGATTACGAAGCCGGCCTCCACCAAAGCTTGCGTAAGCCGTTCGGCAGCCTCGACGCCGGCGGCTGTGGGGCGCCGCGTGCCAACGACGGCAATCGCCTTCGGGCCTACCTCCAAGGTTGAGCCCTCCAGAAACAATGACTGAGGAGGACCCAAGCTTGTAGCTTCCGACAAGAATGGAGGCCATTCTGGATCCTGGGGCGTGATTTCCCGTCGACTCATGCCGCCTTCTCCGACCCGACGTTGACACCGAGTGAAAACGCCTCCGTTAAATGGTGCTCGGTAATGGAATCGGCACCGTCGAGATCGGCAATAGTTCGGGCGACCCTGAGTGCTCGGGACAAACCTCTCCCCGTAAGCGCGCCGTTGTCGAGGCGAGCTTCCAGCTCTCCCCGGGCCGCCGAGACCAACGGAACGCTGTCTACCGTTAGGTTCACTGAGGAATTTGTCGCCCGTACCGACCGGTAGCGTTCCGTCTGAATACTGCGCGCAAGTTCAACACGCTGCCGTGTGTCTGCGGATGCATCGCCTGTGGGTCCGCCCAGCATCTCGTCGCGTGTGAGCCGGCTTAGAGAAATCTGCATGTCGATTCGGTCGAGCAAAGGACCTGATAGCCGGGACTTATAGCGTTGAAGGCGAGGAGCCGAACAAGAACAGCGCCGCATCCAGTCTCCCTCGTATCCACATGGGCAGGGATTAGTGGCGGCGACGAGCGAGAACCGACACGGATACGCGACTACTCCTCCCGAGCGGGCAATGCGAATAATCCCTTCCTCGAGCGGAACTCGTAGAGTTTCCAGAACATCGCTCCGGAACTGACAGAGCTCATCCAGAAACAAGACTCCTAGATGCGCCAGGCTGATCTCACCAGGCAATGGCAGACCGGACCCGCCGCCGATTAGACCTGCCACCGAGATGTGGTGATGCGGAGAACGGTATGGCCGTGCTTTTACCAGAGAGGCCCGATGCGTCAGAAGACCGGCTACTGAATAGATCTTGGTGACCTCAAGGGACTCCTCGAGACTCATCGAAGGAAGAATCCCCGGCAATCTGCGGGCAAGCATCGTCTTTCCGCATCCCGGTGGGCCCATCAAGAGAACGTTGTGTCCACCGGCGGCCGCGATCTCAAGTGCACGTTTCGCACACTCATGTCCCCGCACGTCGCGCATGTCGGCGGTTTGAGACGATTCGGTCCCCGGAGCCGGGACGACGGGCTCCGGCGTCCACTCCCCCTTCATGAATCCCCGGCAGTCCCGCAAAGAGTCCGCGGCCACGACTTCGATGCCGTCAATCAATGCGGCCTCGGGCGCGTTGGTGCGGGAGCAGACGATTCCTCGTTTGCCCCACTGACGACAGGCGATGGCGGCGGCAAGAGTTCCTCGCACCGGCCGCAGCTTGCCGTCCAGGGCGAGTTCCCCCATGAAGATCCAACCCTTGAGAAGTCCAGGGTCGAAGTCGCCGTCTGCCCCGAGCACTCCCATCGCGAGCGCCAGATCGAAGTGGGAGCCCTCCTTACGCAGCGCTCCCGGGGCGAGATTGGCGGTTATTCGGCGCTTGGGCCACTTGTGGTCCCCCGCGTCGAGCGCCGCATGGGTCCGCTGCTCGGCTTCGCGCACGGAGGCGGCCGGCAGTCCAACGATCCTGAAGGCCGGCAGTCCGTCCCCCACATTGACCTCGACGTCCACGGGGAACGCGTCCGGCCCTACAAGCGCAACTGATTCGGTTTTCGCAAGCAAAGGGCCCATCCCTTCTGGCCCCGGGAGCGTGGAGATTCAACGTAGCGAGGGGGTGCGACAGTCCTCGACACGAAAGGCCGGACGAGGTGCCCAAACGGCGATTACCGACCCTTAAAGCGCGGCTCCCTTTTCTCCACCCAGGCCATGACGGCCTCGCGCGTGTCCTCAGACGTGAACACCAGGGACTGGGCCACGGACTCGGCGTCGAGGTTCTCCTCGATCGAGCGTTCGGGTGCGCGATTCAGGTTCTCCTTTATCTGTGTCACAGTTCGAGGCGGTAACGCCGCTAGACGACGGGACAGATCCTTGACCACGGCGTCTACCTCGTCGGGCTCGCAGAGGCGGTTAAGAAGACCCAGCTCCCACGCCTCGGCTGCGCCGATCGTCTCGCCTAACAGTGCCAGCTCCTTGGCGCGATGAAGCGGAAGCAACCGGGTGAGGGCCCAGCTCCCACCGAAGTCCACGACCAGCCCTCTTTTGACGAACAGCTCGGCAAACGACGCCTGGGTTGAGGCCACGATCAGATCGCAGGACAACGCGAGATTGCATCCGGCCCCCGCCGCCACGCCCGTGACTCGAGCAAGGGTCGGCTTGGGGCACGTCATCACCCCGCGAGCGATGCGATGGATGGTGCGCATCCTGTCCTTCATCTCGAACGAAGTTGTGACCATGTTCGCTTGGTCGGTGAGGTCCGCGCCCGAGCAAAATCCATCGCCGGCCCCCGTAATCACAACGCATCGAACCCCATCGTCTGACGCGGCCCGCTCGAAAGCTGCGCCGATCTCCTGAAACATCGTCCAGGACATCGCGTTCTTCTTTTCGGGACGATCGAGCGTCAGGGTGACGACCTGCTCGTCGAGCTCCCATCGCAGCGTTTCGAATTCGCTCACACCGATCTCCTCTCTTGAGATGTGGAGAAGCCTAAAAGGCGTCGGCGATGTGGGTCAGCTCGGCTCTTCCCCGTCGGACGACGATCGATATGACGTCGAAGCGGACCTCGACCGGACCGGGCGCCCGAAGCCTCATCCAGTGAGCCGCCAGCCGGCGAATCCTCCGTTGTTTCTCCCATCCCACGGCTTCGGAGGGCTCGCCCCACCGATCCGCCCGGCGCGTTTTCACCTCGCAGAAAACGAGCAACCCGTCCCGACGAGCGACTAGGTCGAGCTCACCTTCGATACAACGAAAGTTCCGCTCGACTATGTCGTATCCGCTCCGGCGAAGATGTCCCGCCGCCAGGTCCTCGCCGGCGCGGCCGAGCTGCGGTCGAACGTCCATCGACCGAAGCTAGAACGAGGGTAGGACGAAAGGCGCCGCGCAGGCTAGCGCTGCATGCCCGGGGGCTCGGGCAAAAGGTCTCTTTCTCCGAGTTGGGCGAGCTCCTCGACGTTCAGGTCCCGGAAGGTGACGACCTTCACGTGCGAGACGAAGCGAGCGGGTCGGTGCATGTCCCACACCCAAGCGTCGTGAAGCTCGATCTCGAACCACGTCTTCGTGCCGGCGTGCTGCGTCTCGACCTTGACCTCGTTGGCCAAATAAAAACGGCGCTCGGTCTCCACAACGAACTTGAACATCGGAAGGACATCCCGATACTCCTTGTAGAGCTGGAGCTCCATCTCGGCTTCATATTTTTCGAGGTCTTCGACGCTCACGAACCTGCCCTCTCGAGGGGATCTTCGTTCTCTAAGTCTCCCACCTCAGCGGCAAAACCATCGCCATCTGCCACGATCTCGGCCCCCTCTACGGCCTCGACGACCGGAGCCCGGCCCCGTCCCCGACGCCGCCTGGTTCCGTCGTCGTCATCCGGGAATCCCATGACCCCGAAGAAGCTCTTGCGGTGGATCTCGCACGGCCCCCACTCCTTCAGGGCATTCCAATGCTGCCGCGTTCCGTAGCCGACGTTGGTCGCAAAGCCGTAGCGCGGATGCTTGCGGTGATAGCGGCGCATGGCTGCATCGCGGTGGACCTTGGCAACGATGGAGGCCGCCGCCACGCTCTTCGATACGACGTCCCCCTTCTTGATGGCAAGAGCCGGATAGGGAAGGCGCTTCAACTTGAAGCAATCGACGAGCACGTAATCGGGACACACGTCCAATCCTTTGAGCGCGCGGCGAAGCGCCTGCAGATTGCTTTTTTGAAGGCCCGTGCGATCTATTCGCCACGGCTGGACCCGCACGATCGAGATGGCAAGGGCAATGGCTCGAATCTCCTCGGCCAGGCGCTCTCTTTGCGCGCGCGTGCAGAGCTTCGAATCTCTCAATCCGGGGATGTCCGCTCCGGCGGGAAGGACAACGGCGGCGGCTACGAGCGGACCCGCCAGCGCGCCGCGCCCCACCTCATCGGTGCCGGCGACATTTAGGAACTCGTGGTCCGCCAGGCGGGTCTCCAGCAGGCCAAGGGCATCGGACGTCATCGCCCCGACTCTAGCGGCCCGCACAGTCGGATTAACCTGTCTTGCCTATGCCTCGAATCCACGAAGTGGCTAAAGAGGTGGGTGTTTCCTCCCGTGAGGTGCTCGACCGCCTCGAGAGCTGGGGAACCCCCGCCAAAAGCCATGCCTCGACGATCGACGAACCCACCGCCGCACGGCTCCGAAACGAGCTCGGCAACGGCGCGGCAGAGGCCCCCGAGGGCCGGGTGGACCCCCCACCCGATCCGTCCACGAAGGTCGGCTCGCCATCTCCCCAGTCCGAACCCATCACCAAGGTCGAGCCTAGGAAGCGACGCCTGTGGCCCTTCGGAAAAAAGGAGCGGCCGGTTCGCTCACGGCGCGCCCGCATGCTCACTCAGATCGCGGAGCTCCCCCTCCTGGTGCTCGTCGCCTTCTTGATTGCGGTCGTCATCAAAACGTTCATCATGCAGGCCTTTTACATCCCATCGGGCTCCATGAAACCGACGCTCAGGGTCGGCGATCGAGTCCTCGTCGAAAAGATCTCCTATCTATTGGGCGAACCAAGCCAGGGTGACGTCATCGTTTTCGCTCGGTCGGTGTTGGGCAACACCGACGGACCGGACCTCCCGTGGACGGACGACGTGCGCAACTACATCCGCGAGCTGCTCGGGCTTCCCACCGGCGCCGAGGAGGACTACATCAAACGCGTGGTGGCCGTTAGCGGCGATTCCATTCGCTACGAAGGAACGCCGCGTCGTCTTTTCGTAAACGGCGAGCGGATCTCCGAGCCCTATCTCGAGCGACCCGACAACTCGAGCACCACCATCACGGAAGGGAACTGCCCGGGGAAAATGGTGGCGGCGGAGGAGGCCTGCCGGGTGCCGGCCGGCATGGTTTTCGTTATGGGAGACAACCGGGATAACTCCGCGGACTCGCGTTCTATCGGGCCGATCGAAGAGGACAAGATCATCGGCCGCGGCTTTGTTGTGATCTGGCCCTTCGGCAACTTCGGCGGTCTGTAACTTCGGGAAACCCTAAAGACCTCCGAAATCGGCAGGCGGCCACACAAGCAAAAAAGCCCTGCCCACGACGTTGGCCTCGGGAATTGGTCCGAAGCTTCGGGAATCCTCGGAATCGGAGCGGTTGTCGCCTATCACGAAGACCTCGTCTTCTCCCACCTTTATGGGCAGAAAGGGAGCGGTCTCCAATCCCTCCGGCAACCACGGCTCCTCGATGGGTTCTCCATCGACCAACACCTCCCCGTCCCGGCCCGAGACGGTTTCACCCTCGACTCCGACCACCCTTTTGATGAAGTCCTGTGATGTCCCCGTGGGAAAACCGAACAACTCCCTGAAAGCGTTGACGATGTCGCCGAAAACAGATTCATCGTCGGCCTCGTCGGTCCCCGTAAAGCCGGGGAGCTTTTTCTCGAAGACCACCAGGTCGCCACGGCCGGGGTCTCCAAAGCGAAACGAGACCTTCTCGACCAGCACCCTGTCTCCGACCTTGAGCGTAGGCACCATCGATGCCGAGGGGATAAAGAACGCCTGGAGAAGAAACGTCTTGATAAGAAGCGCAACAACAAACGCGATGACGAGCAGTACCGGCAGCTCTTTCCAAAAGGATCGTCGCGGTGACTTTGGTTTCTCGTCGAACGTTCTGGGTTCGGAGTCGGACTCCGTTTCGGTCGTCGACACGAACGCGCCTAGCGGCGCTCTTTGACCTTCGCCGCCTTACCGACCCGCGACCGGAGGTAGTACAGCTTGGCCCGACGGACGTCCCCGCGGGCCGCGATCTCTACCTTGCCGATCATCGGCGAGTGAACGGGAAAGGTCCTCTCGACCCCCACGCCGAACGAGACCTTGCGAACGGTAAAGGTCTCCGAAAGCCGGCTTCCTCGCCGGCGAATGACGGTTCCCTCGAAGATCTGGATGCGCTCCCTCTCCCCCTCGACGACGCGCACGTGAACCCGGACCGTGTCGCCCGGACGGAAGTCCGGGATGTCGTCGCGCAAATACGACTGCTCGGCGAGGTCGGTCGGATTCATCACAAACTCCTTTGGTCGCTCTGTTTCGCACCGCTACGCTGCCGGCGCGGTTCTAAGTGTGTCGTAGCCCGGACGGGATTCGAACCCGTGATCTCCGCCTTGCCAGGGCCTGACGTGCGGCGAGGACGCCGCAAATCGTAGCCCGGACGGGATTCGAACCCGTGATCTCCGCCTTGAGAGGGCGGCGTCCTCGGCCAACTAGACTACCGGGCCTTGTTAGGTCTGGCTCTGACGGCGATCCTAGGATACGCGCCGTCGAGCCTCTACCTCGCTGGGGCGCCTGGATTCGAACCAGGACTAGCGGTACCAGAAACCGCCGTGCTGCCGGGTTACACCACGCCCCATATGCGGCAGATAACTCTAAACGGCGGCGGACTTGAGACGTTCGAGGCTCCTGTCGCGACCGAGGATCTCCATCGACTCGAACAACGGGGGCGACACGAGCGTTCCCGTGATCGCGGCCCTGATCGGCTGAAACGCCTTTTTGAACTTGAGTTCCCGTCTCTCGGCCAGGGCACGCAGGGCTTCCTCGATGACCGCGGTGGTCCACTTCTCCAGACCCTCGAGGGCCTGGACGACCTCCCGTAGATAGTCGCCTTGGTCGGCGAGGACCGTGGCGGCTTTCTCGTCGGGAGTGACGTCCTCGAACAGAAACCGAATCATGGAGGGGGCCTCGGTCAACCGTTTCATCCGCTCCACGAGGAGCGGTGCCACCGCCATGAGCTTCTCGTGACCCCCGTCGGCATCCACGCTTAGGCCGTTGGCCCGACAGACCTCGACCAGACGGTCGGCGAGATCGACTGGGTTCAGCTCGCGGATGTAATAACCGTTTAACCATTCGAGCTTGTCGACATCGAACGCCGCCGGGTTGCGGCCGACCCGCTCCAGTGTGAAGTACTCGACGAGTTGGTCGCGCGAAAAGATGTTGGTGCGATCGTCGTAGGACCAACCCAGAAGGGCCAGGTAGTTAACCAGAGCCTCGGGAAGGAAACCCTGCTCCCGGTAGGCGCGCACCGCGACGTCTCCCCATCGCTTTGACAAAGGGCGTCCCCTATCGTCGACGAGAAGCGGCAGATGGGCGAAGACGGGAATGTCGGTGATTGCCATGGCCTCGCGCAACAGGAGCTGTCGCGGGGTGGCCGCGATCAGGTCGTCGCCGCGCACGATGTGAGTGATGCCCATAAGCGCGTCGTCGACCGAGGCCGCAAGCATGTAGGTGGGAGATCCGTCCGAGCGCTGGATGACGAAGTCGGGCATCTCCGCGCTCTCGGTCGCGATCGTTCCTCGCACGACGTCGTCAAAGGAAACGGTCCGGCCCCCGGGCACCGCGAAACGTACGGCGGAGTCCCGGCCCTCGGCCTCGAAGCCGGCCCTCTCCTCCGCGGTGAGGTTGCGACAGCGACCGTCGTACCCGGGGGGTCGGCCCTCGGCCTGAGCCCGCTTGCGCCGCTCGGCCAGCTCCTCGGCCGTGCAGTAACAGGGATATGCCTTGTTGCGCGCGGTCAGGTCCTCGGTTACCGCCGCGTAGCGGTCGAAGCGCTCGCTCTGGCGGTAGGGACCGAAGTCCCCGCCCGCCTCCGGTCCCTCGTCCCAGTCGAGACCGAGCCAGCGAAGGTCCTCGAGCACCGCGGCGTAGGCCTCGTCCGTGGCGCGCTCTTT
>JALZEI010000009.1 GCA_030862115.1 Actinomycetota bacterium
CAAGCGGTGACGACGGTCCCCGCCAAGGTGCAGATCGAGGACCCCCTGAACGATTCGAACTTCCTGAACGATCAGGACAGCGTCGGAACGCCGGCAGACGGAACGGGCGACAACACCACCGCGGCCGATGCCGGAAGCGTCAGCGACTTCCTCAAAGTCTGGTTCAGCAACACCAAGAAGACGATCTCGGTTCACATACTCACCGAGCGTCCTCCACCCGCCACCAGCACCATCTATTTCCGGATCGCGGCAAACCCAGGTGAGGGCGAGATCGGCGCCAGCACGGCTCGTGGATGTCTCAACTGGCGGATGATCTTCGCGGGCCAGCAGACGGCGAACAACACCACGTACGACACCTCCACCTATCGCAGCAGCGACCCCGCGAAACCGGCGAGCCTTGCCGAGTTCGAGGACGTCTGCAACGTCGAGGGTGAACAGCGCGACGACATCAAGGTGACGGTTGAGACCCTCGAGGACAACACCGGTATCACGACGATGACGGTCCCTCGCTCGTTCAGCCCTCTGTTCGCCAAAGGCGGCAAGATCACCCAGCCTTACGCCATCGCACGGGTTGCGGTGGGTCAGAACGGCACTGCGCTTCCGACCGGCGGTGACTTCTACACTGCGGCCCAGACCGACAACACCAAGAGAGGCACCGACTACGTAATCAAGGACAAGAAGAAGCGTCGCCGCTAAACATCAGTGAAGTGGTCTTGTCCACTAACCGAACATCGCCAAGGGGCCGCCAACCGGCGGCCCCTTATCTTTCGGGCTTGCGCGACGACCCGTCTCAGCCGGCCCCTTCGCGCTTGCGCGGAACCACTTTTGCCGTTTCCTCCAGACTGATGCCACCGCGAGGGGGGTACAACGTCCGGCGTCGTTCCCAAATCCATAAGAAGAGATCCCCCTCCGTAGCCTCCATGAAATCACCGGTGAGACCCTCGCGCTTGATGGCGGCAATTGTGGGGAGATAGACGCGGTCGTACCAGTCGCCGGCGATCTCCTCGGGAGCGACGACTTCGTTGCGCTCCTGTATGAGGTGAAAGCCGTGCACCTTCACAAGCTCAAGTAGTTGGATATACCCATCGGGGCGGCTGAACTCGATCGACGCCTCGGGACGAGCGCGCTCGAGTCCGCTCTCGTCCAAGAAAATCCGCTGCTGCTCGAGGAAGATCAGGTGCGCTATGTCGACATCGGGCGGGATCGAGAAACGGGAATGAAGCTCGGTCACCTCGGCGTCGATCATCTCGACGCCGCTGCGCTTGGCGATCGCCACGCGGTGGTGCCCGTCGACCACAAAGTAAGCCTGGTCGACCTTGTACACGACAATGGGTGGGAACTGTCCCTGCGGAAAGCTCTGCTCGACCCCCCTCCAGCGTTCGCGCATCTCGAGCCGCTTCGGGAGAAAGTCTTGGTCGAAGTCCTCGGCCCGTCCCGCGGTGCCGACGATGCGATCTACTTCAATGGGTTCGATGCCCAAGTAGTGCTGATCGAAAAGCCGCAGCCGATCCTGAACTTCCTCGAGTGCCAGGAGTTTATCGGGCGGCTCCTCTCGCTTAACCAGGCGGGCTAGACGCCTGTAGGTCTCCTTGCGCCGCGCCTTGTCGAAGGTCGTCGAAAAGCGTAGGTCCATCTATCACTTCACTGAGCCTGCGAGTACTCCTTGGACGAAATAGCGCTGGAAGGAAAAGAAAACGATCAAAGGCACGACCATCGTTAGGAATGCACCCGGGGCGATGATGTCCAGGTTCGCACCGAACTGCCTCATCTGAGACTGGATGTATACGGTAAGAGGGGCGGATTCCCCTGGGGCGAAGGTCAGGGCCACCAACAAGTCATTCCACGTCCACAGGAACTGGAAGATGAAGAGTGAGGCGATCGCCGGCATGCCGAGAGGCAACATGATCTTCCGAAAGATCTGCAGCTCGGAGGCGCCATCGATTCGGGCAGCCTCCAAGAGGTCTTTCGGAATCCCGATGAAGAAGTTTCGCAACAAGAAAATGGCGAAGGGGAGCCCGAACGCGACGTGAAAGATCACTGCAGCCCATACCGTCCCGAAGATGCCGAACGAGTTGAACAAGCGAGCCGCCGGAATCAATGCCATTTGCAGCGGGACCACAAGGAGGGCGATCACGAGAAGGAACAGCGGCTCGCGCCCCTTGAAGTCGATCCAGGAAAAGGCGTAGGCCGCCCCTGCCGCAATCAAGACCACGAGGATCGAAGACGGCACCGCGATCTTGACGGTGTTCCAAAACGCACCAATCAGAGACTCATCGGTTAGAAGCTCCTTGTAAGGCTCGAGGCTTAGCTCCCTGGGTTTCATCAAGGCGTTCCACCAGCCGCTTTCGGCGTTGGCGGCCGCGTCCCTGAAACTCGTGACCAACAAACCGAAGGTGGGAGTCAACCAAAACAAGGCGATGCCCACTAGGAAGATGTGCAGTGGGCCCTTCGAAAGCGCGCGCGTAATCCTTTGCGTGGGCGTCTTCGGTTCGAGCCCCGCGATGTCTTCCGCATGTGCCGCCATTAATTCTCCCTCCGGAACCGTCTCAGGTTGAAGATCATGATTGGAATGACGAGCAAGAAGAGCAGCACTGCGACTGCGGCCCCCACCCCGTACTCCCTGGCCGCAAACGACGACTTCCACATTTCCAGAGCGACGACGTTCGCCTCGTCTTGTATGGCGGGAGGCGCGAGGACGTAGACGATGTCGAAGATCTTGAGCACATTGATTGTGAGAGTCACAAACACCACGACCAGAACAGGTCTCAAGAGAGGGAACGTGATGTGTCGGAACACTTGGGACTCCTTCGCACCGTCGACGCGCGCGGCCTCAAGGAGATCGCGCGGCAGAGCCGACAGACCCGATCCGATCACGACAATTGCGAAACCGAGCTGCATCCATAAAAAGGCGAAGATGATCGCCAGTGTGGCAAGGTGCGGATAGCCCAGGCCGGTCAGCTCCTTCGGCCCCAACCATTCGACGCCGCCGAAGCCGGCCTGGAAGTTAGACGGCGCAAGCCGGGCTCGGAAGGGACCTTCCCCGGCCTCCTCGAAAGTCGCCACTCCCCCGGCATTGGTGGTCGTCTCCGCGACCACCTCACCGTCCGCACTTAGCAGCTGCACCGCAGCGTCGGCGAGGGCAACCTCGTTGGGATCGACTTGGCCGGTCTCACCGCCCTCGGGTGAGAAGTCACGCCACACGATTACCTCGACCTCGCCCGAGCCAAGATCCGGCTCCGAGGCCTCGGCGGCCCCCGGCGGTTCGGCGAGACCGACCACCCCGATATGTCCCAGCTCGCCCGCCGAGAACTCGTCCTTCGTCGCGATCGCGTTTTCCTCTTTTACGAGCGGCGCGTTCGGTGGGATGGTCGCATCGGGATACCTCCCCGGTGCGTCGATCGTGTTCGCCACCTTGGCGAGCACGGCGTTGGCGAGACCGATGGGGGCGCGGGGGTCGTATACGCCCCGCCAAATAACTCCCACCGCAAGCGCCGAAATCGCCATCGGCATGAACAAGATGGTCTTGATGGCGCCCGAGTAACTGACTCGCTCGGTCAACACCGCGATGATCAGCCCGAGCCCCGAGATGAGCATGGGGGCGATCACGACCCAGATCGCGGTATTGACTATGGCGGTACGGATGCGCGCGCTGTCGATGATCTCGCCGTAGTTGTCAAGTCCCGTGAACTGGCGTGTCGTATCGGTCTGGACGCTCTGAAAGATCGTGTCGATAGTCGGATACACCACGAGCGCGCCGAGAGCTACAAGCGCAGGTAACAGGAACGCCCAACCGACCCACGAGCGGCCCCCGCCGGGAGGCCGCTCGATCTTCGCCGGCCTGCCCGCGGCGGCCTTTACTCCAGCCTGAGCTTCCGCAGTCGCCATGTCCGGCCCTGTGTCTACTTGAAAGCTTTAGCGGCGTCCTCTTCCAGTGCTTGGGCTGTTGCCTCGGCATCGAGGCTTTGGACGAACTCTTGCAACCTCAACCACATACCTCGACCGGCCGTCGCGCCAAACGCTGCCGGCTGCAAATCGGAGATGTCGAAGCGGACGTCTTCAGCGTTGACGAGGTCCTCGGCAATCCGCGCGCTGACCTCGTCCGGATAGGCGCTCGTGTCGACCTCTTCGTTCGGCGACGCGAACCCACCGAGCTCGGCCCACACCTGACTCGCCTCTGGCGATGCAAGGAAGGTCAGCAGCTCCTGGGCCTCCTCGCTTTCGGTCAACGCGACCGCGACATCTCCACCGGCAACAACCGCGGTCGGCGACCCGTCGATGGAGGGGAAGGGGAAGTAGTCCGCGTCCTCGCCAACTGTAGCGGTGGTCTCGCCCACAATCACCCCGGCAACGAAGTCTCCTTCGAAGACCGTGGCGGCCTTTGGGGGATCGGTGAAAGTCTGGCTAACCGACGTCGGGAAGTCGGTCTGCAGGGTTCCCTTGCGGCCGCCGACGAGGTTCTGGTCCTCGCCCACCAGCTCGCCCATGATCTCGAGGGCCTCGACGACGCTCGGGTCGGTCCACTTGATCTCGTGGGCCGCGAGTTGATCGTACTTCTCCGGTCCCGCGGTGCGAAGGTAGACGTTCTCGAAGAGGTCGGTCAGCGGCCACGCGTCTCCGCCGCCGATGGAAAGGTAGGGGATGCCCGACTGCGCAACGGTGCCCGTCTGCTGCAGGAGCTCATCCCAATCCTGCGGAGGCTCGACGCCGGCCCCCTGGAAGGCCGCGGTGTTGTACCACCACGTCGATTTATTGGCAGCCTTGAAGTAAACGCCGTAAAGCGTGCCGTCGACGCTCGCCAGCTCGCCCCAAATGGCTGCGTAATTCTCCTCGACCGCCGCGGCGGCTCCTTCGCTCACCTCGACCAAAGCATCCTGTTCCACGAAGTCTCGAAGGAGTCCCGGCTGTGGAAGCAACGCGACGTCGGGCGGCTCACCACCTTCGATCTGCGTTCCCAAAAAGGTCCCGATGTCCGCGTTGGACTGATACTCCGTATCGATATCGGTCTCTTCGGTAAAGGCGTCGAGAACGGCCTCGAAGTTCTCCTGCTCGGTTCCCGACCACACCGCCGCCACAGATACGGATCCGCTTCCGCCGGTGCCCCCGTCTTCGGTGTCATCTCCGCCGACATCTCCCCCGGCGCATGCCGTTAACAGCAGAGCGCCCGACAAAAAAACCGAGGTCGCTAGATGCCTTGCCCGCATAGCCTCCCCCTCTGTCTCAGCCGACACGCCTCAGAAGGCCTTCGGCAGGAGTAATTGGTGCAAGGGAGCCTAGCAGCGCACCTACTATCCCGTGTCATGCCGTCATTTGATTCTTCAGCAATTCAGTGACGATCGAGAACCAAACCGAGCAATGGTGGAAGAGCGCGGTGATGTACCAGGTGTATCCGCGGTCCTTTCAGGATTCGAACGGCGACGGGGTTGGGGATCTGCGGGGCGTGCTCGAACGTCTTGATTACCTGTCGTGGCTGGGCATAGACGCGATCTGGCTGAATCCCGTCATGGACTCTCCGAACGCGGACTGGGGCTACGACATCTCCAACTACAAAGCGATCCACCCAGAGCTGGGAACGATGGCCGACCTCGACGAGCTCGTCCGCGAGGGGACGATGAGAAACATACGGGTGATCCTCGATCTCGTTCCCAATCACACCTCGGATCGCCACCCGTGGTTCCAAGACGCCCTTTCGTCGCGACAAGCCCGCCACCGCGATTGGTACGTCTGGGCCGACGGGGGACCCGACGGATCCCCACCTAATAACTGGCTCAGCGTCTTCGGCGGCGACATCGCCTGGAAGTTTCACGATGCCACAGAACAGTGGTATCTGCACAACTTCTTGAAGGAGCAGCCGGATCTCAACTGGTGGAACGAGGACGTTCGCCGCTCCTTCGACGACATCATCGGGTTCTGGTTCGACCGCGGCATTGCAGGTTTTCGCATCGACGTGGCCCACGCGCTCGTGAAGGATCGAGCGTTGCGCGACAACCTTCCCGCGACCGAGGAAGACCACCCGGACGTGCGACGCATAGGCCAGCGTGCGGAGCACAACATGAACCGCCCCGAGGTGCACGATGTTCTCAAGCGATGGCGAACCCTGGCGGATAACTACGATCCGGAACGCATCCTCATCGGGGAGACATACGTCTTGGAACTCGAGAAGATGGCCGCCTTCTATGGCTCGGGCAGCGACGAGTTGCACCTCGCTTTCAACTTCCCCTTCGCCCACGCGGCGTTCGATCCCGCCGAGCTACGGCCTTGCGTGGAGTCGACCTACGAGTTGTTGCCGACCCAAGCATGGCCGGTGTGGATGGCGTCGAATCACGACGTCGGCCGGATGGCGAGCCGGTGGTGTGATGGAGACGAGGCCAAGACCCGCTGCGCCTTAATGATCCTGCTGTGTCTCCGCGGGACGGCGTTCCTTTACTACGGCGACGAGATCGGCCTCCCGCACGGAAACATCGCAGAAGAGGATCTTCGAGATCCCGTCGGGAAAAGGTTCTGGCCTGAGGGGGCCGGACGGGATCCCGGACGTACACCCATGCAGTGGAGTGCCGCCGAGCACGGCGGATTCTGTCGCGACGTCGTGAAGCCGTGGCTTCCTCTCGGAGACGTCGCCCGGCGCAACGTCGAAGAGCAGCGAGGGGACCCGGGGTCGACCCTTCATTTGACTCGCGCTCTGATCGCCCTGCGGCGTTCCGAGCCCGATCTTGCCCACGGGCCCTACGAAAGCGTGGACTCCCCCGAGGGCGTCTGGTCGTGGAAGCGCGGCCGCACACTCCAGGTCTCTGTCAACATGACCGATGCCGAGCAGCCGTTCGACGCGCCGGGGTCAACGGTTTTGCTCTCCACGATCGGGAACCGCGTCGGAGACGGGACTGCGTTGCAGCCGTGGGAGGCCGTTTTACTTCGGGTCGGCTAGACGATCGACTTCAGTCGAAGATGCTTTCCGCGGTTTCCTTATCGAAGAAGTGAGCGCGGGACGTGTCGATGACCAGCTCCGCGGACTGCCCGTCGCGCAACTTGCTCTTCGGATCGACCTGGGCGACGAACTCGTTCGTGCCCTCTTTGGCCTGCCGCTCGAGCTGCTCTTCGGCCTCGGCCCCGACATCCGCGGCCAGTTCCTTCATCTCCTCTGTGATCGCCACCGGAGCGTTCATCGTGAAGTGCAGAAGCGTTTCCGTCCCAATTGCCTCCACGAGGTCGAGCTCCGCTTTAATGCGTCGATCCTCGGGGGCCTTCGAAAGCGAGGCATCCTCGAAGTCCTGCGGACGGATCCCGACGATGACCTCCTTGCCGAGGTAGTTGCGCAAGGCGGGCCGAGTTTCGAGTAGCTCGTCGGCTACCGTCAGCGTTTCATCGCCCAGAGCGAACCTAAGTTTCCCGTCCTTTTCCTCAAGGGTTGTTGTGGCGAAGTTCATCGAGGGACTGCCGATGAAGCCGGCCACAAAGAGGTTCACGGGCTGCTCGAAGAGCTCGTGGGGCGTGCCGACCTGCTGCAGCTCGCCCTTCTTGAGGACGCAGACCCGGTCCCCCATCGTCATAGCCTCGATCTGATCGTGCGTCACGTAGATGGTGGTCACGCTGAGATCGTTCTGAATGCGAGCGATCTCAGACCTCATCTGTACGCGCAGCTTGGCGTCGAGGTTGGACAGGGGCTCATCCATCAAAAACGCTTGCGGCTCCCGGACGATGGCTCGACCCATTGCCACGCGCTGTCTTTGCCCGCCGGACAAGGCCCTAGGCTTGCGGTCCAGGTATTCCGTCAGTCCCAGGATCTCGCCTGCGTGCTTGACGCGGCGATCGATTTCGTCCTTGTCGAGCTTTGCGAGCTTCAGGCCGAAGGCCATGTTCTCGTAGACCGACATGTGCGGATAAAGAGCGTAGTTCTGGAAGACCATCGCGATATCGCGGTCCTTGGGAGCGACATCGTTTACAACGGTCCCCCCGATCTTGATCTCTCCATCCGTGACGGTCTCGAGGCCAGCGATCATCCTCAGCGCAGTTGACTTCCCGCATCCGGATGGGCCGACGAAGACCATGAATTCCCCGTCTTCCACGCCGAGGTCGAGGTCGTGGATCGCGGGGGTGTCACCGCCGTAGCTCTTCGTGACATCCTCTAGAACGATCTCGGACACGGCTTGACCCCCTGACGTGATGTGGGCGCGGAC